>NZ_ALVZ01000229.1 GCF_000332055.1 Xenococcus sp. PCC 7305 | reverse complement strand
CCTCATCCCTCATCCCTCATCCCTCATCCCTCATCCCTTATCCCTCATCCCTCATCCCTTATCCTTCATCCCTCATCCCTTATCTAAAATGTTATCTATAAAAAATTTAATTTATCATCCTCCTGCAACAGAAAAGCCAATTCTCCAATCAATTAACCTAACACTAGCACCGCAAGAATTAGGTTTAATTATTGGCCCTAGTGGCTCAGGAAAAAGTACCTTATTAGAGCTTTTGGCCGGGTTAGCTGAGGCAACGAAAGGAGGCATTTATTGGCGCGATCGCGAATTGACTACTCTCCACTTACAAGGATTAGCAGGATTAGTCTTCCAGTTTCCCGAAAGGCATTTTTGTGGCAACACAATACTGGAAGAATTACGTTTAGGGCATCCCGAATTAGGCTCGGAAAGAGTTCACAAAGCATTGCAAGAAGTTGGATTAGATCATCTTTCTCTTAATACCTCTCCCCATGAATTGAGTGGTGGTCAACAACGTCGGCTTTCTCTAGCAGTACAATTGATTCGACAACCGAATATTCTCTTGCTAGATGAACCTACTGCGGGATTAGATTGGTCAATGCGGATTAATCTAGCTCAACTACTTGCCAAACTGAAAGCTCATTGGACCTTACTTATCGTAACTCACGATCCTGGGGAATTATCCAAGATAGCTGATCGCTGCTGGACGATCAGAAATGGCACAATGACTAGTATTGAGCCTGAGAAACTTTATGCTAAGGGATGAGGATTTTTAAAAGGATGAAGGATGAAGGATGAGGACTTGATTATGATTGAGCAATTGCCTGCAATGTTGGATTTATGGCAGGCTACTCTTCAATGGCAGCCAGGCGATCGCCAGTTAACTCAATTTCAAAAACTATATGAGGCGATAATTATCGGTAATCGCAAACATAATTTGACTCGGATCACGACTCCTGAGGACTTTTGGGAAAAGCATCTTTGGGATTCTTTGTTGGGAGTGGCGATATTGAACACCGAAGACAAACTGGCGATCCCAGATTCTCCACGACAAGTTATTGATATTGGCACTGGTGCTGGGTTTCCTGGTTTGCCAGTTGCGATCGCAAATCCTGATTGGAAACTTACACTAGTTGATTCAACCCATAAAAAAATTGCCTTTGTTGAGAAGACAATTGCTCAGCTTGGACTCAAAAACCTTTATGCTTTGGTGGAAAGAGCCGAAACTATTGGAAGAGATCCCCATTACCGAGAATCATACGACTTGGCGTTGATTAGAGCGGTGGGCAAGCCTTCTGTCTGTGCCGAATATATTTTGCCCTTGGTAAAGGTTGGCGGGTTAGCAATTCTTTATCGAGGACATTGGGAAGAGGAAGATACGTTTAATTTGGAATCAGCTGTCAGTGAATTGGGCAGTAAAATTGAATTAATTCATGCCCAAAAAACCCCTATCACAGAAAGTATTCGCCATTGTATTTATCTGCGCAAGCATTCTCCTATTGCCCATAAATATCCTCGTGCGGTAGGGGTTCCTAATCAAAAACCGCTTTAACAATTATTAGTTATCAATTGACAATCCTCATGAACAAAAATTTTATAACATCTATTTTTACCGTGGCGGGAATAATTGCCTTGGCTGGCTGTACCTTTGAGTCAAAGAATAATGTTATTCAAAGCCCAGAAATTACGACTATAGAAAATTTCGAGAGCTCAGAAATTATTCCAACAATTGAGAAAAATAATTTGATTGTCAATAATAATCAGGATCTTGATTCCTTAGCCTCATTAGCTCATCAACAAGTAAATCAATATCGCCAATCTAAAAATTTGCCGCCTCTAACCTTAAACGAGAGTATTAGTGAACAAGCCAGAATTCATAGTCAAAATATGGCGCAAGGAAAGTCCCCTTTTAGTCATGAAGGATTTGAACAACGGATAAAATTAATAGGCTCCACAATTGCCTATCGCAGTGCAGCCGAAAATGTAGCTTATAATCAGGGATATAGGGACCCAGCAACCAGCGCGGTGGAAGGTTGGCTCAAAAGTCCTGGTCATTATAAAAATATAATTGGTGACTATAATTTGACAGGGATGGGCGTTGCCCAAAACTCCCGAGGAGAATATTATTTTACCCAGATTTTTGTCTTAGAAAATAATTAATTAATTTTAAGATATCTCTTGTCTCAAAAGCATATTGGATTTTAATAATTTTGTGGCTGCGATCGCAGGCAAAGGTTTACTAAATAAATAACCCTGAATATATTCACAACCTAAATCTTGCAAAAGATCTTTTAACTCTTCTGTCTCGATACCTTCTGCGATGACATTAAGATTTAGCCCTTTACCTAAAGTCAAAATTGCATCAATAATCGCAAGATCTGCAGAAGAAGAGTTTAAATCTTTAATAAAAGAACGATCTATCTTAAGAGTACTAAAAGGAAATTGTTTGAGATATCCCAAAGAAGAATAACCAGTGCCAAAATCATCCATAGATAAAGAGATCCCCATATCAAAAAGTTCACCCAAAATGGCTTTAGCTGATGCCGTATCATTCATGGTTACACTTTCGGTAATCTCTAATTCTAAATAATCTGGAGCCAGTTGAGTTTGCTCTAAAATATCAGCAATTATCGCCACTAAGTTTGCTTGTTGAAACTGCTTTACCGACAAATTAACTGAAATTTTGATTGGAGATAATCCTATATCTTGCCAAATTTTATTTTGAGCACAGGCGGTTTTTAAGACCCATTCTCCAATGGGAATGATTTCGCCATTGTTTTCTGCTAAAGGAATAAAAATATTGGGAGAAACTAATCCTAGCTGAGGATTTTTCCAGCGTAAAAGTGCCTCCATTTTGGCGATTTTACCGGTAATAATATTAACTATAGGCTGATAGTAAAGTACAAGCTCATCTTGTTTTAATGCAGAACGTAAAAGATTTTCTACAATCAATAATTTGCGAGCTTGATAATTACGAGAGGAATCATAATATTGATAGTTATTATTACTAAGTTGTTTGGCTTGGGACAAAGCTGCATCGGCATTTTTTAGGAGAGTTTCGGCATCTTCTCCATGTTCTGGATAAATAGCAATCCCAATGCTGCCAGTAATATGAATCAATCTCTCTTCAACTTTCCCTTCTGGTTCTTGCTCATCGGAGGAAATCGAAGTTTTTTGAGCTCTATTATTCGCAGATAAACTTCTCTCTCCAGCATTGGTTGGTTTGTCAATCTTAAAAGGTGATTTTAAGCTTTCTAAAATTCTGATTGCGATCTCACCAGTGATTTTGCGATCTTGAATCTGAGGTAACAATATAGAAAATTCGTCATTTCCCCAACGAGAAATTAAGTCTTCTCCTCGAAGGCAATATTGAAGTCGTTGTACTACTTTCTTTAATAACAAATCGCCTATGTGATGACCCAAAGTATCGTTAATAATTTTAAAGCGATCTAAATCGACAAATATTACCGCCAGCATATGAGAATTTTGCTGAGCTTTTGTTATGGCTTCAGATAATTGACAAGTAAGAATTGTCCGCTTAGGTAATTGGGTTAGAGTATCATGGAGTGCTTTATTGCGCTCCCTCTCTTTAGCATGTTCTTTTTCAGTGACATCGCGAAATCGCCATACCTCACCAACCACTTCTCCTTCTAACTTTTGGATTTGCCAGTAAAACTCAAAAATCTTACCATTATGCAATTTTAAAAGGTCAAATTTATGACTATCAGATTCAGTATGTTTGATTTCGCGATCGCAAGCAATCGGTTCAATAAGCTGAGCTGACATCAAACTCAAAATTTGCTCATTATCCCTCATCATAGACTCTGGCCCAACTTGCCAAAAAGAAGCAAATTGCCGATTAAAAATTACTACCTTGTCTTGTTTGTCTAGGACCAAAATACCATCATCGGCAGCATCAAAAGTTGCCAATAACAGATCAAGAGATTGAGATAGTTTATTGTTGGTTTGCTGCAACAAAATATTTTGCCTAACCAATTGCTCTTCTTGTCCGTAACGCCTTAGAGCTTCTTTGACAGTTAAAATTAAATCTGTTTCATCCCAGGGCTTGGTAATATAGCGATAAAGAGCTGCTTTGTTGACTATATTCCCCACAGAATTAGCTCTGGCTTGACCTGTTAGGAGAATTTTCAGTGTTTTAGGATAGTCTTCATGAAGTTTAATTAAAAATTCATCTCCCGACATTCCTGCCATCATTTGATCTGAAATAACTAAAGCAATGGTTATTCCTTCTGCTTCCAATTCACCACAAAGTTCCAGGGCTTCTGAGCCATTGGAGGCCAATTCTATATCGTAATATTTCCCCAGACTTCGTTTTAGTTGCTCTCCTAAACTAGTGAGAATAATTTCCTCGTCATCGACGCAAATAATTGCAGCTCTACTCATACTATTAAGAATGTTACCTCTATTTTGAACTTAGTGCGGAGTTGATAATTTCCGACAAATCTTCTTCTGTCCAAGGTTTATATAAGCAAGCATAAAGATTTGCTTCTTGGCGAGCTCGCTCAATAGCAGTTGAGTCAGCCTGTCCAGTTAACATGACCTTAATCAGCTGAGGAAAACGCTGATGAATTTGAATTAAGAATTCATCTCCTTTGGTCCCTGGCATTAACCAGTCAGAGACAACGACAATAACTTCGATATCATCATTTTCCAACTCTTCTATAACATCCCAAGCCTCATCAGCACTTTCCGCCATTTCATAAATGAAACGATTACCAAACTTACGCTTAAGTTGCTCTTTTAAGCTATCTAAGATGATGGCTTCATCATCAACGCAAAGAATTGCAGATTCCGACATTAATTTTGAGTGAGTTGTTTGCTAATTGTTGGTTGTTTATTACTATCTTGGTTGATAGGTAGCCAAATACTAAATATAGTTTGCCCTGGTTTACTCTCAACGGCAATAATTCCTTGATGTTTATCAACAATATTTTTACTGATACTTAATCCCAAACCACTTCCTTCCCCAATTGCTTTAGTGGTAAAAAATGGCTCAAAGATTTTGTTTTGAATCTCGGTGGAAATACCGTGGCCTGAATCGCTAATTATTACTTTTACTCCATCATTTTCTGTTTTGGTACTAATAACTAACTGACCTTGCTCTCCCATGGCCTGGATGCCGTTATGAATCAGATTAGTCCAGACTTGGATCAGTTCATCAGGATAACCCCAGATTTTGGGGATATCTTGGTAATCCCGTAGGACATTAATGTTACGTTTTAGTTGATTATGGTAAATTTCTAGTACAGTTTCTAAGCCATCTTTTACGTTGAGCAATTTCTTTTGTCCACTAGTGTCGAAATGGGCATAGTTTTTGAGAGCAAAGACAACTTTGGCAGCTTTTTCTACTGAATTAATAATGTTTTGATTATTAACAAATAGACGCGTAAGGTTATAGGCCAAATCCAAAATCCAATCTACTTGGGTATGTTTAAGCAAAGGCAAGGAAAAATCAATCTTGTTATAAATGCCAATGTCAATCAGTAAGTCTGCAATATTTCTGGCATTGTCAATCTTTTGTTCCTTGAGTTGTTTTAAAATCTGGCGCTTGAGAGGACGTTTTTCACTAGATGAGAAGAATGGTTTGCTCATGATGACTCTATCTAGTAATTGAAAAAAAATATCTATTTCCTGTTCACTAAGATGTTTAGATAACTGAGGTAGTTCGGCAATCACTTCGATCAAAGCTTTGGCGTTATTGCCCGCAGAAGCTTGAATGGCTCCTAAAGGAGTATTAATTTCATGGGCCACCCCTGCTATTAATTGACCTAGGGCCGCGAGTTTTTCCTGTTGAATTAAATGTTGTTGGGCTAGAGTGAGCTCTTTGACAGTTATTTCCAGATTTCGAGTTTGGTTTTTGAGCTGGTCAATATATTCTGATTGTTGCAGAGCGATCGCTAATTGATTGACAATTTTTTGCATGAGATCGATTTCCGAATCCTGCCAAACTCTTGGATTATCATTTTGATATGTTCCGAGTAGGCCCCAAAGTTTTTTTGAGTCGAGAAAAATTGGAACGATCAAATAGGCCTGAGCTTGGTATTTTTCCAGCGACTTGAGGTAACATTCATCAAAGTTTTGGGTATAAATATTATCTACAGCAGTGAATTTTTGTCCTTCAGAGTATTTCCCTCCCTGAGTTTCCTGAAAGAAACTATCTGTTTCAGCAATGTCAGCTTTTTGTCCTTGTAGCCAGTCTCGGAGCAGACAGCGATCCTGCTTAAGATGATCGTTGCCGATGACTTCATTGCGATTTTGCTCAACTAACAAGGAAACCCATCCCCCACTGACTGACTCGGCGACGATTTGACCAGTCCAGTCAGGATTAAATTGATAAATTATGACGCGATCGCTATTTAAGGTTGTTCGTATTTCTTGAGTTGTGATCTTAAAGATCGTCTCGATATCTTGGGAGCGGCGGATTTTATGAGTAATATTTGCTATTGTCTGCTTTTGATCCGCAGCGATCGCTTCCAATTTGGCTTGCTGTTTATATTTTGTTTTAGATTGCTTTAAGGTTCGATGTTTAATCCCAATTATTCTATCTGCTCTTTTCACTATGCCAAATAGAGCCAAATAAAGTAAGCCCAGAATTGAAGCTGCACCCAACATAATATTTCTCTGGGTTATCTTCCTACGCTCAATTAGAGGAGTAACATCATTATATAATTCCAATACGCCTGCAATTTTTGCAGGATTATCTTGACTATAAATAGGAATATAACTTGATAAGAGATCACGGTGGTTAATATTCCCGGCAATTGTTTTAGAAGTTCTTTGATTATCTAATTGAGTCAAAACTCGTCCAGTTTTCGCCGCTAAGAAACCTTGCCCCCAACTCTTGTTTTGTCGATTTTGCGATTTGTCCGTAGAAAAAACAGTCTTGCCTGATAAATCATAAATTTTGACTGTAATGACTGACAATCCTTGGATATGAGATTGGATAGCCTGGTCTAATAAGACAGCTTGAGGATGATTCTGTAATTGGGCAGTGGTCAGCGATTTTGTGTCGGTAAGCAGGGGAGACAATTCCAACCAGAGCGAATTAGTCAAAGATTTGGCTAAGGCAACATTTGTTTCTTCGCCCAAGCTGATAAAATGCTTTAAAGATTGATCTCGATAAAACTTGCCAAACAAAATCAGACTAAGAACAAAAGCGATCAGGCTAGTCAGAGAAAAATACTGTAGAAGTTTAAATTTTGATTGGTTGTTTTTCATAATTGAAAAATCAACAATAACTATGGAGCAGAAAAAGACCAACTACAGTCTGCCCCAGCTTAATGTAAACGGCAAGTAATAAATGGGGGCAGATGGCAAATAGCTCATCCTTCATCCCTCATCCTTCATCCTTCATCCCTCATCCCTTCCCCCTCTTCCTCCTTTCGGTCTGAGGGAATAGCAGCAATAATGGCATCAATCACTTTGGAAATATAAACAACTTCTAAGCCAATATCATCGGGTAAAGTTTGACCTCTCGGCACGATCGCCCGTTTAAATCCTAGCTTGGCTGCTTCTTTAAGACGCAATTCCATTTGAGATACTAATCTGACTTGTCCTCCCAAGCCGACTTCGCCAATTAAGACTGTCCTAGGATCGACAGTGCGATCGCGGAAACTAGCCACGATCGCGATCGCAATTCCTAGATCAGCCGCGGGCTCGCCCACTCCTAATCCCCCAGCCGAAGCTACATAGGCGTCGAGTTTGGAAAGAGGTATTCCCACTCTTTTTTCTAGCACCGCTAGAATTTGCTGCAAGCGACTGTAATCCACCCCAGTAGTAGAACGACGAGGTGATGGGTAGCTAGTCGGGCTGACTAAGGCTTGTAACTCCACCACAATCGGCCGCGTGCCCTCACAAGCGACAATGGTGGAAGTTCCAGGGGAAAATTCATCTCGGTTGCCCAGAAACAACTCCGAAGGATTATCAACTTCGACTAAGCCCTTATCTGCCATTTCGAAAATGCCAATTTCATGGGTTGCTCCGAAACGATTCTTAACAGAGCGTAATAAACGGTGAGAGGCATAGCGATCGCCCTCAAAATAAAGTACGGTATCAACCAAATGTTCTAAGACCCGAGGCCCCGCGATCGCCCCTTCTTTGGTCACATGGCCGACAATCAGCAAAGTAATATTTTCCCGTTTGCCAACTTGCATCAACGCCGAAGTACATTCTTTAACTTGGGCAACTGAGCCAGGAGAAGAAGTCAGCGCGGCAAAATGTATCGTTTGGATACTGTCAATAACTGCCACTTGAGGCTTTAAAGATTCTAATTCCCGTAAAATCTCCTCCAAATCAGTTTCGGGCATCACATAGAGATTTTTCTCGATATTTTTCGGAATTTCTGGCTTCCGGATTTCAATATGCTTGCCATTATTATTGTTATTTTCGGCCATAGCATTGGGCAGTTCGGCTCCACCCACACCTAACCGAGAAGCTCTTAACTTAATTTGTTGCCCCGATTCTTCCCCAGAAATATAAAGAATGCGGGGTAATTTGATAGATAATTGATTGGCAACCTGTAAAAGTAGAGTCGATTTGCCAATGCCCGGATCACCTCCAATCAGAACTAGAGAGCCCGGAACGATCCCACCACCCAAAACCCGATCCAACTCTCCGTAACCCGAGGGAAAACGAGCTTGGACATCATTGTTAATTTCGGAAAACTTTAACGACACCCGGGGCTTGGCACTAACCGAGTCCTGTTTCCGAGAACGTTTGCCCGATTGCCAACTCCCTCGCCCATTGCTCGCAGTCTCAATTTCGATGGGCTCTTCCGAAATTGTGCCAAATTCCTGGCATTGTTTACATAGGCCAAACCACTGATTGTACTCGGCTCCACAATTATTACATTCATATATTTGCTTTGCTTTCGCCATATTATTTTTTTAATAAATGTTAAGAAAATCAAAAAAAATATTCAATTATACTCAATTCATGGATACAACTCTTAAAGAAACCGAAAATATCTCAAAAATAAAGTAAATCTGAAAAATGCCCAAATTTGGCAATAATCAGAGGAGACTCAAGATAAATAGATAGCGTGAAAGATATATTCTAGATATAAAGGGTAAGAAAATTTAACGTAAAGTTTAGTAAGTTAACTTAGATTTAGGAGCATAGCTTAATTGGAAATTCATAAAGAAAAGATTTTAGTGGTTGACGACGAAGCTAGTATCCGTCGTATTTTAGAAACTCGTCTTTCAATGATTGGTTATGATGTCGTCACGGCAGCAGATGGCGAAGAAGCATTAGAAACTTTTCGCGGTGCCGAACCGGATCTCGTCGTATTGGACGTTATGATGCCTAAACTAGATGGTTATGGCGTTTGTCAGGAACTACGAAAGGAATCCGACATTCCCATCATTATGTTAACGGCATTAGGCGACGTTGCAGATCGCATTACCGGTTTGGAGTTAGGAGCTGATGATTATGTGGTCAAACCTTTCTCGCCCAAAGAATTAGAAGCGAGAATTCGTTCTGTCTTGCGTCGAGTAGATAAGAATGGAGCTCCAGGAATCCCCAGTTCAGGAGTAATTCATGTTGCTTCGATTAAAATTGATACCAACAAACGGCAAGTCTACAAAGGTGATGAGCGTATCCGATTGACAGGAATGGAGTTTAGTTTGCTCGAACTGCTAGTTAGTCGTTCTGGGGAGCCTTTTTCTCGTTCCGAAATTCTGCAAGAGGTTTGGGGTTACACTCCAGAACGTCATGTTGACACCCGAGTAGTTGATGTCCATATTTCCCGTCTTCGCGCCAAATTGGAGGATGATCCAAGTAATCCCGAATTAATCCTAACTGCGAGGGGAACAGGTTATTTGTTTCAACGTATTTTAGAAATAGGTGAGGAATAGTCCTATTGAATTGATGAGACGAATTGCATGACGAATTCAGATCCCAATCGAATAGTTCGTTTGTTACCGATCGCCGTTGGGGGCTTAGCAGGCAGTTTGTTGATGATAAATCGTTTGCTAACTGTTCAGCTAACAAGTTCCCAATCCCGTTCCGATGCCTTGGGAATTATCGAAGGTGCAACATTGCTATTGGTAGGAGTTTTATGGCAACAGATCCAAGCTCGTACTCCTGAAGCAGTGGCTCTAGTGGGCGAGCCTGGTTTGGAGTTGACCCCAGAGTTGCCAGAGAATATCAAAACAGAGTTGGCCTGGGCCTCCCATTTATTGCTAAGCAATACGGTAACGCGATCGCTAGTAGTTTACTATGACGGCAAAACTTTACTGCGCCGCGGCATTTTGGGCAAAAATTTTCTAGTAAATCCTGGTGCTATTGTCAGCAAGGTTATAGAGCAGCAAAAGCCTATTTATCTAGTTAGTCTCAAGCTTTATCCGGGCAAAGTAGAATTTGATTATTTACCAGAAAATACCCAGGGAATCATCTGTCAACCCATCGGCACCAAAGGAGTCTTAATCCTGGGAGCCAATGCACCTCGAAGTTATACCAAGCAAGATGAACAATGGATTGCTGGAATTGCCGATAAGTTGGCAGAAAGCCTCAGAACTCAGTGATTATAATTATTTTATTATGTCTTCTCAATGGGATTATTTTCTGAACAATATTGGCACTTGGCAAGGTTCTTTTACCCATCTTGATGCCAAGGGAATAGAACTTAAAGACACTCCGACTATTGTTACTTTTGAAGCTACTCACAATAATCAGACTGTTCATCAAATAGTTAATTACTTACCTCAAGATCAGCCAGCTTCGAAGGTCGAAGTCGATTATGCGCCAACTTCTTTGAGTCGGGATTTAATCTTTTTTCCTAACGGTAGTTTTTGTCGAGGCAATACTCAATGGAATGGCTATAGTAATTTTGTTAGTGAATTTGGTTTAATAGCAGGCGATCGCCGTTTACGAACAGTAAATATTTACAATAACTCTATTAACTTAAACCGCATTGTTCTAATCAGAGAGAAGTTGCCCGATAGTAATACTCCAGAACGACCGCAGTTAACAGTAGAAGATTTACTAGGCGAATGGCAAGGAGAAGCCATGACTATTTTTCCCGACTCTAGTGAGCCAAAAATCAGTAAAACTCATCTTAAAATAAAGCAAAAAGATCAAAATCATATCGAACAACAACTCTCCTTTGGCAATAGAAAAATAACTTCTACGGCTAAATTATTAGGCTCTCGTCTGTTGTTTGAGAATAGTAATTTATCTGTACAAATCTTACTTTTGCCTGATGGCTGCTCTTGCAATTGTCCTTTAGAAATAAAATCGGGTCATGGCTTTGTTTTAGAGCTAGGTTGGTTATTACAACCAAATAAAAGACAAAGAATTATGCGAAATTTTGATCAACACGGTACTTGGATTAATTCTACTTTTGTTACAGAAATGAAAATTTGACGCTCTCCAGATCAAAAAGTAACTGCTTAATAAAAAAAAGCGGGGATAAACCCGCTTAAAAGACAATGATCAAAAATACTGTAGTTCTTAGAGCTAAGAGCTTTTGTAATTAAAATTCCATTTCTGCTGCTTGAACAACTTCGACCTGTTTCTTCTTAATTACCAAAAGAATTTGAGCTAGCATAATGCCACCAATAAAGGCAATCATTCCACCAATTCGAGCAGGACTTTGTAAGACAACTTCAGCATCTTTTTGCCCGAAACCACCAACATTAGGATTAGTAGTCAACTCATCAGCAGCTGCGACTTCTTGTCCAGCACTAACTATTAACTCATAGGTTGCAGGAATAGTTTGCACTACAGTTTCCTCCCCAGTGTCAATAGAGATTTCATAGTCTCCTGTCTCAGAAGTATCAATCGCTGCAATAACTCCACTAGCATCAGCAGGGACAGGGTTATTGTTGCTATTAATACCTGAAGGATAAATCTGCCCGCGTCCGCGATTAGCACCAACGTGAACTTGATATTTACCGAAGTTAATATTGCTATCAGTACTAGGATCGGGAGATAAAATCGGGAACACGATTTCTTGATTTTGATCCCCAGGTAAGGGACCGATAATCACGACATTTGGTTCACCATATACATATTCCTGGAAGTATAAACCCTCAATTTTTTCCTTCATCTCTTCAGGAATGCGATCTTCAGGAGCGATTTGGAAGCCGTCGGGCAACATTAATACCGCACCAACATTAAGACCACCTCTAGAACCATCGGCAATAATCTGTTGAGTGTCTAAATCGTAAGGAATTTTTACTACCGCTTCAAATACAGTATCGGGTAGTACCGCTTGAGGGATTTCAATTTCTGTGGGTTTTTCCGCTAGGTGACAATTCGCACAAACAATACGTCCTGTGGCTTCCCTAGGGGTCTCTGGCGCAGTTGCTTGCGCCCAGAAAGGATAAGCGTTTGCCGCTTGGGGTACAGCTAGATCGCTGGTCAAAAATATAGCAACGGTTGCGATCGCCAAAATCACTGTTCTAGTGAGTATTTTTCTGGCAAAGCGTCCTACTGCTAATGGTGTAGGTGTTCTCATCTCTTTTATTAACAATTTCCAAATTATATATGTATTGCGAATGGCATTTGTAAGATCTACTCTTACCACCAAGGATCATCTCCAGTACGGAAGTCAGTTTCTGTCCAAGGAGTAAAGATTATTTTGTCATCTTCGCTCACTTCCGCATGGGCTAAGGCTAAGGATAAAGGTGCTGGTCCCCTAACTTTTTTTCCTGTCTCGTCATATTGAGAACCATGACAAGGACACATGAATTTGTTTTCCCCAGAATTCCAAGGAACCACACAACCTAGGTGAGTACAAACTGCATTAATCCCATAGTTGCGAATTGAGCCATCATCTTCGATCACAACATAGGTAGGATCGCCTTTCAATCCTTGAGCTAAAGTGCGATCGCCTGGTGGATGATCCACAAGATATTCACTGACAATGATGTCGTTGCCCAAGGCATCTTGTGCTGTGATTCCACCGCCTTCGCCACCACTAGAAGGAGGAATAAAGTATTTTACTACGGGATATAAAGCTCCCAATGCTACTCCTGTAATAGAGCCAAAGGTGAGCAAATTCATAAATTGTCTGCGCCCCAGATCGGGAACATCAGATGAGCCTGAAATTTGAGCCATAACTAAACATCAATTGTATACTTTTGTAAACTAGAATCTCGACAAAGACTTTCTTAAATCATGATTCTGGAGAACGGTATCTAGCTACCTAACGAGGAAGATAGAGGTCGATCTATAGAATTATAAAGTTACTTGTCTTTAAAAAGATTAACAACTATCCGTATTAAATTATTGCAGAGTTTGAGTACTGATCCCTTGAAAAATGGGAAATAAATATGACGGCAACAGAATTAAGAGAAATATTACGACAAAAATGGGGTTATTCCTTTGATTTGCAACTACGCAAAGTGAAAGGGAAGATTTATCTTCAAGTAATGTGGCGATTTCTCGAACAGGCTTCTTTTCCGCTTTCTGAGTCAGAATATATGGAGCATTTGGAAGCTGTGGCGAATTATCTTAATGCTTGGGGAGTTGAAGGGCAATTTATGACTTTTATTAGTGAAACTCGCGAAAAACCACGCTTAGGAAAAGCTGTGAGTATTCCTCTCGATTTGGGGTCAAGAAGTTCAGAATGGATTTTGGATCAGTAGTCTGGGAAAAGGCAGGTATTGCTCAATGGTTTTGAGAAACGCTAAATAAAAAATCTAGTTATCTCACACTCAAAATTTGGCAGTAGAGCAGATGTTAATTGATCGTTATTGAATAAAGTAGCTATCAATTTCAACTGCAAATTCTCCCGTCGATAAACTTCTACTGTCTTCAATTGCCAACTAACAATCCAATATTCTTGAACTCCCTGAGAAGAATATAATTTGAGTTTCGCTTCTTTATCCCTTCTTTCATTCAATTTGCCTGGAGAGAGAACCTCAATGACCAACTCTGGGGCCCCTGTTAAATGTCCAGAATCATCTAGGAATGTAATTAATTTCTCCTTACTAATCCAGACTACATCAGGTTCAACATTATCTACATCAGAAAAAATAATCCCAGGAGTGCTTCTTGCTTCTCCTAAACCACTAGTTCGCGACCATAAATTCAATTCCAAACAGATATTATCAATAGTGCGTTGATGATTCCAATGGGGCGATCTAGTCACAAATAACTCTCCATCAATAATTTCGTAACGCTTGCCCTCATCTTGCGAGAGCAATTCAATATCGGAGGTTGTCCAGCGGACTTTTTCGGTTGTTACTTGGTTCATCATAAACTTTGATGCAATCTATCATTCTTATTTTAAAACAAAAAAATTAAATATCAGATTCTGTTCCTTAATTTCCAATTTATTGACTGATAAAATCAATAACTTCTTGCCACCAAGATTCTTGATAATTATTGGGAAAGTCATTGTGTCCAGAACCCTCAAATATCCACAATTTTTTCTCGTTTTTTACCGAATTGTATAAATTCAAGCCAAACTTTGGCGGTATTACTTGATCTTGCTCTGAGATTAAAATTGCCACTTTACCCTTAAATGATTTTAAATTATTAATACTCTCAAATCTATCCAACAAAATCACTTTAACAGGAAAGGCCCAATAAATATTTTGAGCTAAATTCCCCAAAGAATCCCAAGGATTTATTAAGACAATTCCTGCTACTGGTAAGCTAGGCTCAGCAACTGTAGCTGCTACAACCCCACTACCTAATGATTCTCCCCAAAGATAAATTGGCGTTCCATATTCTTGGGCAATACGATTTACTATTTCTCTGGCATCGGTAACAATCGCCGTCTCACTGGGTTGACCTTTTTTTCCTGCATATCCTGGATATTCTGCCAATAAAATGCGATAACCTCTAGGCACTAAAGCACGAGTATATTCATCAAGGTGATGGGCTAAACTAGCGTTGCCGTGAAAAACTATAATTGTTCCTTGGACATTATGTTTCGGCTCTTTAGAGATTAAACCACTATAGCTATTTTCATTTAAGTTCCAATATTCTAAACCTTCTGCTTGTAAGAATTCTTTAGTAGGTAAATTATTGCTAGGAAAATATAATAGTTTTCTTTGAACAAAAAATAAGACTACCACTAAAAATAAATAAATAACGAGAGCGAAGGTCATAAACTTGAATAGCATTTGTTTAAATCTTTTCTCTTTTATGGGTTTTCTATACATTTTCAATTTTTAAACTCGCGCGTTCCTTAGTGGATTACAGAGTCGCTCGTCAATTTTTAATTTTTCCCCATTCGAGGACAAGTAATTTTTAATTTTCAATTTTGGCGTTGCTGAATCCAGATATGAATTCGTTTCGCGCAAAGGCGCAAAGACGCAAAGAAAGAAGCAAAGAAGATTAGTCCAAAATTCTTTCATGTTTTAAATCAGCAACGCC
>NZ_ALVZ01000228.1 GCF_000332055.1 Xenococcus sp. PCC 7305 | reverse complement strand
GATTAGAATCACTCACTTTTAACGGGGCTTCGCCCTTGAAGGCAGAGGGCAGATGGCAGAGGGCAGAGGGCAGCGGTGAGACCCCGCGCCGCCGTCAGGCGCAAGGGAACGCTCACCAAGAGAGAGGGCAGAAGGATAAAACTACTTCTAATTTATTCGTTTAGGTTGAATTCCTCCACTTCTTTAAGTGGAACAGGGCATAGTGGGAGAATTAGACTCACCACTATGCCAGTTACCTTCTGCCTTCTGCCTTCTGCCTTCATTCTTCTGCCTTCGTTTTAATTATTATTACTTAAATGTTTAATGTTCAAGGATTTCTATGTTTCTCTTTTTCATTCCTGCTAAAAATAATTCTGTTGGCAAGGCTCGCTCAACAGGATAAATGCCAGGCTTACTTAAATTTCCTTCTAAGATTAGTTGTGCAATAGTTCCTGTTCCTGCTCCAGCTGCGATCGCGGTATCCTCATGAACCATTGTTGAACAATATCTGGTTTCTTTGCCGGCGATGGTTCCGGTTATTTCTGCCCGCATCGCGATGCCAACGCCGCTGAATTTATCTGTCACAGTTGTCATCCAATAACTAACTTGTGACAGAAATTCGATGCCGAAGTTACTTTTCATTAAAGCTCTCGGAAAAATATTAGCAGTGATCCAAGTAAGATGATTGTAAAGATCGGGAACAGAGCCAAATTTAGTGATTACGCTTTCCACATCAAAAGACTCGGCAAAAGTATAGGTTTCAGCCACATCAAACCAGTAGACTCCCGTTTTGCCATAGGGTTCAGGAAAGTCAACAATTTCTCTTTCGCTATAGGGTTTTTTTGCTTGCCATTGTCCATCCAACCAAACATCAAAGCTGGAGGTTAACCCCAGAAAAGTAGTTCTCATCACGGTCACCCCCGCACCGCCAGAACCTGCAACTACATAATTTAACTTAATTTTTTGCGGCTGCTCAAACTGCTCAATACCTTGCTTGACCATGCTATTGGAAATGCCAGGAAAAACTCCCGTGTTTAAGATGGCTGTGATTCCTGATGCTTTTGCCTTCTCTTGCCAAGGAATGACTTTTTTATAGAGGGAACGATGATCACTAACGTCTAGATAATCTACTCCTAATTCGATACAAGTTGCTAAAACTTTGCCTTCTCTATAGTGGAAGGGGCCTGCACAATGGACTACTAAATCTACAGAGGATATGGCTTTTTTTAATGCTTCTGTATCTGCTAAATCTAAAGCGAGAAATTTTAAGGGAGAAGCCACCACAGTTTGCGGCTTTCTGCTGGTAACAATTACCTTACTATTAGTATGAGTCAGAATATCTTGAGCAACACAACCACCAATTCTGCCACAACCGCCGATTACTAATACTTTCTTTTCCACTTAAGTAGCCGCAATCTATTTAATACTTTCTCGAACTAACTTTTCTGAAATCTCTAATCTTTGGGCAATTTGTTCAATAGTTAATCCCAATCCTTGTAATAGAGGAATCATCGCTAGTTTTTGTCGTAACATTCCTTCTTCAATTCCTTCTCGTTTCCCTTTTTGAATTCCTTCTGCCTTAGCATCTTGATAAACTCTAGTTTCTTTGATTTCTTGTAGATTTAACATGTTTTCTATCTCCTCATAACTTAATTTTGGAAATTTATAAATAATGATTGTTTCAATTAATTCTCGTAATTGTTTTTGATTGACATTATTTTTAACTTCTTGTTTCGTTCTTTCTATTAAATTTCTGGCTAATTCTCCTGCTTTGTCTTCTGTTTCTACTACTAATTTTAGTATACCGATTCCAATATCGAATTGCTCTTGTTGTGAGATCTCGTCGAGATATATTCTCTGTAGTCTAAGTTGAGCTATTTCTTGGTATCTAGTCGGAATAGCTACATCATTGCTTTTGCGATCGAAGATAACAATGGCAAACCATTCGGGATTTATTGGTTTATATTGACTGAAGAAAAGAAAGATACTGGGAAACAAACGGTCATAAAAGTCTGTTTCTTGATAAAACTGTACTTCTACGAAGTAAAGTGGTAAATCGCTATATTCTTCTCTTGTTGTGAATAAACCATCTAGACGAAAGGAACGTTGCTTAATTTTAAATCTACAGCAATCAGTTTTTCTGAAGGAAAGATTTCGCTCAAGATAAATTCATCTTTTTTGTTCTAGTTGAGAAATCTTTTCTATTTCTGGTTCTTCGCTGAAGGGAATTTCTCGTTCATTGAGTTCTATTGGCGGTGATTCTAGAGGAAAAATCTCTGCGGCATTAGCTGCGACGTAACCACCAAGCTCAAGTTGTACTGTCCATTTTTGCGGATAAGTTCTCTCTAATGGTCTGATTAATTTACCTGCATAACGGCGATCGCCATATAGGTAAACTTTTTGTCCTGGGTTGAGTCTTTGTAATTCAGGTTGTTCATGAAGAACATTTTGTTTTATATTCATGTTGATCGCGGTTTTCCGCGATTATTGGGTAAGAGCGATCGCGTTGATTGGAAGTCTGGCGATCGTTCTTATTTTATTGGTAGCTTATCACACTAAGTAAGCATAGAAACACACTGAATGTGAATTTTGACAACTGAGACTCTATTTAGGAGACACTATATAGAGAAGTATTGGTTTATATCTCTGCAATGTCAGCTAAACAAGATAAAATGATCCGAATTAATATTACGATTCCAGAAAAATTACTGGAAGAATTTAAGCAGTATTGTGAAGCAGAGTGTAGACCTGTAAGTGCACAAATACAATATCTAATCAAGCAAGCTTTGAAACAGCAAAAACAATAATGATTGGATTCTCTCTAATGGCCTGATTAATATTCCTGCATAACGGCGATCGCCATAGAGGTAAACTTTTTGTCCTGGTTGGAGTGCAGTCTCTTTGGGAGAATTTGATGTTATATTGGATAGCATATTTCCTATTCCATTAGGTGATTACAGGCGAGCGCAAAGATTCCGCCAAGAATTCTCAGTGGCGATCGCCCTTAAAAGTTAAGACACTAAATATTATACGCATGTATAGTGAGAAAAAGGTAGTGGCTAACTTTACTTAATAAAATGTATTTGTAACAGAGTTAAAAAAGTTGGAATCGAAAAGCAAAGCCAAAATTAAATCGCAAAAACATGATGGCAGAGGAAGACACCCTAACTCTTTAGACAATCTTACTTACAATGGTGGCAGACCTACGCAGTATGACAGTAGTAAGAAAACTAGATCTGTTACGGTGACAGAAGAAGGCTGGGTCGGTTTCTCTCAGTTGGCAAAGCAACATGGATGTTCTAGTAGATCGGAGTTGGTTGAAAAGTTGGGACGGGGAATCATTAAACTAGAGCTTTCTGTTTAATTCTAAAGATTCCAACGCGCTACCCAACCTACGAGATATGCGATCGTGCTAATTGTCTGTCACTACAGACCACACGAACACCGTAGTCTGTAAGCGGACTGTTAGGATTGGAATTGAGGCGATAAGCAGAACGGCTTTTTGTTTACTCTGGTTTCAACTCATCAAGAATCACAAAACGCACATGATTAACCGCCAATTCTCCCAGGGCGGCAGTTTCTTTATCAACAGGTTTTCCTTCACTGACTAATCTCTCAAAAGTGACACCCTTGCCCATCTCTGCATGGTACCAAGATAAACCCATAAAAAATCTTGTGGGATAGGGGCCGCCTTCAAAAATATCATCAGGATTAGACTCCATGGGTAACCAACCAATTCCAGGTAGATAAAACTCCATCCAAACATGATTAAAGTCAGGAGCAAGCGGCACTCCGCGTTGATGGGAGTCATGGGGGCATTTATAGCGTCCTACGGTGCGACAGGGAATTTTATTCAGACGGCATAATGCGAGTAAGAGTCCTAAATATTCACCACAGGAGCCAACTCCCCGTTTAATCACAATATCGGGAGTATCAATATGGGGTTTAATGCCGTAGCTGAGTTTATCGTAGACATAGTTGCGAATGCTGTAGATTTTTCTGAGGATGTTGGTTTCTCTGGCGATCGCATCTCGGGCAGCTTGCTGAATAATCTCTGTATTCATTGCCAAGTTATCATTATCAATCAGATATTGTTCCGGGAAATCAGCGCTTATTTCGGGAAGCTTCTCACAATGTTCAGGGTTGAGCTGATATTTGATACTCCAAACCTCGACAATCGCCTTCCAGCCAAAAATGTAACGTTCGGTTGATTTGAAATGATCGAACTTAAACACAGCGATTCTTTGCCCATTTTCAATTTCTTCAGTAAAAGGCAAGCCAATTGCTGTTACTTCCTTAATTTTCTGGCGATCGGTTTCTGCTGGCAGCGCAATGCGCCATTCAAGATCTTTGAGTTCAACCGGATCAAGAGGGGCAATTTCTTCAGCATAGGACATTTCTACTAGATAGCCATTGGAGAGGGCGAAGTTTTTATCTCGATAATATTTGAAATAAAGAGGATGAATAAAAGTGCGATCGCGATATTGCAATTCATGATTGGGATTAGCATTAGGATTATCCCGAATATATACTTCTTGATCGGCGTAGGAAACATAGAGGGTTTCTTGGTTAGTTTCACGATCAAGATGAAAAGTCAAACCTGTGGGATATTCGAAGGGGGTTAAGACATTAAAAATCACTTCTCCCGTCGCTCTATCCAGACAATAGACAGTTTGTTCTAGAGTATCTGTGAGCCAAATGGTTTCTTCCTGGACTGCAATATTCTCAATCCCAATTCCTGGAGCGTAAAAATGAGTAATTTTATCTTTGGTCTTGCGATTATAAATTAAAATTTCCCCTGTTTTCTGACAAGTAATATAAACAGTGGAATTCCAAACTGCAATGCCATCAGCAGGATAGGCTAGACGTGTAAATAGTTGCGGTGTGAAACTGCCATCTTCTAGAGAGCAATAATAAACATTCTCGTTATTGGTAAACCAGAGCGTATTGTCCGCGACCATGCCAGTGTCAGCAGAGCTGACCGCAATTCCTGTCACTCCAATAAAATCTCCCGTATTGTGGGAGTTTAAGATCACACTGTTGTGCGTAATCGGATCGATTTCTAGTAAATAACCATTGCGAGAATCTATCGCCCAAAGTTTATCCTCATAGGTCGCGATACCATAAATGGCGCTAGCAGCAATGGGATTAATAGTTTTACTCTGCAAAGCAAAAGATTTATTCGAGCTAGAAATCATGAAAAATTAATAATTGATAGTTGATAATTGATGATTAGGGATTATATCACCTGGGTTTTTGAACCATCGAGAATCGTCTTAATCCCCTTCGGTAACTAATAACCAGTAACTAGACTAGTCTGTCCCATTTTACGGTAAAGCTCGTACTGAACAATCTCAATCCACAACTAAAGGTTTCAGGTATTAGATTAGACCTCTTGCATAATTAATTGAGCGTATTTCTATAAACCCCTGAGCAGAATGTACATAGCGATTTTGCATAATCGCTGAAACGACGAAAATTCGTATTTTTGCAAGAGGTCTATTTTAGGTGTTGGGTAAATGTGAAGAAGGTTTTAGGTATTGGGTGTTAGGTATTAGGTAAATCCTGAAAAAAGACAAATTCAGCAATGATAGACATAAAAATTCTTTATATCTAAAATATCCTCCGATTTAAATCAAAATATGACTCTTCTGACTTGGAAACTCAACACAAGTCTTAAATAGACTATAAACTGCTAAATCGTGCAATTTATTTTTAATGTGATCGCCTTTTTTTGTACAGGATTGCACGAAGTAATTGCTGATTGAAATTGTTAAATAGCATTTGTTCTAATTTAAGAAAATATGGAAAAATTAACTGAATTTCTATGAATTTTTGATTTTATATAGTTTGGGTTACAAGATTGCACAAAATCATTGCTGATTAAAATTGTTATGTAGAACTGATTTTATATTCGAGAAAACAAGCTAGATTTCCGTTAATTTTTGATTTTTGTGCTTTTATTTGGCCTCAAAAAAAATCATTAACTTATGTTAACTGAACCTTAAGTCATGATAGTCTGAGATTGGAAATACTTAAATAATAAATGCCCATCTAAAAAAGAGAATATCAAGGATAGAACATTATCTATGGTTTAATATTTCCTACAAAGAATATTCAATATTTTCCATATCAAAGATAATGTAATTCTTCTGTTCTTTGGCAGATGAAAGACTGACTTTTCGCGAATTATCTATTTGGAGTCTTAACTCCAGATGGAGGTTTTGTGGAGCAAAAAATAACATCAAATTACAGGAGATTTTTGCAATGAGTATTGTGGCTAAAGTGATTGCTCAATCGGATCGTTCTGATAGGTTTCCCAGCACTGCTGAGATCACTCAACTCCAAGATTTTTTTAATAACAGTAGTGTAAGAATCAGCACCGCTCAAAAACTGTCGGAAAACCAACAGAAAATTGTTGAGGAAGGTAGCAAACAGTTTTGGGCTCAGTGTTCCAATACACCTAGTAATAAAGGCGATGCCACAAAGACAGCCCTTTGTCAACGAGATCAAGGATGGTACATTCGCCTAGTCAGCTATTGTGTTTTGGCAGGTAACTCTAAGCCGCTAGAGGATATTGGTCTAGATGGGATGCGTGATATGTATGTCTCCCTACAAGTTCCCCTCGCCAATCTAAAAATAGCCATGCGCTGCATCAAGTCAGTTGCTACGGGCTTGTTAAATTCTGAGGAAGCGGCCTTAGCTGCTCCTTATTTTGACGAGCTGATCCGTGCTTTTTAAGCTCTGTTACTTTTTAACTTCTCAGGACTTTGTCCTGGCCTAAACTGTACTCTATATTAAATTTAGCAATAGCCATGCAAGACACTATAACTTCTCTAATCAACCCTGCTGATGAAAAAGGTCAATATCTTGAGGGACAGGAACTAGACCAACTTAAGAAATATTTTCAGAGCGGTTCTTTGCGCGTTAAAGCGGCCGATCAGATCGGCTCAGCTGCTGCCAGCATTATCACTGAATCAGTGGCGAAAAGTCTGTTGTACGGAGATATCACCCTCCCTGGCGGCAATATGTACCCCACAAGACGCTATGCAGCTTGTCTAAGAGATTTAACCTACTTTTTGCGTTATGCAGTTTATGCCATGCTGGCCGACGATCCTTCCATCTTGGATGAGCGAGTGCTTAATGGCTTAAAAGATACTTATTTATCACTTGGCGTTCCCATTGAACCCACTATTCAAGCAGTGCAAGCTATGAAGGAAGTCGTAACTCAAAGAGTTGGTGCTGAAGCTGGGCAAGAAATGGATGTCTATTTAGACCATATCATTGCTGGTCTGGGCTAGACTCTAGAACTTTTCACCAAAGCCTATCGATATAAGTGAACAGTGAACAGTTAGCAGCCAACAGTTAATGGTTAACAGTTAGTTTCTCTCTGGCTGGTGACTGCTGATTGCTGATGACTGATTGAATTATTGAGATGGGCTTAGTTTAATAATCGCTCTTCTGTAGTCAACATATTACTATGTACGCTTCTAATAAAACCCAGGAGCAATATCCCTGGTGGTCGGGAAATGCCCGATTTATTGACTTATCTAACACGTTTATCGTGGCTCATGTTGCTCAGGCTGCCCTGATTATGTTGTGGGCTGGAGCATTCACTTTATTTGAGTTATCTGTCTATGCTCCTGATGAGCCGCTATACAGTCAAGGACTAATTTTATTGCCCCATCTAGCAACTGAAGGCTGGGGTGTCGGTTCAGGAGGAGCCATTGTTGATACTTACTCCTGGTTTGCTATTGGTGTAATTCATATTGTTGCAGCTGGGGTATTGGCAGCGGGAGCCTTGTTTCACCGTGGCCGACTGCCATCTAGCCTAGGGATGGCTTCGGGAAACGCCGCGAAATTCCATTTTGAATGGCAAGATGCTCGAAAATTAGGCTTTATCTTAGGGCATCACCTAAGCATTTTGGGCTTGGGTGCATTGTTATTCGTTATCAAGGCCCAATTCTTTGGCGGTCTTTATGATTCCAGTATAGATGAGGTACGGCTAGTCAGCTCTCCAACTCTTAATCCAGGAATTATTTGGGACTATAAAACCCATTTGTTTGATGTCAACAGCTTAGAAGATCTTGTAGGCGGACATATTTATGTCGCTGTGTTGCTAATCGCAGGCGGTGCTTGGCACATCCTGGTACCTCCTTTTAAATGGGTTGAGCGGGTCTTTGTCTTTTCCGGAGATGGCATCTTGTCCTATTCCTTGTTTGGCATTGCGATAGCGGGATTCGCCGCATCTTATTACTGTGGGTTTGATACTGTATCTTATCCAGAGAAATTTTATGGCCCAGCTTTGGAGTTGAAATCAGCATTTTTGCCCCAGTATTTTGAAGCTCAAGCAACTCTGACAAATGGTTATACTAGTCGTGTTTGGTTGGCTAATGCCCATTTTTACTTGGCATTTTTCTTTTTGCAAGGTGGCCTATGGCATTTTCAGCGGGCGATGGGCTTTGAGATTAGCAGCCTGTTCAAAAACTGGCGGCAGAATTTGACTTTCGCCGGCGAAAATCCGCAGCTAGCGTATCAGAACCCCAACGAGATACAGCCACAACCCTTTCCATTAGTACAATATGGAATTCCCGAGGCGAAGCCTCAGCCCTGGTTAAAACAAGAGCAGCCTTTTGATGACTATTGTTATCGTTTGGCTCAGGGAATTAAGCAACCTAGCTTGACGGAAATTAATGGAATTAAGAATACGCTGTATCAAACAACTTATAAAACAGAAAAATATAGCTTTTATCAGTCCCCTAAAAAACCGGATACGAAGGAAATGTTCGGATATGGTGGTAGAGCTCAGCAACTATACGAACAGCCCAAAACTTTGGCCAAGGCGTCGGTCTATGACCAACCAATTACCAATGTTTTGTACAAACCAAAACAGAATTTTTCGGTAGAAAAAACTGCTTCGTAAATAGGTAGTCAATACGCATTTTTTCCGAATGATCTGTGGAATTTCAGCTAAACCTCGTTGAGTTTGAACCCTCTTCGAGGTTTTTGTTTTACTGATTTTTATCCAGCAAAATTAAGCTTATATATAAGCTACTAACCGAAAAGTCGCATTTTATGCAAAACTAGACAAAACTTTACAAAAAGAACGTACAAAACAATTATTCCTGCTAGTTTACTTATTAAGTCTTCTCTAGGTTAACCAAAAGATGAAAAAGATTTTAATTGTCGATGACGATGAAAGCTTACGCTCGTTGCTGAAGCATAGTCTGGAGCAGAAGGGGTACCAAGTAAAAATAGTGGCATCAGGAACTGAAGCTCTCAAGTCTTTTGCGGAGAACACTCCTGATTTGATTGTTTCTGATGTGTCGATGCCAGAGATGGATGGATTTGAATTTTGTCGCATTTTGCGATCGCAACCCTCAGGGCAATTAATTCCCTTTATCTTTCTTTCTGCCAGAAGTGATCTCGAAGATCGAATTCAAGGGCATTCCATTGGTGCGGATGATTATATAACTAAACCCTTTGAGATCAAAGAACTAATCGCCAAAATTGAGTCTGCGATCGAAAGAACACGTCGTATTCACGCCGAAATAGTTAATCTTATGAGTCAGGTTGCCAATTCGACGAGTAGTAACTCAGACATTGCAGACCAGGCCAAATCAGTAAGTCAAAACCAAGCAGATGCGATCGCAACGCCAGAACCGCTACCGTTAACACCAGCAGAAGAGAGGGTTTTCTGGGAAGTAATTCAAGGTTTTACCAATAAGCAAATAAGCGATCGCCTATTTATTAGCCCTCGAACTGTACAAACCCATCTCAGTAGCATTTTAAATAAACTGGACCTGGAAAATCGCACTCAACTAGTTCGGTTTGCTTTTAAAAAGGGTTATGAAAAAGTCAACTCAAATCATTAGGTATGATTTAGTACTTTAATAAGGTACAAAATGTATTATGGAATATTGATTTTTAAGATTATATTACGGTTGAATTGTTACGATTATGATATAAGTACTACTAATAAAGCAATTATGCCTAATAAATAGTTGAGTTAGAGAATTGTGAATCAAGAAAAGACCATCGGTTTGAGGCGTTCCTTCTGTCTAAATAGTTCTTTAGTAATAGCAACGTTGATCTTAGGAGCTCCTAGCTCATTGGCTGAGGGCGTCCCTCATGTCTCGGAAGAACATGGTGTTTTGGGCGAGGTATCTTTGACGACCCATAATCACTTTCATCCTCAGAAAAATACGGCCACCGAAACAGAAGAAGAACCACTAGATTTCTCCGATACGGGTCGCTCTGGTCAGCAGACAGCAGGGGATAATCGTCCTCGTCAACCATGCTCCGATGTAGCTCTGCCGTTGACAGCTTTAGTTCCTAGCTCCAACTATGGTAGAACCATCGCAACTCATCCTCAACTTTGGTTTTACGTTCCTTACGGGACACAAGATATTAGTAAAATTGAATTTGTCATTCAAGATGCTGAGCGCAACGATATTTCTCGGCAAGTTTGGCAACCGCAAACTGTTCCTGGTTACTTACGTGCTGGTCTGCCGGAGACAGAGCCGGCATTAGAAACCAATAAATCTTACCGTTGGTATCTTAAAGTTTATTGCCAAGACGATGATCGGACGGCTCCTTTATTTGTTCAAGGATGGATCGATAAAATAGCACCGAAGCAGTCTTGGGCTAGTCTGGAGTCGGGTTTGCCAAAGCAAGAGGGTTTGATTGCAACATCTACCGATTTGGAGAGACTCTCACTGGAGTCTCATGACGAGACTAATGATGTTGGTTCTCCCGTTACGGAACAAGCCTCGGCGCAAACAACCCATATATTTTATGCTCATAAGAAGCTTTGGTTTGATGCGATCGACAGTTTGCTAAATTCCTATTTAACCTCCCCCGAAAATCCACAAATAGCAGAAGATTGGGAGAAATTAATTAGGGCTAAAGGGGTAGATTTAGAACTACCTCCATTAGAAAATACTAATTTATTCATTAGTAATTAAATCACAGCTGAATTTGTCCCGAATGTGGTTATTAAAATATTTGCTGGCCGAGCTCGCTATTTTTAATTCTTCAAAAACAGATTTTGGCACATCAATATATTGATATATGCTGTCGTTTTTAAACTCGATTTTGAGTATTTGTTTTTGACTATCATAGTCAAAGGATTTAATCGCAATAGTCTGACTTTTTAGTAAGGGAAAGGCAATTACATCACGAATACTAGGAGAATCTGTTAACAACATCACAAGGCGATCGATACCAATTCCTAATCCGCCAGTCGGAGGCATGCCATATTCTAGGGCAGTCAAGAAATCCTCATCGACATCATTTGCTTCGACATCTCCCGCCGCTTTTTTTGCTGCCTGAGCTTCCAGTCTAGCTCTTTGATCAAGAGGATCGGTCAACTCAGAAAAGCTATTGGCAGTTTCTCGACCTACAATAAACAATTCAAAACGTTCTACCAATCCAGGTTTACTGCGATGAGGTTTCGCCAGAGGAGAAATTTCTAGGGGATAATCAATAATAAAGGTAGGTTGAATCAAATTTTCTTCCACTTTTTGCTCAAAAGCTTCGTTGAGCAGTTTGCCAATGGTTACGCAATCTCCTGGTACTTCAATTCCGGCCTCTTGTGCGGCGACTTTTGCCGACTCAAAATCATCAAATTGAGCAAAATCTACTCCTGTCGTCTCTTCCACAATCTCATGCATCGTTACCCTGCGCCAAGGAGGGGTTAAATCAATTTCGGTTCCTTGATAATTAACTTTGGTCTGACCCACAACTTCTTGGGCAACCGTACTAATGAGATTTTCCGTTAATGCCATCATATCCTCGTAATCGGCATAGGCTTGGTAAACTTCAATAGAGGTAAATTCAGGATTGTGACGGGTGGAAATACCTTCATTGCGAAAGATCCTTCCCAGTTCAAATACTTTTTCAAAACCGCCAACAATTAATCTTTTAAGATGTAATTCGGTGGCAATTCGCAGATATAAATCCATCTCCAAAGTATTATGATAAGTGACAAAGGGTCGAGCCTCTGCACCACCAGCTTCTCCTTGTAAAACAGGAGTTTCTATTTCCAAAAAATCTCTGGTTTCTAAATAACGACGAATGCCCGCTGTGATTTGAGCCCGATAACGGAAAGTCTGTCTAACTTGAGGATTAACAATTAAATCCACATATCTTTGACGATAACGTTTTTCTGTATCAGTTAGGCCATGCCATTTATCCGGCAAAGGGAGTAATGATTTGGTCAGGATGGCATATTCGCTCACATAAATAGAAAGTTCTCCTTTTTCTGTTCTTTTGAGAGAACCTTTGACCCCCAGAATATCTCCGGTGTCACTCAATTTCTTGAGATGATTAAAGGCTCCCACGACATCAGACATCTGCTGATTGATTTTTTTCTTCTCCAAATAGAGCTGAATTTTACCTGTTTCATCTTGCAGTTCAAAAAAGGCTAGTTTGCCAAATACTCGTCTGGCGATAATTCTTCCCGCAATGGAGACGATATCTTCGGCTGCTTCCTCTCCACTAGCCAAATCTAGATATTTTTCTTGTAATTCTTGAGCATGGTGACTTATTGCCCATTTATAAGCATAAGGATTCAATCCCAATTCCTTAATTTGTCCAATTTTTTCGATTCTAGTAGCGCGAATTTCTTCGAGGTTGGATTTGTTGGGTTGATTATCTGGGGATTGATTTCCTGCCATAGTTGTTTAATTTGAATGGATAACGCTATCTTACGTTGTAAATCAGCAAAGAGAATTATAGCTTCTGACGAAGCAACTATCTAAAGTAACTAAAGTCTATCGTTTACAGAGTAGTGAAAACAACAGAATACAATAGAAGATTATAGTTCCTTGAATCCTTAGCTTAGGAGTCGAGCTTCCCTCAGCCATTGTCGAACTACAGAAACGGAAGGGGTCAATTCTCTTTGTCGTGTATTGGCCACATACAAACGGCTGACTCTAGAATATAGTTTTTGCAAGGGAGTTTGGGCTAATTGAGCAACAGAGGCAATTCCACAATGTAAAATCACACCACAATATTGACAACCAACACTAGGAATTCGCGCTAAATCTGCCAGTGCTGACCATTTGTTTATATATTTAACTGGAACTTTTATCTGAGAAGCTAAGCTGTTTTTTGCTTGGGGAGTTGCCGCTTTACTAAGTAATATTTGAGTTGTCGTAATACCATGCATCATCAATAAATCTTGTTCTTTAAGACTTATGCCAGGTAATTTATCTATTGACCAGTTGCAAGAAAGCATATTTCAATTCTCAATTCCCATCGCTTTTAACCAATTAACTTTTGAGTTGTCTAACTCTTGTTCACTCAAAGGTAAATAACCGACTTTATCAATCTCTTGGTCAAGATGGGTTAGATAAAAGTTAATGAAAGCACTAACTTGAGGTTTTTGCGGTAGTTGATTTAAATCAGCATAGAGAAATATGTTCTGAACAAAAGGATAGTCTCCATTCTGAACTGTTTTAACATTGGCAAGATGACCTTCAACGGGAACAGCCCTTAAAGATTTAGAATTAGACTGATAATAAGGATAGCTGATATATCCGACCCCATAGCGAGTTGCACTCAAATCTTGGCTGAGAGGTTGATAAAATTTGTAAAAATTGGTATTGAGCGAATTAATAATTGGTTCTTCCTCCGACGAGAATTCGTTGGGAAACCTCTCGAATAAAAAATTGCCAGGAAGTAGCAGAAATCTTTCAATAGATTCATTGGGCCAGTTGGAATTGACATCCGACCAGTTCTCGGCCTGGAAAATTTCTCTTAACCTGGGAAAGGTGAGGTTTTTAACAAAGTTATCTTGGCGGTGTACTACAAAAACTAAAGCATCTTTTGCTATGAGAAAATCAATTGGTTGACGATTATTGGCTTGGCAGGTGGCAATTTCGCTCTCATTCATGGGCCGAGATACGGTTATGATGTCAAACTTTGCTTCTTCGCAAAAAAGTTTAATTGCCGTATTCGAGTAAATTCCGTTGGCACTCATGGTTCCCGCATAACCTTCTTTGACAAATCGCTTATAGATTAGATCATTGAGGGGATTAATATCCGAACTGCCGGAGATTTCAATATCGCCTTTAACTTCTAAGGGTTTAATAATGGGTAACTCCAGAGAATCTGGTTCTGATGTTGGTTGTTGATTTCTAAATCTGGGATCGGTGAGGCGTCGCTGGGAAGGAGGTTCGAGAAAAGTTAGATCCTGGGAAAACTGAATGGCTGGATCTTCTAGGGTTTCATTTCCTGATTGCTGAGTTCGCGATCGCGTAGTTTGGCAGCCAGAGGTTGAAAAAATAAGCAAGCAAAGAAGAAAAAGCTGAGGTCGGAAGAAAAACATAATAGATTTAATAATAGAAGTATTTAAATATAATTAGATATCTTTCTTAATGACTTTCCCAAGAAGAGAAGGCATCTTAAAATCGCCATTATCAATTGTTTGCCGTTGCGAGATCTGATCTATACCTTGAGCAAAAAACACAGATCTTTTGCGATCCTCAATAAACTTATTCATCTCTCGGGCAAAACTTGGGCTACGATCGATAAGGTTTTGAGCTGAATTATGATCGATCACTAGGACTTGAACTTCTTGCATCGCCACAGCAGACAAAGGGGAAAGTTCTCCCGGCAAGAGTGCAGTCTCGCCAAAAAAGCTACCTGCCGATATCTGAGCAATCTCTTTTTCTTCACCTCGGATATCTAGGACAAAAAGCTTCACCAAGCCTTCTTGTACAATATATAGTCCTTCATCCGGCTCTCCCACTTTAATGATTAGTTCTCCCTTGGCATAATGCTTGATAGCTACTTTCTGGGCCAGGGTTTCTAGTATGGCTGGCTCGAAAAACGCAAAATAAGGCAAAGATCTTAAATAAGTAGATATTGCTGGATTGTCGTCCTCGGGTTTCTGGGGAATCTTTGCTGGTAATCCTTCAGGAATATCAATTTTATAATTCATATTAATAGGATAGGGAATGGTAAAGCCTTCTCGCTGAGCCATGTAATAAATTCGCTTGAGCAGTTCCATTTTTCCCAGCCAAATCTTAAACCCAATCGCGCCCATAAACCATACCTCATAGGTAATAGAAGAGTCATCATAGGACTTTACGCCTACATAGGGATCGGAGATGGAGTCTGTCTCTTGAATAATTTTTTCTAAGGCGGGAATCACAAGATGAGGTGGATCATCATAGGAAAATCCCATTTCAATATAGTCCCAAGCCATTGGATCATGACGGGTGATTTTCGCATTTGCGATCGTGCCATTGGGGAGAATCTCTCTGTAGCCAAAATAATTGGTTATGGTCACTGCTCGCCAGTTGATGTCAATTACCTGGCCTTTGGAGCCATTGACTTCAATCCAATCCCCTTCTTTAAAAGGTTTGGCAAATAGCAGTAACAAACCAGAAACTAAGTTACTGATAGTACTCTGAAGTGCCAAAGCAATAACTACAGAACCTACTCCCAGGGTTTGGAAGATCCCTCCCACATCTATTTGCCAGGTATTGCCCAAAACTTGAGCTGAGAGGAGGACAATCACTGCGAGTCGGGCAGCTTGGAAAAAGATATTCGAAACTTGAAACTGAAACGTCCCGGGTAATGGCTCTTTCGGGGTTAAGATCGCATTGACTAGAGAAAGCAGGGTGAAAATCGCAGCAATCCAGAACCCAGTCTCGACAACCTTGACAGGTATCTTTGTTGTGCTTAGCTTCAAGAGCTGCGTCATTACCAGCAAAATTGCAACAGAAGGAAAAACATAACGCCAAAGTTTGTTGACGACAGGGGCAAATAAACTTCTGCGCCGCTCAAAAAATCCTTTGCTCTCGATTAATATAAGAGCCAGCCCTGGAACCCCCAGGATAACAACTATTCCCCAAATTAAGATTGATTGATCCATATAAATTAATATATTTAGCTTGAACTTTTAATTGCAAAAAACAGGATCTAAAAAAGCCCATTAAAAGCTTGTCGCATAGCGATCGCTTTGTTCCTTTATTATTAACATTGCCTCCTATCCAAAAGACAAAAGCTAAAGGCTAGGATTTTGAAAATTACACCTTTGATTGTAAATTAGGGGAGCATTAGAATATCAATTTTTTTATTGTTATTGATTGTTCGAGTATCTGAGACTGAGTTAGCACAAATTATCAAGCCACCGCAGTCAAGTTATGAATTTATTAAACTAAAGTAGTAGCCGGAATAACACAGAAATGAATGCGCATCATAAAAGAGTCTATTGGCAAAAAAAATTGAGTGCGCCTTTACCAGTTGTAGAACTTCCAACAAAGCACTCAAGAGCACAATCAAAGCCACTTCCCGTATTATCCAATAAATCATCACCAAATGGCAAGAAAGACCAGTCAAACATCAAATCAGTAGGAATAGAATTTGACCCAGAACTTTATGGGCAACTTCAAGGATTTATTCAACAAGAGAACTGCTCTTTATTTATTCCTTTGCTAGGAGCTTTGCAAGGAGTATTATTTCGTTATACAAGACAAGAAGATATTGTCTTGGGTTCTGTTGCCATCAATCCCGTGAATAATTCGGAATTAGTGTCTAGTTCGCAAAGCATTAATCTGATCGCCTTAAGAACTCAGGTGGCCGGGCAATTAACGGCCAGGGAGTTACTTGCAAAAATCAGACAAACAGTTCAAGAAGCAGCTGTACATCAAGATTATCCCTTCACCAAACTAATTGAAGAATTAGAAAATAAATCACCTTTTCAAGTAATGTTAGTTCCTTGTCAGATGTCTTTTGAGCTTTCTGATACCGTAATTAGCCTAGAAGACATAGATCAGATAGATAACTTAAATAATAATTGTGACCTCAAAATCTTTGTTGTCCCAACAAAACAATCTATAACCCTAAACTGTAAATACAATGGGGAATTATTTGCGGCAACGACAATAGAAAGACTATTGGGACATGTGCAAAATTTGTTGGCTGGATTAATTGCCAACCCAGAACAAGATTTAGCCAGTCTGCCTTTATTGACTAATGCAGAACAACAGCAACTATTATGGGAGTGGAACAATACTCAGCAAGACTATCCCCGAGATAAATGTATCCATCATTTGTTTGAGCAACAAGTCAACAAAACACCCAATGCCATCGCAGTCGTCTCGGGAGCGGAAAAATTAACCTATCAAGAATTAAATTACAAAGCTAACCAACTAGCTCGTTATTTGCGATCTCTGGAAGTGGGAGCCGAAACCTTAGTCGGAATTTGTATTGAGCGATCGCTGGAGATGGTGATCGGACTTCTCGCAATTCTCAAAGTTGGAGCAGCTTATGTCCCCTTAGATCCTAGCTATCCCCGAGACCGTTTGGCCTATATGCTAGAAGATGCAGAAGTCGAAATTATTTTAACCCAGGGAGATTTAGTAACTTATTTAGAGCTAAATGTAATTCAGCCTCCAGAGCTAAAACAAGAGATTAACTTAGTTTGTCTAGATCATGACTGGGACGCGATCGCCGAGCAGCCGCATAATAATCTTCATCAGGAAAAAACACCACAAAATTTAGCCTATATCATCTATACTTCTGGCTCTACAGGCAAACCCAAGGGTGTGCAAATAGCCCATCAAGGAGTAGTCAATTTCCTAGTCTCCATGAGTCGGCAACCTGGCTTGCGAGAGCAAGATACTTTTCTCGCCGTAACTACTATCTCCTTTGATATTGCTGGGCTAGAGCTATATTTACCTTTAATTGTCGGAGCCAAGGTTGTTTTGGCTAGTCGAGAAGTGTCAGTCTCAGGAATGCTCCTTGCCAAGTTAATTGACGAAGCTAGAATAACAGTAATGCAGGCAACTCCTGCAACTTGGTATTTATTATTAGCCGCAGATTGGGAAGGCAAGCCAGGACTTAAAGTGCTTTGTGGAGGGGAGGCTTTACCTTCAGAACTGGCAGAGCGGTTGTTGGCTAAAGGAATTGAATTGTGGAATATGTATGGGCCGACAGAAACCACAATTTGGTCAACAGTTTATCAAGTCCCCCCCAAATCTGATGATTTGGAAAATAAAGATGCTCCAGAATTGATTGGAAGAGCGATCGCGAATACGGAAACTTATATTCTCGATGATCAACTGCAACCAGTTCCCATAGGTGTAACTGGAGAGCTGTATATTGGCGGAGTCGCTCTAGCCAGAGGTTATCGTAATCGACCTGAATTAACCCGAGAAAAATTCATTCCCAATCCTTTTTTTGAAGGCAGAAGGCTAGACACCCCAAATCCCCAAAGCCCCAACACCCCATTCCCCACACCCTACTCCCGCATTTACCGAACTGGGGATCTAGCAAGATATCTCCCCGATGGCAATATTGATTTTCTCGGTCGGATTGATAATCAGGTTAAGGTACGAGGATTTCGTATTGAATTAGGAGAAATTGAATCGGTCTTAAATCGACATCCTGGAGTAGAGCGAAGTGTTGTAGTCGCTAGAAGTGATAACTCAGTTGGGGATAAGCGGCTAGTTGCCTATGTTGTCCCTGAGCAAAAATATCAAGGTGATGATGCGCTTAAAGAAAGACAAGCTCAAGCGATTCAGGAGCAATGGCAGGAATTATGGGATCTTGCCTATAGTCAGGAACAATCAGAAGCTGACCCAACTTTTAATATTAATGGTTGGAATGATAGTTACGATGGAAAACCAATTCCTCCCGAACAGATGCGTGAATGGTTAGCTGGCACAATCGAGAGAATTTTAGACTGCAAACCAAAACGAGTCCTAGAAATTGGTTGTGGGACAGGAATGCTATTATTTCGAGTGGCACCTCATTGTGAAACCTATTGTGGCGTAGATATTGCCTCTCAAGCTTTGCAATATATTGAAACCCAGATGAACAATCTAGAAGGTGATTGGTCAGGAGTTGATCTACGTCAGGGATATGCCGATAAAGCGATCGCTGATGTTCAGGAAGGAGAATTTGATACTTTAATTATTAATTCGGTCGTCCAGTTATTCCCAGGAATTGACTATCTAGCTGAACTTATTGAAACGGCAGCTAAGTTATTAAAACCAGGGGGCACAATTTTTATCGGTGATGTTCCCAGTTTTCCTTTGCAAGAAGCGTTTAAAGCATCGATTCAAATCCATAGAGCCTCGGATGAAACGACCGGTGAGCAGTTACAGCAACGAGTGGATAAAGCGTTAGCTCAAGAAGGACAACTGACAATTGATCCCGGTTTCTTTAGAGCTTTAGGTCAATATTTGCCGCAAGTTAGCGATGTTCAAATTCAGTTACGGCAAGGACAGTATCATAATGAAATGTCTGAATTTCGCTATGATGCGATCTTGCATTTAGGGCAAGAAACTAATCAAGAAAATCTTGAAGCAGAACCTCAATTCCTAGACTGGCAAGAAAAGAATTTAAGCCTCGCTGCGGTAGTTGAAATTTTAGAACAAGAGCAACCGGAAATATTGGCGGTACAAGCTGTGCCGAATTCTCGTCTAGTTGAAAAGATTGGATTGTTAAAACTAATTGATAAAGATCCTTCTTTGACAGTAGGGGAGCTGAAAGAAAAACTGGCACAACTCAATAGAGGTGTAGAACCTGATGATTGGTGGCATTTAAGTGACGAATTACCCTATCAAGTTACTATTGACTGGTCGGGTTCCGAAGCCAAAGATTGTTACGATGTATTTTTCGTACATAATAAGCTTGCTAATTCCTACTCCCCTTGTATTAGTCCGCCCGAATTGACAAAAGTTTGGGCAGCCTATGCCAATAATCCTTTGCAAGCAGAAGTTGTTGATACTTTAGAGTCCGAATTAAGATTTTATTTACAAGAAGCATTACCGCACTATATGGTTCCTAGTGCTCTTGTTAGTTTAGAACAAATGCCATTAACAGATAATGGCAAGATTAATCGCAAGGCGTTACCTGCTCCTGAAAAATCTCGACCAGATTTGGCAACTGCCTTAGTAATGCCCCAATCAGAATTAGAGCAAGAGATCGCTGAGGTCTGGCAATCAGTATTGCAGTTAGATGTTATAGGTATTAATGATAGTTTCTTTGAATTAGGGGGAAATTCGCTACTGCTGACCCAAGTTCACCATCGGCTAACTCAAACCTTGGCTCCAGAAATTTCGATTGTTACGCTGTTCCAGTATCCGACAATTAAGAAATTAGCTGAACATTTAGGCAAAAGTGAATCTAGCCCTAAAACAGAGACTGTTGAGCAATCAGAAAATAAAAGCACAGCGCCTCGACCAAGCCGAGATCGCAAATCAGATATTGCAATCATTGGGATTTCCTGTCGTTTTCCTGGAGCCAATAATATTGATGAATTTTGGCAAAATCTACGAGAAGGTATTGAATCGGTATCCTTCTTTGAGGATGCAGAATTGCAAGTAGGCGATCGCAATGTCTTAAGCGATCCCAATTATGTTAAAGCAGGTGCGAATCTACCAGATATTGATTTATTTGATGCTTCTTTCTTCGGTTATAGTGCGAAAGAAGCCGAGATTATGGACCCACAACAACGTATTTTCCTCGAATGTGCCTGGGAAGCTTTACAAACTTCAGGCTATGCAGGGTCAGATCAAGAACAAACGATTGGCGTCTTTGCTGGTTCAGGAATGAATACCTATTTGATCAATAACGTTCATCCTAACCGTAAGTTTTCCCCACAAAGAACATTCTTAGGTTCTGCATTTGATCTACAAGTCAGACTAGCTAATGGCGGTGATTTTCTCCCCACCAAAGTTTCCTATAAATTAGATTTGCAAGGTCCTAGTGTCAATGTCCAAACAGCTTGTTCTACTTCTTTGGTCGCAGTTCATATGGCTTGTCAAAGTATTATCTCTGGCGAATCCGATATGGCATTAGCGGGCGGAATTTCCATTGGAGTGCCTCAGAAAACAGGCTATTTATATCAACAAGACATGATTTTCTCGCCCGATGGTCATTGTCGTGCTTTTGATGCTGATGCCCAGGGTACAGTTTTTGGTGATGGAGTAGGAATTATTGTCCTGAAAAGTTTGAGCAAAGCGCTAGAAGATGGAGACAATATTTACGCTGTGATTAAAGGTTCAGCGATTAATAATGATGGTAGTGACAAAATTGGTTATACCGCTCCCAGTGTTGAAGGACAAACAGAAGTGATTCGTCAAGCACTAAATCGCGCGGCAGTAGATGCTAGCAGTATCAGTTATGTGGAAGCCCATGGAACAGGAACAGCTTTAGGAGATCCGATCGAGATTGCTGCTTTAACTCAAGCTTTTGGTGCAACCGATAAACAAAAATGTGCTCTAGGTTCAGTTAAAACTAATATCGGACATTTAATCGAAGCCGCAGGAATTGCTGGGCTAATCAAAACCGTATTAGCGCTTAAATACAAGCAAATTCCTCCCACGTTACATTTCCAAAAACCTAATCCTAATATTAATTTTGCCCATAGTCCCTTCTTCGTTAATACTGAACTTAGCACCTGGGAACGCAATGGAACTCCTCGCCGAGCTGGAATTAGTTCTTTTGGAATGGGAGGAACGAATGCCCATGTTGTGTTAGAAGAATCACCATTTGTTGGGAATAGGGAACAGGGAACAGGGAATAGCGATCGATCACAGCATGTCCTGACTTTATCGGCGAAAAGCGATCGCGCCTTACATGAGTTGGTAAAAAAATATGCTAGTTATTTAGCCTCCGAGCCCAAGGCAGATCTAGCTGATATCTGTTTTACGGCTAATACAGGAACCCAACATTTTGAACATCGTTTAGCAGTCATTGGAACTTCTCAGCAAGAGTTACAAGCGCAATTACAAGATTTTGAGCTACTAAATACTAGCCAGGTTAAACAACCAGTCTCAGCTAGAACAGCTTTTCTGTTTACGGGACAAGGTTCTCAATATCTTAATATGGGTCGCCAGTTATACGAAACGAAACCTAGTTTCCAGGCAACAATCGATCGCTGTGCTGAAATTCTAGAATCTGAATTAGAAAAACCTTTGCAAGAGATTCTCTTCGGAGAAGCCACTAATAATGAGATTAACCAAACCAAATATACTCAACCAGCTATCTTTGCCATTGAATACGCCTTAGCTAAACTCTGGATATCTTGGGGTATCAAACCAGATGTAGTGATGGGTCACAGTGTCGGAGAATATGTGGCAGCCTGTCTTGCTGGAGTGTTTAGTTTAGAAGATGGGTTAAGAATCATTGCGGCAAGAGGCAGATTGATGCAAGCATTACCTCAAGACGGAGCAATGTTATCGATGTTAGCTTCCGAAAAAGACGCGATCGCAGTTATTGAACCCTACAAACAAAAAGTATCTGTTGCCGCAATCAACGGGCCTCAAAGTGTAGTGGTTTCAGGAGATAAAGCAGCTATTGAAGCAATTAATCAGACTTTACAAGCCAAAGGAGTTAAAACTAAGCAATTAACGGTTTCTCATGCATTCCACTCCCATATGATGGAACCGATGTTAGCTGATTTTGAGCAAGTTGCTCAGACAATTAACTTTAATCAACCTCAGATTCAATTAATTTCTAACGTTACAGGAGCGATCGCAACCAAAGAAGTTACTAAAGCGGAATATTGGTGTCGTCATGTCAGACAAGCAGTGAGATTTGCCGATAGTATGCAATGTCTAAATTCTCTGGGAACAGAGATTTTAATTGAAATTGGAGCAAAACCAATTCTTTTAGGAATGGGTCGTTATTGTCTACCTGAGCATCAAGGTTTATGGTTGCCCAGTTTGAGAAGCGATCTTGATAATTGGGAACAAATCTTAAATAGTTTGATACAACTGTATCTTCAGGGAATCGCGATCGATTGGGTTGGTTTTGATCGTGATTACACAAGATATCGCACAGCTTTACCGACTTATCCTTTCCAAAGAGAAAGTTATTGGGTCGAAGCTCCTGATTGGTATCGTAATGGCGGAATGTCCTTTACTAATGGCAATGGACAGAACAACAAAAAGCAAAATTCCAAGCAGGATTTAAACTTAGAAAATGCATTATATCAAATAGAATGGCAACCTAAAAAACTAGATTCAACTAAAATTGTTGCGAATACAAATACTCAAAATTGGTTGATTTTAGCTGATACTCAAGGAATTGGAGAAAAATTAGCGAAAAAGTTACAAGCGCAAAATCAATCTTGTACTTTAGTTTTTCCTGCTCAGGAATATCAGCAAGTTGAGGCAAACGAATTCCATATCGATCCCTATAATCCTCAACATTTTCAGCAGCTCGTTACTGATTTGCCAGCTCCTAACCGAATAATACATTTATGGAGCATAGATATAGCTAAACCCGAACTGACAGAAGATATCAGTCAATCTTCGCAACTGGGTTGTGGTAGTACATTGCATTTAGTTCAAGCTCTGTTGGGAATAGATAATGATCCACCTTCATTATGGTTAGTCACCCAAGGAACTCAAGCAGTAGCAAAATATCCAGTAACAGGAATTGCTCAATCTCCGCTCTGGGGTTTAGGTAAAGCGATCGCAGCTGAACATCCCGAATTAAATTGTGTCAGGTTAGATTTAGATCCTCAAGAGAAAGAAGATGCAGTTAAGATTCTTTGGTCAGAAATTCAAGCTTCTGCTATTGCTAACTCACAAGATATTGAAGATCAAATTGCTTGGCGCAATAACATTCGCTATGTTTCCCGATTAAAACGCCACTCAAAGAGCGCAACTAATGGTGAATCACTCACAATTAAGCAAGATAGCACCTATTTAATTGCTGGTGGTTTAGGCGATATTGGTTTAAAAGTTGCCAATTGGTTAGTAGATAAAGGGGCAACTCATCTTGTTTTATTAGGAAGAAGTCATCCTAAATCCACTGCAATCACTCAATTAGATAAACTACAACAGTTAGGAGTGAAAGTAATTGTAACCCAAGCAGATATTGCCAATCATGAGCAGGTAGACTCTGTATTTAAGCAAATCAAGAAAACCCTGCCACCATTAAAAGGTATTATCCAGGCAGCGGGAACAACTGATGATGGGATAGTCAGAAATTTAACTTGGGATAAATTTGCGAAGGTTTTAGCTCCCAAAGTTCAAGGTTCTTGGAATTTACACACTTGTTCAGCAGCTTGTGATTTAGATTTCTTTGTTGTCTTTTCTTCTATTGCTTCATTGTTAGGTTCGGCTGGACATAGTAATTATGTAGCAGCAAATAGTTTTCTCGATAGTTTTGCTGCCTATCGCCGCTCTCAAGGATTGTCAGCATTAGCTATTAATTGGGCAGTTTGGGCAAATATCGGATTAGCTTCTCGTAATCTTCAGGTGCTCGATCGCTTAGAAAATACAGGCATCGGGTCGATAACAGCTAAACAAGGTCTACAAATCCTTGATAGATTACTCCAAGAACAGCCCACTCAAGTAGGATTTGTGCCGATTGATTGGTCATTATTCTCAGAAGAATCCTGGTCCGATGCAAATTTCTTTAAAGATTTAAAACAAGAATCAGCGCGATCACTCATTAAGAAGCCTAGTTTAACTTTTCGTCAGCAACTAGCCAAAACGACCGTTGAAAACCAGCAAAAATTACTCTCTAATCATGTTTGCACTCTAATTGCAAAAACCCTAGGATTAAAATCTGCACAGAAATTAGATATTTCAGCAAGGTTAATTGATTGGGGATTAGATTCTTTAATGTCAATTGAACTACGAAATCATTTGCAGTCTAGTTTGTCATGTTCTCTGCGCTCTACTCTGTTTTTTGACTATCCAACCACTGAAACATTATTAGAATATCTAGCTTCTCAAGTTTTAGAATCAGAAGAGAAGCAAGAATTAAAGCCTGCCGATAGCGACATAACTTTAGTCCCAATTCAACCCAAAGGCTCTAAAGCGCCTATATTTTTAGTTCCGGGAATTCTGGGCAGTCTGTTTGACCTTTATCCTTTAGCCAAATCTTTAGGAGAAAACCAACCTGTTTATGGTTTACGTTATCTCGGACAAGAAGAGGGTGAAATTCCCCATTCTCAAATTACTGCGATCGCTAATCATAATGTGCAAATTTTGCAAAAGATACAGCCTCAGGGAGCATTACAAATCCTCGGTTATTCCTTTGGCGGGAAAGTAGCTTATGAAATGGCTCGGCAGTTAAATAATTTGGGTCGTGAAGTTTCTTGGTTAGCGATTATCGATGTTCAGGTAGAAGCGCCTCCCGTGGAAAAACAAGCAGCTAATTGGGATGACAAAAAACATGTTGTGGAATTAGCTAAATTCTATCAAGGTATTTTTGAGACTAATTTCAATTTAGGTAGTAAAGTTCAGTCTGCTAAAAATATGATGGAATTAATCGATGAGTTGGCTATTAAATTAGGTGAACAAGGCCATAATTTAACTCAATCTGAACTGACAAGAATTTTAGACGTATATAAAGCTAATACTCAAGCTAGTGTTAGTTATGTGCCCGAAAAGATAGGAGCAACTCCGATTGTCGTTATTAGAGCTAAAGAGTTAGGTGCGATCGGCAATTATTTACCAGATTTAGCAATGTCTGTCACCGATCCTAGTTGGGGTTGGCAAAAACTTTCTGCCAACGCAGTGGAACTTCAAACTATACCAGGTAATCATTTCACTATGCTCCAAGAACCACAAGTGCAAGTTTTAGCAGATAAGCTACGAGCTTCTTTATCTAAAGCAATTAATTTAGTTTAAGTCATCAGAAAAACTATCTCAGGAACAAAAAGAGGAACAAAAATATGAGTGCAACAGACAAAGTTCAGTGGGTATATAGTTCCCAAAACAATCAGGAATTAACCGAACGCTATGATGTTTGGGCGCAAGACTATGAAAAGGATTTAGACGATCAATTTGGTTATATTGGTCCAGAGCAAGCGGTAGATGTTTTAGTTAAATATGTGCCAACGGATGCCAGAATTTTAGATGCTGGAGCAGGTACAGGTTTGGTAGGAGAATTTCTGGCTCAGCGTGGGTTCCAAAATATCGAAGCGATGGATATGTCGCCAGGGATGTTGCAGCAGGCAGAACAAAAAAATGTTTACAAAGCTCTTCACCAGGGAACTTTAGGAGAACAACTAGATTTTTCTACAGCTTTTTTTGATTCTGTGATCAGTGTTGGGGTATTTACCTATGGTCATGTTGGAAGTGATGCTTTTGATGAGCTAATTCGGATTACCAAGCCTGGAGGATATATTGTTTTTACCGTCTCTGTTGGTCATTATCAAAATAGTAATTTTGAATCTAAGCTAACCGCATTAGAATCTGCTGGTAAATGGAAAAAAGTAGAAGCAACAGAACCCTTTCTCTGTCATTTAAAGAAAGAAACTGGGGTTCAACTTCAAGTTTGGATTTACCAAATTGGCTAGCGAATAAATGGAGATTATTCTCGTTATCTACTGAGCACTCCACTGAGCAAGTTATAGACAGCTGCCCAAGCTTTTTGGACTTCTGGGGTGAAATCCTGCCCCAGTTTTTGTTTCAAACTCCAGAGTAAGGCTTCCCCTACATTCTCGTAATCTTTTTCCTTGACCCGATGACCCACATATCTGCGGCCGAAATCCTGCACCTTCGGAACTAGTTCTTCTAAATTACTCAATCCTTTAACAGCGCTCTGTAAGACATATAGCAATTGTTGTTGTCGTTGGTGCGGCTCTCCTTTAAACATTGAGCGTACTGAGGGGGCCATTTCATATAGTTGCTCGTAAAAAATTTTAGCTAGAGAATCAGCCTCTGGCAGGAGATCGTTAAATGAAGTTTTAACTATGTCTATTTGCTCGTCAAAGACCCCTGTTCGCGTCACCAAAAGCCAAGTTGCCAATTGTCCGAGATCTTCAATCTCAACTGAGCGATGGGGAATAAACAGATGTTGCTCGCTCAAGCTTGTAAATATCGGTTGGGTAACGACAATGCTGTTGAGCCCCAGTCCTGCTTTACTATTGAGATTGGCGGCAACCTTGACCGTTTCTCCCCAAAGGTGATAGGAGAATTTTTGGGTGCCGATAATCGCTGCCATCATAGCCCCAGAATGAATTCCGATGCGCAATCCAAGATGCACCTGATGTTGCTGATTAATCTGTTGCAGAGTTTCTAGCATTCTCAGGCCAAAATTGACGGTGCGATCTATTTGGTCTAAATAGGCTCTGGATAAACCACAAACAGCGACATAATTGGCTCCTATGGTGTTTTGTTTTTCAACGCCATATTGTTCAGCCTGCTCATCAAAGGCATTGACTAATTGGTTTAAAATAGTTGCGACTTCCCGAGTTGACTTGTGCCCAGAAAGCTTATTCAGACCAGTGATGCTAGCCCATAGCACAGTAACTTGGGTCACGGCATCGGCAATCTCTGATTCTCCTTGCTTGACTCTAGCTACCACAACATCCGGTAAAAAATTTAACAGGAGAGCTTTATTCTCGCTATCTTTACTAACAAGTAGTTTGCTTTGTCCCGCAATTTTGTCTAACATGCTATTGAGAGCTTGCCCTAACTGACCGAATTCGTCTTTTCTGTCCCAATTTATCGGTGATGCCATTTGCCCCTCTTCTCCTTGAGAAGTAGCATTAATCAGAGTTTGCAGCGGTTTGACAAAATTTTGGGCTGCGATATTAGACAGCAAAATAACTAATAGGAGAATAATCGCAGCCAGGATAATTAAAGATGTTTGCAGCCCATACAAAGGCTCAAAGGCTTCGGCAAAGTTGACTTCGGCAATGATGCCCCATTCTAGCCCTTCAATTTTTAGTCCTTCATAGGAGCTCAGCACGGAAATACCCTGATAGTTATCCATAACACCCGTCCCGGCAACTCCTGCGATCGCAGAGCTGGAGGCTTTAGTTTTGACAGGTTGGAGCAGAATTGAGGTGTTTAAATTTTTGATTAAATCAATATTGCGATCGGATAAACCGACATCTCGCAAACTGGCTTCGTATCCTTCGGGGTTTTGGATTAGCGATCGCGAAAGCGATCTCATCAAAGAATCGGCCCCCACCAGATAGACTTCTCCTGTTTCCCCCAACCCATCCCATTGTTCGTTACTCGTCAAAATATTATTCAGTTCATCAACGGGCAATTGGATTGCCACAATCCCCACAATATGGGGGCCATTATAAATCGCCGAGGCAAAGAAGGCAGCCGGCGCGCCCAAAGAAGCAGCATAGGGTTTAAAATCCACCACTTGAACAAAACCTTGCCCTGGATTGTCCTTGACAGATTCAACTACTGTCGCTAGATTACTCCGTCGATAGGGCCCGCGTTGAAGACCTGTGGCAAAATCGGTTTCTTTCTCCACAGAATAGATAATTTCTTCGGTATTAAAATCAATGAGAAACAAATCATCATAGCCAAACTTTTCGCTAATATCCCGGAAAATGGGATGATATTGACTATGAAATTTACTATAGTCGCTCTTATCCTGGGCATCAGCGAGGTTTTTCTTTTCGCCAAAGGGCAAAGAATTGTTGGCAATGTAGTGATACTGGAGATATTGAGCTACCTGCTTTGTCGGGCGGTAGTTAGACAAAGTCTGTTCTTCTTGGGTGGTTTCAGCAAGTCTGGGGAAAAAATCTTTGGCATAAAAATCCTCAATTTTCTTGGCCCAATCCGTTGGGATAACCTGATTTTGCAGTTCTTGGTAGGCTGAGTTTAACTCCACCATTGCCGAAACCACCATGCGATCGGCGCTCAGAATCTCGACTTGACTGCGCAAATTTCTCAAATAAGACTCAATCTCATTGGCCTTGGAAGCTCTGATACTAGTTAGTTGGGCAAAAGTTCTGGTTTCGAATGACTTTCTAAATCGTAACCAGCTCAAAATCCCCGTTGTCAAAACCGAACCCAAACTCACAAGTAACAGCAAAACCATGAGTCGGGACTTGATACTAAATCTATTTACAATTGCCACCTATGTTCACTCCTCAATCATTAGTCTATTAGTCATTTATTACTGGTTATGCTTGACTGCTCAGTTATCATCGAGCTGGGAACGTCGCAGCTATGGAGGGCATAAGAACTACTCCAAATCTGATTTTCATGGTTGATGTTGGTAATGATATCTCCCAAATTTTGCTCCAGGTAAGAAGCCGATACTGCTTTTAGCTGGGCGACTAAGGGTAATAGCTGAACCTGAGGCGGGTAGCTAAAGATAATCTGCACCTGTTCGAGACTTCCCTGAAGATCAATTAGTTGGCAGCCCCAAGTCTTTAGCGCCTGCTCAAAGAGATTTTTGAGAGATTCTATTGTCGTTGGGCTAATCATCCTTTGTCGATTTTGAGTTATTAAGGTCAAACAAGCAGTTAAAGAAGCCAGAGATTTTTCATCATCAGCAACTTGTTCACTCTCAACTCTTTTCCCTACTATGTCCTGAACTCTCTGCGCCAATTGACCTAATTCATCTGGGCGATCTGCTAAGGCGACCAGTTCAGATTTTGATGCTGCTGAAGGCACTGTAGCCAGAGTTGCTAAGCTGGCATCGCCAGGGGACCAGAGGTGATCGGGCAGCTGATCGCTACTATCAGAGGTCAATCCAGATGGGTTGTCAGTTTCAGAGGCAACCTGTTGTGACTGGGAGAGCTCGGTTAAAACTGCTGTCAGTTTACCTATTTGCTTTTTGTATCTAGACAAACCTGGGTTGATTTGCTGCCATCTCTTCAGCAGGAAATAGTTAGCAACAATCAGCAGCATGAGAAACCAGAAAAGAGTTAGCAGACGATAGACCCCAACTTCGTCAACTGCCTGTTGATAGCTATTGTCAATGGTTGCTTCGAGGCTCTTCGTATATTGATCTAGGGGCTCTAGGAGTTGCGCGGTTAATTGTTCAATCTGAGGCTTGAGTTTCAGGATAATGTTGGCATGGGATTTAACTATTTCGGTGGGAAATTGCTCCTCGCTCAGTTCGTACTGGACATCGAGTTGGGCAAGCCTTTGAGATAATGCCGTGATGTCCGATTCCAGCTTTTCCTCCGCGGCCACATTATATAGTAATAAATTACGAATCAGACTATTAAGAGTAGTTCTCAAAGAGGAAATTTGCTCGCTAGTCAAAATTTGAGCTTGTTCTTGGGCCTCAAATTTGGCTTCTAGTTTTGTGGTCAAAAGAGGCAAATAACGCAGGGAATTTTTCAGCAAGGCATTGCGGGATTTGAATCTTTCGCTCAGATTTTCTCGGTTTTCCAGCGAGGTTCTAATTTCAGAGAGAATTGGCTCAATTGCTTGTCTTTCATCAGAAAATCCCAAATCGGGAATATCTTGTAGTCGAGCAGCAATAGTCTTTTGTGTTGCCAGACTTCTAACTAAAGGATCGTAATCAGCAAATAGTTCATATCTAGACTTGAGAATTTCCTGATTAAAGATAGAATCTTGTTCTTGTAACTCAACGATCGCGCTGCGATATTGCTGGTACTGCCCAAAATTTAGGGTCAGACTTTTACTAATTAAATAAACTGAACTCAACAAAATTAACAGCACTGTAAATGCCAGTAGCAGTTTTTCAGTAGTAGAAGTAGCCAGGAATTTTCTGCCTGTTTGATTGTCGTCGAAACTCGTCACAGCAACCTCTCGCCTTCAGTTAATCAAAAAAAATAGTAAGGGATTCTCAATTTATAAAATACTTAACTTATTACAATGGCTGACCTTGGTACTCACCTGTCAAAGATCTCAGAAAATGCATAATTAAGTCAACATCCTGTTGGGGGATATCTACTCCTAGCTGATATTTGCCCATCAGCTTGATTGCCTGATCCAGAGTTTTGGGATTGCCATCATGAAAATAGGGTGCGGTCAGGGTGATATTCCGGAGGCTAGGGACTTTGAAAACATAGCGATCCAAATCATCTTGAGTCACGTTATATCTGCCTAAATCAGCTTTTGTGATATTCCCGCGATCGGCGAAATAGTCACCGAAAACCCCCAAGGTTTGGAACATATTGCCCCCCACCAACATTCCTTGGTGACAAGTCACACAGCCGTAGGATTTGAAGAGGCTATATCCTTCTTTGGCGCGATCTGAGATCGCGTCATCATTGCCTCGCAAATATTGGTCGAAGGGCGCGTTGGGAGTGTAGAGGGAATGCTGAAAAATCGCGATCGCATCTTTAATGTTAGCTTCGGTAATTCCTTCTGGATAAATCTCATTGAAAGAACTGAGATATTCAGGAGCTTGTGATAGTTTGTTGACCACATCAGGCCAACTCATGCCACCCATTTCTTTTTCTGCCGTAATCGGCCCATCGATCTGATCTTCCAAGGTTTCTGCTCGGCCATCCCAGTTGAAACGAAAGTGAAATCCACTATTGAAAACTGTTGGCGAATTTAACCCTGTATTCGCCCCCAGCATGCCCTGGGAAAAAGCGAGGCCATCAGTGCCCCCTTGATCTATTCTGTGGCAGGTGGCACAGGAAATCGTATCGTTACTCGAAAGCGCTGGGTCATGGAACAGGCGATCGCCAAGAGCTACTCTCTTTTGATCTAATTCCAGTTCCAGAGGGATCGGGACAATCGGCTCACTGCGCAAGGCAACTAATTCAACAACAGGTTCTACAGTAGAATCGACTTGCGGCGATCGCAGCTGAGGAATGCTAAGTGCAGCAATAATCGCCAACAGGAAAAGCAAGATCGGAATGTATATTCTGAGATTCCTCGGAATAAAAGATAGTCTTGTCATTAATTCAGGAGAGCTCTTTGTTACTTAAAGTATTTAAAGTAGTAATAATTTTGACTATAGATTCGCTAAATTACATTTAAGTCTAGTACAAGAAACAAAATCGCACTACAGCCGAGTTAATAGTTTGTCATACTTTTCATTTTGATTACTTATCTTCAACAGAGCTGACATTAATCCAAGATTCGACCAGCCGCAGCTCGCTCCAAGATAAATCGACAATTTTGATGATTTTGGAGATAAGTAGCTGGCACATTAGGATTCGGTTTTTCCCACAGCGCCTTATAAATTGTTTCCGATTTTGCAGTGCCAGAAGCACATAATATAATTTCTTTCGAATCTAATATAGTCCCCAGACCCATGGTGATGGCATATTGGGGAACTTCTTCTATGGTTGCAAAAAATCGAGAATTAATTTTTCGTGTTTCCTCAGTAAGTTCAATCAATCTGGTTCGAGAATCACTTTGCGCCGGAGGTTCATTAAACCCAATATGAGCATTCTGACCAATTCCCCCCAATAGCAAATCAATTCCCCCGGATTTTGCAATCAAATGCTCGTAATTTCGACTGGCTTTAACAGGAGAATCACTTATCAGGCAATCTGGAAAATGGATGTTTTCTGGGGGAATGTCGATTTGAGAAAACAGATCTCGCTTCATTGCATATTGATAGCTTTGTTTGTTTGAAGGCTCTATGGGATAGTATTCATCTAAATTGAAAGTCTTGACATCCTTAAAAGAAATCATCTTTTTGGTATAAAAGGCAATTAAGGCCGCATATACAGGCAATGGGGTACTTCCTGTAGATAGACCTAGGACGATATCATTTTTCGCGAGCATCCTTTCAGCAATCATCTCTGCTGCTCGCAGACCCATAGCTTTTTTTGACTCGACAACTTCAATCTCGATATTATGTATTTTGAATTTATTAATCAACATTCCCATTACACTTACTAATAGACAGTTAGGCTCTAACCTGAAAAATAGATAATGACTACCTTACCTCCGCTGAATTACGATACTATTTGGTCAATTCTCAAGGAAGAAATTTCAGATGAAACGGTCAATAGACTGGTTTGGCATTATTTAGGATATCGCTATGATGAGGCAACCAGTAGCTGGGAAAATTTTCGAGTAGCCGACGAATGGCGCGAAGCTTATCCCACACCTCCAGATTTCATTGCCAATCGTCCGCCGACAGTCAAGCTCACTCGTTCTATTCCCAAGGAAAATAAGCAATTACTCAAAGAAAAATTGGGTTTTCAAGGCTACAAAATAGGAGAATTTGGCCCCCGACAAACTCGTAGAGCTACAGCCGCCAATTGGTTAATGAACTATATGGAGCAAGAAAATAACTCTTAATTACCATCTGCCCTCTCTCTTGGTGCGCGTTCCCTAGCGCCTTTTAAAGGCGCGGGGTCGCACCGCTGCCCTCTGCCTTCATTGATCAAATAAAGGATGATAGACATCTCTGAAAAAACGTTGGTGTTTAGGTGCTAGGTTATCTATAACTTCGGCTGGAATATCAGGTTTGTGGTGACGAACATTGATATGGTTGTAAGCGCAAAAAATTGCCATGCGTGGATTATCAGGGTTTCGCCAAATATCCCCTGAATGACGTACCGCCTCAGAGAAAACAATTAAAGAACCAGGGGGGCAACTATAACTTTCCCAAAGCCCTGAATCTCTAGCATCAATACTGGCAAGGGGATTGGTGCGAATATTATAGTTAGCTTTATGGCTACCGGGAATAAAACAAGTACCACCTTGATCTTGCTTGACCTCGTTCAGTTCCCAAACTACTCGCGTCATCCCAGCATAAATGCGCCCATCATGAAAATTGTAAGCATAGTTAGGATTAGTAGTATGTCCTCCAGCATGCGGGTTCCATTCACTTTCCCCCATCTCGCGATGACTTAGAAAAACATTCTCTAGACGAATTTTGTCAGGATCTGGGTCAATCACATTTAATAAAATATCCATGACCACAGGATGATCGATCAGATTGGCAAAGGGGCCTCCAGGTAGCTGGCGCTCATGAGGCTTTAAAGATTCTGGCTCATTCTTTTGACGCAAAACGAAATCCCGAAGTACCTTGACTTCAGTGTCACTTAATACGGCTGGTTTGACGATATAGCCTTTGAGATCGAAAACGACTTTATCATGTTCACTCATGTATTTCCCTCTCTTTATAGAGCGATTATTAACTATTTTGGTAACTTTTTTAGTAACTCTTTGAGCTTTCTTCTCGATTTTAGTTTTTAGTTGATTTAAACTTCTCATTATCAATTTATTAGAAAATTAGAAAAGATTTTTTAGCTACTTTAGTAAACAGGAATTACTTATAATTGAAGACTTAATATAACAATATGTTATCTCTCTATAGGATTGATTGTCAGGCTTCGCTCTTAATGATGAGCGGTAATTGCCTATCAAAATGCGTTATAAGTTATGAGGACTTACGCAAAATGAAGATGTTCGCAATTTGCTCACTCTCCCTAATGACATCCTCGCGGAAGTCTTAAATCAGTTTTTAGGACGAATTCATCAAATAATGCACACAATCGATTATATTCCCAAGCATTCTAATGTTTTAATCATCGGAGCTAACCAAGGGATTGGTCTAGGTTTTGTCAGGCAAATTTTGTCAGATAGTCAAGTAGCCAAAATCTATGCTACTTATCGCAATAGTGAAACGGCAACTGAATTATTAAGCTTGGCTGCTGATCATCCTAATAAATTAACTTGTCTAGAAATAGATATCACTAATGAATCATCCATTACTCAGGGTATCGAGGCAATTAGTGCAGAAATAAAAAAAATACATCTGGTTATATATTGTGTCGGCATGCTCCACCGAGGCGAATTGCAACCAGAAAAAAGTTTGCGGCAAATCAACTCAGAAAATCTACTAAGTTATTTTCAGGTTAATAGTATTGGGGCAGTTTTACTTGCCAAGCATTTAATGAAACTGTTGCGACATAAAGAAGGCAGTATCTTTGCTAGTATTTCGGCGAAAGTTGGTAGTATTGGGGACAATCGCTTAGGGGGCTGGTATGGTTATCGTGCTTCTAAAGCAGCCTTGAATATGTTTTTAAAAACGATATCTATTGAATACAGTCGTCGTTGTCCCAAAACTATTGTCGTGGCTTTGCATCCTGGGACAACTGCTACTCGTCTTTCCCAACCTTTTCAAAAAAATGTTCCACCTGAAAAATTATTTCCTGTGGAAAAAACCGTCAATTTATTATTGGAAGTTATGTCAAATTTAAAACTAGCTGACAGTGGAGAATTCTTCTCTTGGGATGGTAGTAAATTACCGTGGTAATCTCTTAATAATGTAGGGGTTGAAGATCGGGAATTAGCATTTTTTCATTCCTCATCCTTCATCCTTCATCCCTCATCCCTCAAAAATCCCTCATCCTTTCAGATCTAAACTGTCTCTACTTCCACGTCTACAGTTTTGACTTCCTCCGAATCTAAATTAACATCTGCCGACTTACTTTCACTACGAGATTTAAATCCATCCAGAATTAATTGAGATAATTCTGAAACTAACAAGGTTAATATTACTAAGTCATCTATTTGTCCTCCGATAGGAATAAAATCGGGAGAAATGTCAAACGGACTGATGAGATAAGCTAAAGTTCCTAACACAATCCACCAACGATATTTGGGATTGCGAAGAGTGTCACGATACCAGTTATAGATTGAGGTGATTGATACTTTCATATTTGAGAATCAATTTTTGAGTAACTACATTTATTTTTGCAGATTATCAAAGAAATACTAGTGTGGATAACCTCATTTTAATTAAAAATTAAAGATTAAAAATTAAAGATTAAAGATTTAAAGTGCTAGTTAACTGAAGTATTCCATAAGAGCTATGCTGAACTCTCTTCTGGCAGTGTTATGGGAAAAAAAGCCAAATAATAATTGTTCTAGAATTAATTTGAACAGAAATTTTTTAATATAAGTTTGAATACTAAATTTAATGAGTAACAAAATTGTAATAATGGCGATCAGCGAAGTGATAATTGCAGCGATCTCCTGAGTAAAAAACATGCTAGACAAAACATAAAATACTAGGATTGCCAGCACAAAAGTAATTAATAAAGCTAAAATCCAGGATAGTAAAGAGTTTTTTCTCTGATAGTTAAATGGTAATTGCTTGAGTATTTGCTCGATAGACCAGTAATGAGCTTTAGTGATTGTTTCTAGTAAAGAAAGATTAACGAGAAAGTCTTGACGAATTTGCTGAGATATTTGACCTTGAACTGAAATGTTACTACTGATAACTGCTACTTTTTTTTCAGCTTGGCAATAATAGCTGGTAAAAGTTAGGCCCGATCGCATTATGTTATGGCATTGCAGAAGACTATAATATCTTAAATTAGCCATAAGACCAGAATCGAAAGATAGAGAATTATGGTTAACCTGCATTCTTGCGATCGCAGATAAATTTTCCGAATTAAAATCAAAGTTAACCTGTTGCGGAATAGTTCTGTGACGGGAGATTCTTTGTTCGTCAAGACTAATGTAAAAGTTGTTGATAATTTGCAGGTTACTCAAATCCTCTGGCATATGACATCCTCCCACGGCTAATCCTTCGAGTATAGCGAGGTGTCTTCTTTTATCTGCACTCTTTTTTGAGCTTGGACTATCGCAAAGGGCAAACCCTGGCTAATTTAAGATAAAGTAAAGTATATATTAAAATCACAATTAATTAACATTTTAATATACTAAAAATATTTAAAACTTAAATAAACAACAAAATATTCTTAACTTTAAATAATTAGCATTGCTCCAGTAGATGAGGAGTTGGTCATGCTAATAATTAAAATTGTTTTAGTCGCTTGGTTATTGTTGTTAATTGGCGATTTTTTGTCTACGTTTTTATATCATGTTCCAGAACATGTTTTCGGCAAGTTTCATGGCATTGTTCATCACGGAAAAAATCGCAGTTTTATTCATTATGCAGTACTTACCAAAAACCCTTTAGTCCTTTTAGATGGATTCTTGGGTGCTTTGCCATATTTTATTTTTTTGCCTCTTGGCTGGCAAATTTCTCCCGCAGGAACTATTTTGAGCATAATCCTGGGAGAATTACATGTCATCTGGCGACATGTTTCTGCTATTAATTGGCAAACTCCTAAAGCAATTTCTTGGTTATGTCAGTTGCTATTTATTACTACTCCTGAAATACATTGGTTGCATCATAAAAATGCCAATGTAGCCTATGGTGATATCTTTACTTTTTATGATCGCCCTGCTCAAAAATGGAAACAATTTTTGACTCATATAAAAGTTAGTTATTGGTAATCTAATTAGTCTGTTGTTCTGTTTTTTTGGGCAAAGAGATTTTAAAACAGGTTTTTCCTGGTTCCGATGCGATTGAGATTGTCCCACGATGACGATTTTCCACAATTTTTCTGACAACATCTAAACCTAAACCAGAACCTTTGCCTACTGTTTTAGTCGTAAAAAACGGTTCAAAAATGCGGGATTGAATTTCTGAGGGAATACCGGCCCCAGAATCAATGAGTTTTATCACAAGGCAATCATGTTTATTCATGGTTCTGATTTCAATTATCCCTGTTCCGTCGATGGCAGCGATCGCATTGTCAATTAAATTTGTCCAAACTTGATTTAGTTCGCTCCCATAGGCTGGTATTTGAGGGAGAGTCGGATCGTAAACACGATTGACTTTAATACCTTGCTTTAATTTGTGGGACAAAAGTTGTAGCGTATCTTCGAGCCCTTGATGAACATCGACCATTTGCTTCGCACCTCGGTCTAAATGAGAATAGGAACGCATCGACTGAACCAATTCAGATACTCTTTCTGCACCTCGTAACCCAGATTGGATCATCATCATGACATCAAATGATAATGCTAGCCAGCGTATGCCCATATCCCTCAACTCTGTCGGGTCGTCATGCCATCTTGCTGTGAGCTCATCTAAAAGCTGAGTTTGAATATTTGCAGTGGCCAAGGGCGCGACTAGTTTTCCAGCATCCTTGACCCCATAATTTTCTAACCAGTCAAGCAATATATCTTCGCGATCCATGAGGGTTAATGGTTCTAAACGATGATTGAGCAGAAAATCATAACCATCCTCTCTAGCTTGAAACCATTGTTCGGTATGGTCGTCCTCGACATTGCGCTGTCCATAAACTAGATTCATTCTTTCTAGTTCTAAGATGGCCGGAGTAACGGCTTTGAGGGAACGAACTACCGCCGCCGCAGGATTGTTAAGTTCGTGAGCTAACCCTGCAGCTAAGGTCCCTAATGCAGCCATTTTTTCGCGATTTCTGATGAATGATTCTAATCCCCTAAGACGTTTTTGCATAGTCTTAAAGATAATTCTTTCGAAGTCACGACATTCGTGTAGGGTTACCAGAAAATCTTCTGGGTTAATTTCGTAAATACGACAATCCGCCAAGGCTTTTACTGTTACCGGGACAGAATCGTCCGAGAGAATCTGAATTTCCCCAAAAAAAGCCGGAGCTTGGTGTTTGCCAATCGGCATCTGGATTCCTTCACTCAATCGGGTAACATCCATCGTCCCAGCGAGTAGAATCATAAATCCTCGGTGCGGGTCACCTTCTTCAACTAAAATATCTCCTTTTTTCAGCTTGATTTCTGCTGCGCGATCGCATATCCAAGTGAGGCGAGATTCGGGAAGCTGACGAAATAGCTCAAGTTCTAGCAATTCTTTGATAGACAACACAACTAGATATCCTTATAGTAGCTTTTCAATTACTATAGCCTTTGTTCAAGAGCCCCTGACGGGGTGAAGGCAGAGGGCAGAGGGCAGAGGGCAGAAGGAAAAAATACCCCGGGAATAAAGAATAGAAATTAATGATAGCAAAACCTTTAGTCCATTTTGTTGATTTTTTAGTTTCTGAAGAGTCAGAAATTATTATTTGTTATGTTTTTTTTAGGCGTTCTTCTAAAAAACTTATTATTACTCGACAATAGGGTTTATATTTGCCATTAGATTTACTAGAATAAACTTCCAACCATTTTTCTAAAGTATCTTTTTTCCACTCTCCAGGGTATTTTTTGTTCAGGAGCTCTTGAAACTCTTTTAGTACTATAATTCTTGCCTCTTTTAAATTTTGATTGTTTAAACATAGAATTTCATTAAGTTCTTGGTTTATTACTTTGTTATCTGAGGAAATCTTGCCGTTACCCAAATTAAACCTAACTAATTTTTCACAACTAATGCCGCTAGATTTACCTTGTTGAAAAGGCAAATTAATTCTATCTTGAGGATGTATAGTTATCAAATCATTCTCCTTGCTTTTATCACAATGATATTGAGCTTTGAATCCTCCTTCACCACCTTGGCAGGCAGCAAGTAAATTGGAATATTCTAGTGTCAACTGGGTATTTTGTACTAAGAGAGGATCACTTTGAGGTGTCCAATGTTCAATCCTCATTTTATCTTGAGAGATAGGCTTCATACAATAACAACAAATATATCCTTGTTCTTTTAGTAGAGATTTTTTTAAATCTTCTTTGGTTTGTTTATCTAAATCTTTATAGTTGGCATTATTTTTGTTTTGTTTTATATACTGAGTTAGAGAATTTGTCTTTTGATTTTTTTTTAATCAATTTCATTGAAACTCTCCACAAAGTCTAAATGAGTTTTTGCTCTAATAATTTCTGTGTCTTCTTCCCCTAAACTAGCTTCTAATTCTCTCAATAATTCTTTCGCTTCACTAAGACTATACTTATCTTCATTTTTCATCAAATCAAACATTTTATCAATAATTTCCTGGGTATGTTGCGGGCGATTAGGAACATTAAATAAATCATACAAAATGGAATTACTGTCTCTACCATAACTATGGGGAGTCTCTGCTAAGACTTTGAAATCCTCTAAAATAAAAATACTTTCTTTTTGAACATTACTTAAGACTTGAGGAGAATGGGTAGTAATAAAAAACTGACAATTAGGAAAAATAGTTAGTAATTTGGGAATAATTTCTCTTTGCCATTGAGGATGTAAATGCAGTTCAATTTCATCGATTAGTACTATACCTTCTCCCTCTAAAGGATCATCTAAACTAGGGTTTGCGATTACTAATCTTTTTGCTAAATCTCCGATCATTGCGATTAAAGATTTTTCTCCATCAGAAAGTTGGTTTATTACTAAGGATTCTCCATTTTTTATTAACGTTAAGCTTAAGGGTGGGGGAGATCTTCTAACTCTAAAACTGGTAAAATTAGGCATTAACTGCAAAATCGCATTTCTCACAGTTTCTAATTGTTTGTCGCGATAATTATTGTCTTGATTTAGCCTGAATTCATTTTCGATATCTTCTCTTTGTCGAAACCACTGGAAAAAGCCACTAAAATCAATAACTAATCCTTTTCTTCCTTGAGAATAAGCATCAATTTGTCTGGAATAATCTTTCTTAGGAGTTTCTAAAGATATATTAGCAACTTTGCGATTAACAGGATAATAAACGAATAAGGGAATATTATATTGAGAATTTTCTTGCCAACTTTTTTGTATGAATACAAGGTGTTTTTTGAGATCAGCATGTGAATTCTCACTTACTGTAGTGTCTTGCCATTGAGTTCCCTTTTTTTTGTGAATTTGACAATAACCAAAATTAGTTTTTATTTGTAATTTCGTGAATAAACTTTCATTGTTAATATCTTTATCTTCCAATAATTTAGGTACATTAATAAGATTCTTTTCTGGATTCAGGCAATAAATTATGTAGGATAAAAAACAAGAAATTGCATCTAGGATACTAGATTTTCCAGCACCATTAATCCCAACAATTATAACTAATTTTTTTGGTATCTTTTCTAAGAATATTTTATTAAAGCCTCGAAAATTTTCTAATTCCAGTGCTTCTATATGCATAACAATCACAATCTAATAACTCTGGTTTTTATCACATTAAATCTAATAATCAATATATCTGTTACTTAATTAAATATTGTCCACAGATGAACGCAGATTAACACAGATAAAATTCATGATGAATAGACTTTTCCACTATGCTGATTACTTTTTAATAACTGATGTAAATTATATTGCAAATCTTCTTATTGATTGAGTCATTAGTGTGGCGATCGCGCGACGAGATTAGTCAGATGCTCATGAGAAACTTTAACTCATATCTAACCAATAATAGTGGGTAAACTAAGCCTCAGGATCGCGATCGCTTTATTCCCCTTTTCAATAGTTATTCCTCATCTCTTGATGTCTGCGTTCCACCTCAAACTGTTCTTCTTGAGTTCTACTTCTAGCCCGAAGATTTTTAGTGCAATTTAACTCTAATGATTCTAGTCGCTTCCTATGCTTTTCGTGACGCCATTTTTTCCAGATCTGACGTTCTTCTGCGTCTAGGCGATCGCAAATCTCAGGGTCAAATCTTCGATCTAAAGTGTTGGTCTCATAGAGCGTTTCTCCTAAACGTATATTACAGCTACTAGCGTTACATTCAACTGGTTTATGTCTGTCTGGTACATAATTCTTAATAATCTTTTTAACTAGTGAATATTGTACAAAACCTGTGTCATGGCAACAAAAACAGTTCCAAGTCGGCTGCCAAGATTCTGCTTGATATCCTGGTTGGGCTTCTTCCCGCAGCTTGAGCGGCGAAAGTTGAGGATAGTTATTCATTTACCCGACACGCATTTTTTCAAATATTCGAGTGTCCAAGATTTGGCTTTGCGTTCGTACTCAATCCATCCAGTACCAACGACTTGAACCAGCTGCACGCCGTTTTCGGTTCTTTGTCCAGTCACATGCCCAAGCTGATGCATCAGGTCATACCATTCAGCGAATCGTTTGTCTTTTGTCGCTTTTTGTACTTCAGGAACGGCTTGTTTTTTCCATTCTGAATACAACTCATCAAAATTAGCGGTAATCCATCTTTTGGGCAAAGTGGGGCGTGTTGGGAGTTCGTCTACTTTCTGATTAGCAAAAATCAAAAATTTCTCTCTTTCTTCTGCCGGAATTTGCTCGATTTTAGAGAGAGGAATATGATTTGTATTTGATCTAGTATCTGGGGAATCGCTGGAAGCCTTGTTTTTATTGGGGGTTTGCCGATCACGATTCGCGCTTGGCGTGACATGATTTACACCAGGCGTGACTTCGTTGACGCGAGGTGTTACTCGATTAACGTTTGGCGTGTTCCCATTTTCAGCGGGCATTTCACCGACTATTTGAAAGGTAGTTTTGAGGTTGATCGCAATTGTTTCTTTGATTTTGGCGATCGCCCTGCGGAATTGATGAATGGTGATTCCCAGCTCTTCGATCGCTTTTCTGGGATCGATGGATATTTTCCAGCCTGGGGCAAATTTGATTTTGAGGTAATAGTCTACTAGGCCAAAGGTGGTTAGTTTGCCTAGTCGATAATCTGCGATCGCTTTTTCGAGGGTTATTTGATAGAATTGAGTCATAAGAATCCTCTTGATTAGGGGTGAATTCAAAAGGCGGTTAGTTTTGCAGACAGAGCCGTCTTTTGTTGTGTTCATACATTACCATATTGTTGACAATATCAATAAATTGGTAATATCATTTTTTTTTGGTATATTGTGTTGATAGTATTATTACTAAATGCCAATGATCAATAAAGTAAAATCGCTGGTAGATGCTAGAGGAATTAGCGTCTATCAATTTAGAAAAGACACGGGTGTAGCTCAAACAACAGCTTATGGGCTATACAATAATCCCCAACATTTGCCTTCAATAAGGGTTCTAGAACGTATATGTGATGCTTATAATATTCAGCCGAATGATGTTGTTGAAAGAGTGACCTGGAATCAATATCAAGATATAGATTCTTTAGCATGACCCTAACTAACGCAGACATACAGTTTGCCGATCGCGTTTATGAAACTATAAAATTCATAGGCGATCGCGATAATTTTGCTAAAAAATTAGTTTAATTTTCAGAGTCAAAACCAATTAGAGCTTAAACTAACGATCAATAGCGAGGAAAAACCCTAATCTTTAGAGCAAGCGAACTGTTATGACTCCAGAGGAATATTTAAGTGGTGGCGCGATCGATACTTTTGAAGCCCCTTTTGCCAGAAGCATGACAGGGACTCTCTTTGAGATTGCTAAGAATGTAGGCGGCAGTGTTGTTAAAGTTATTAGCGATAAGCATCAAGCGGCCCAAGCATTTAAAAAATACGCAGACAAATATCAAAGCAAGTATGGTTTGCTGAAACTATTGGGAATGCCTCAAGGAATAGCATTAGAATCGGTATATACTCCCGTTCGGGTTCTTAATGATTCAAGTATTCGGCAATTTGAAACGATCGCAGATCTCGAAGACATTTATCGCCAAAGCAACCAGCGTAGATTTCAGCAAAGAGAATGTCGCCCCGAAGACGGTCTCACCGTAGCTGATCGCCATAAATATTTGATGGTTTTGGGTAACCCTGGAGGAGGAAAATCTACTTTTCTCCGGCGCTTGGGGTTAGAAGCTTTTAACGAAGATAGAAAAGTGTTTCTGCACGACTGCATTCCTGTAATGCTGGAGTTAAAGCAATTTGCTAATAAGGAAGTTGATTTAATTAGCGCGATCGCCGAAGAATTTCAACATTTTGGGTTTCCTCCATCAAAAGAATTTGCCCTTAAAGCTCTAGAAACAGGGAAATTGATGGTTTTGCTCGATGGCTTGGACGAAGTTCCCAACGAATTTACCAACTCGGTGATGAATGCGATCGATAATTTGGTGACACGCTACGAGAAAAATCGCTTTATCGCTTCCTGTCGCATTGCCGCATACCGTAGTAACTTCCAACATGATTTCCAAGTTATTCAGCTAGCGGACTTTGATGACGCTCAAATCAAGCAATTTATTACTAATTGGTTTAGTACCGAACTCGACAGACAAACCGAAACCGCTAAAAAATGTTGGGAGACTCTCGACAACGAGAACAACAAAGCAGCCAAAGAATTAGCCCAAACCCCATTGTTATTAACTTTTCTCTGTTTGGTTTATAACCGTAAACAAAGCTTTCCGCCCACTCGTAGTCGTCTTTATAACAAGGCTTTAGATATTTTGTTAGATGAATGGGCAGCAGAAAAACGCATCAATCAAGAACCTATTTATGAAGGATTGCATACCGATTTAGAGAAGGTAATGCTGGCAGAAATTGCTTATAAAGGTTTCAAAAATGACGAATTATTCTTTGATGAGCAAGAGATAATTAAATCGATAAATGATTTTTTAGCGGATACGGTTGATAATCCTAAATATTTAGATGGCAAGAAAATTCTTAATGCGATCGCAGCTCAACAAGGCATTTTTGTGCAACGTGCCGAGGATGTTTATTCTTTTTCCCATCTCACTTTACAGGAATATTTGACTGCTTTATATATCAATGAGGATGATAGTCTCGTTCAGCAATTAATTACTCAAAATCTAACTGATAAACGCTGGAAAGAGGTATTCTTGCTGGTTGCTGGTCTAAAAAATGATGCTAGTAATTTCTTAGTCTCTATGGAGGAGGAGACTCAAAAGCTCATCAATACTGACAAATTACATCAACTTCTAGAATGGACTAAAAGAATAGCAGATAATTCATCAGGTGATATTCAACCCCTAGGGAAAAGGGCGATCGCTCTCGCTAACGCTTACGCTCTCGCTCTCGCTAACGCTTACGCTCTCGCTAACGCTAACGCTAACGCTTACGCTTACGCTCTCGCTAACGCTTACGCTTACGCTCTCGCTAACGCTAACGCTTACGCTAACGCTCTCGCTAACGCTTACGCTTACGCTCTCGCTAACGCTTACGCTAACGCTCTCGCTAACGCTAACGCTCTCGCTAACGCTCTCGCTTACGCTATTAAACAGTTTACTAGATATATTAAATGGTCAGAAAAATTTCAAATTTATCGAGACGTGAACTATCCTCTGTTAATCAGGAAAACAGAAGAACTTAAACAGCAAATCCCAAATGATTCGGCCGCAAGGGAAATCCGTCAAGCTTTTGCGCAAAAAATGATTAAAACCTGGCTCAAAGCTTTTCATCTCACTCCCGAAATGGTGGATTTAACCGAGCAAGAACTAAGAGCATTAGATAATTACTTCTATGCCAATCTGCTGATGGTCGAATGTGAAAAAGCAGCAGTCAAAGTATCGCGAAGAACTTGGTCGGAAATTGAATCGCGCATGTTAATGCCTTTTAGGGAAACTACTTAGCATTATTACTAAACTGTATAATACGCCTGGTGTGGATTAAAAAATTCACAGATTATATTGAAAGCCATAAGCTATAAGCCATAGGCTATAAGCTTTTAAAGATATTTTGACCTGTATACAGCAACGAAGAATCCTGCTTTCAATGCGATCGCTAATAACTAAAATCACTATATCCCCTGAAGACCTTATAATATAAGCTTTTTCGCCATTGTAATCATAATAATTATGAATGGCTCAGAAAAATAAGCGAACCGACAGTTAGAATTTATCACTAAAGTTGTCAGATAGAGCAAAAGCTTCTGAAATCGAAGCCTCATTAGGTAAATCAAACAGAATCGACATTCTAGCCACCGCCAATCGATGAGCTTTAGGATAAATTTCCGTCAAATAATTTTTTAAGCTAGGACTATCATCCAAAATTCTCTCAATACGAGATCTAAACTCTAGAATTTCTATTTTCCAACCCCGCTTACAGCGATCTCGTTCTGCATCCCAGTATTTTAACTTAAGCAAATGTTCGATTAATCTTTCTAAATAGCTTCGTAAAGCACGGCGATCGCTTTTGCCCATACCTTCAATTTCATCGATTAAATTTTCCCAATCGATCACACCCATATCCTTATTTTTTAAATTCGATACAGTCTTTTGTATCCAGAGATTAAAATCGCGATTATAGAGAGATGACATTTTTGTAGATCTTTTATCCACACTAAATTCTAACCCAAATACTTAGCTGAATATAATTATAATTGGTCATTGATGACTGATAAAACCCATTGATATTCCCGTTCAATATATATTAAATGAATTCCTCAATTTTCTGACATAGGATGATGAATAAGTTTGTCTGACATTAAGTCATTAGTGATCAACGGATTAGGACATTAGTAAACGCTCAAGCCTATGACTTTTGACTCTTGACTCTTGACTCTTGACTTCCGCGCCGATCGCGCTAATGATTTCAGCCCAAAATCCTGAAATAAAGGACAAAAAAATTAATTATCCTGAGATTTTATCCAGTTGAGGGTAGAATTGTCCCAAATATGTAATTTGATATAGATCAAATACCTTTATGCGAGCTTTATTACTATATCCCCTATTCCCTCAAAGTTTTTGGTCTTTTGAAAAAACTCTGGCTTTAGTAGACTGCAAAGCCTTATTGCCTCCTTTGGGATTAATCACTGTCGCCTCAATTTTTCCTAAAGAATGGGAATATAAGCTAGTAGACCGCAATGTCCGCTCAGTGACAGACGCAGAGTGGGAATGGGCCGAGCTGGTGATCATTTCGGGGATGATTGTCCAAAAAACCGATATGATTGCTGGAATCCAAGAAGCTCAAGCTCATGGTCTTCCTGTAGCAGTGGGCGGGCCTTATGCCACATCTTTACCTGATGAAGTGGCAATGGCTGAGTATTTGATTTTGGATGAGGGGGAAATTACGATTCCCCTTTTTGTTGAAGCCTTCAACCAAGGGGCAAAGCAAGGCGTCTTTCGTAGTGAAGAAAAAGCTGCGGTAACGGAAACTCCGATTCCTCGCTACGATTTGTTGGAGTTGGATGCCTACGACAATATGTCGGTGCAGTTTTCTCGTGGTTGTCCTTTTCAATGTGAATTCTGCGATATCATCGTCCTCTACGGTCGCAAACCTCGAACTAAAGAGCCGAAACAAATCATAGCGGAATTGGAATTTATCTATAATTTGGGCTGGCGAGGCGGAGTTTTCATGGTGGATGATAACTTCATTGGCAACAAGCGCAATGTTAAAATACTACTCAAAGAATTAAGAGTTTGGATGAAGGAAAAGGATTATCCTTTTAGTTTTGATACCGAAGCTTCTGTTGATTTGGCCAACGACCCCGAATTGATGGAATTGATGGTAGATTGCAGTTTCAAAAAAGTCTTTCTGGGAATTGAAACTCCTGATGAGGCGAGTCTTGCCTTGACGCAAAAATATCAAAATACTCGTGATCCTTTAACTGAGTCGGTAGATAAAATCACCAGAACCGGATTGCAAGTTATGGCAGGTTTTATTATTGGTTTTGATAATGAAAAGTCGGGAGCTGGCGATCGCATTGTCCAGTTCGTTGAACAAACTGGGATTCCCATGGCAATGTTTAGTATGTTGCAAGCCTTACCCAATACAGCATTATGGCATCGCTTAGAAAAAGAAGGCAGATTATTGAATCAAGGGGCAAATATTAACCAAACTACCCTGATGAACTTTGTGCCCACTAGACCGATTGAAGAGATTGCCCGAGAATATGTCAATGGGTTTTGGGCATTGTATGATCCAGCGCGATTTCTCGATCGCACCTATCGCTATTACCTCAAATTAGGAGCACCTAAACATTCTAGTAAGCGCAGCATAGATTTTAAAACTCTTAAAGCACTGCTAACTATTTGTTGGCGACAAGGAATTGTCCGTTCGACTCGTTGGAAATTTTGGTACAACATTATTAGAATTTTTCTTCGCAGCCCTAGTCTGGTACCTCTTTATTTCGTATCTTGCGCTAATATCGAGCATTTCACAGAATATCGGCAAATTGTGCGCGATAAGATCAATGCGCAACTTGCGGCTTATTTAGCAACCAAAAAAGAACCAGAAGAGGCAGTGGTTACAGTTTAGATGGTAAATCAGCGGGATAGTGATCTTATTGTGATTGGTGGTGGGGCAGCCGGTTTTTTCGGTGCGATCGCCTGTGCCGCGAATAATCCTCTGGCAAAGGTCACTATCTTGGAGGCTGGGAGTCAACTTTTAGCAAAGGTTCGGATTTCTGGTGGCGGTCGTTGTAATGTGACCCATCATTGTTTTGAGCCTGCAAAATTAATTCAAAATTATCCGAGAGGCAGTAAGGCATTAAGAGGTGCTTTTAGTCGATTTCAACCGCAGGATACCGTCAAATGGTTTGAATCTCGCGGAGTAAAATTAAAAACTGAAGCCGATGGGCGAATGTTTCCGATTACGGATGATTCGGCCACAATTGTTAATTGTTTGCTCAAAGCCGCAGAGCAAGCAGGAGTTGGTTTACGAACGAGAACAGTTGTTAAATCTGTTAAAAAGGCTCGCGATCGCGGCTGGCAAGTTATTTTAAAAAATGGCGAAGTTTTAACTTGTAACTCGGTTTTAATTGCCACGGGTAGTAATCCATCTGGTTATCGTTGGGCAAAACAATTAGGACATAATATCGAGCCACCTGTCCCTTCTCTATTTACCTTTGGCATTAAAGATTCCAGGTTACAAGGCTTAGCGGGAGTGACGGTTGTTGATACCAAAGTTAAGTTACTTGGTACAGGCAAAATTAAACTCGAACAAACAGGGCCTTTGTTAGTTACTCATTGGGGTCTGAGTGCTCCTGTGATTCTCAAGTTATCGGCTTGGGGAGCTAGAGTATTGCATGACCATAAATATAATTTGCCTCTAGAGATTAATTTACTGCCTCAATATAATCAAGAAACTCTGAAACAAGAGTTAACTAAGATCAAATCTTCGATGCCGAAGAAAAAAGTTATTACCTATTGTCCTTTTTCAATTCCTAAAAGATTCTGGCAAAATTTAGTAAATTATATAGGGATTAAACCAGAAAAAGTTTGGTCGGAATTAAGTAAAAAAGAATTAAATAAATTAGTTCTAGAATTAGTTCAAGGGAAATATCAAATCACGGGGAAAGGAGTTTTCAAGGAAGAGTTTGTGACTTGTGGGGGAGTGAATCTTAAAGAGATTAATTTTAAGACCATGGAGAGTAAGATTTGTCCTGGTCTTTATTTTGCAGGAGAAGTTTTGGATATAGATGGGGTTACGGGTGGGTTCAATTTTCAAAGTGCTTGGACGACAGGTTGGTTAGCTGGAAATGCGGTCAACTGAAGGCCAACGTTTCGCGATTATGGAAATAATACTATATAGAGCATAAATTTTGTAAAAAAATTGCTTTAATTAAAGTAGATAATAGTACTTCAAATTATGTAATTTTTGAGTTTAATATTAGGTTAACTTGCAGAGTTTATAAACGATCTATTAATTAGTTAACTCTTTATTGAATACTAATGGTTCTACCTCCAGAACCAAATATCCGAAATGCAATTTCTGCATCTACTGTTTGAGGCTCCCAGCCTACATCTAGCCCTCTATTCCAAGCTTCTTGCCTAGCTGCTCTAAAAGTTTCATAACTATCAGCCTTGACAATAAAAGCCAAAAATTCGGTTTCAGGATTTATGTTATCGAGTATTTTTTTGAACTCAGAATTATTTTTGCTCAATTCGACTGAAGTTTCTCCTTTAACTGAGCTCTTGGGTTCATAAACTATGGATTGCCCCACTATTGCAACAGAATAATATTTGTTGGTAGTCTGAAAGTTTTCTATTGTTGCAATTTTTTTTTCTGTACAAGAACGATAATCTCGAATTTTATCTAAGTAGTAATCATATAAACCAAGGCTGATATGATCTGGAATATCAGGTTTATAACAAGTAGGCAAAGAAGAGACTAAATTTTTAAGTTGGCGATCAATTTCCTCATCATAAAGATAATTGACCCTTTGATTGCGCACCTCAAAAAAACGAGCTTTTTTTTCACTTTTAGTAACAACAGGAGTTCTAATTGTTGTTGTCGCTTGAGCAGTAACAAGATATACAAATAAGCAAATAAATACTAGCACTCCTACTGTATTAGTAAGAACATCTAAAAAAGAGTCCAAATTCTGGCTTTGCTGAGTTTGATTTAAATATTTCCTAGTTTTCATAAATTATTTCTATTTGATGGTTAGTTCCCAGTCTTGATTTATTGGCTCATAGCCAATATCAATATTCTTTGACTCAATTACTTCTCTAATCTCTTTAAATATTTCAACGCCATCTGGTCTAATAGCGACAATGAGGTACTCTGTTTCTTGAGCTTTTATGTTGGAAAGAAACTCATCAAAATCTGAACTTTTCTGCTTAAGATTGTCAATTGAAATAAACTCTTTACCAGGATGAATAATAACACCATCACTTTGGCATTCAATATAGCGAGGTATTTTATTTTGTGTTATTGAACTACTTTTTTTAGCAATAATATTTACTTTTTTTGTCTTGCCAGCAGTCTGAGTAACCAATAGAATAATTATTAAAATTAAAGTCCCAATAGTACAAAATAAAACAGAAAGAAAAGGAAATAATTCTATTTCTGAGGAAGAGGAAGTAGGGCGGTAATGCATTATTATTGTATATTATTTTTTTCTTCAACTAGTATAAGACGGCGAGGTAGACTTAATTCTTTAAGAACAGGTTCAAGTTGTTCAAGATTATCGCTTACTCGTTCTAAAATTCTATCTAACTGAGATGATGAACCTAGAAATTTTGAGTCATTATTTAAACTTTGCTGTAAATTTTTTATGGTAACTAATTTATTTTCTAAACCTTTGGTGGTTAATTCAATTTGCTCTATCAGCTGAATATTTGCTTCTTCAATTTTTATTACTTCCTCAATAAAATTTTGACCAGAATTAGTAGTTAATTGTTCGACTGGGTTCTGTATTTTATTCTTTAGTTTTAAAAGCAAGTGATCGTTAAGATAAATATCAACTGCTAATAGTAATCGCGATTCAAAACGTTCCACTGCGACGAGAGGAAGCATAATCAATACGCTAAGCAATAATGCTAAAAGAGTTGTATCGAAGGCAACTGCTAAGCCACTAGTTACAAATCCAATTCCTTCTTTTATTTGCTCAATTTCTTCAGCTCTGCCTAAAAAACTAGTAAATCCATTGACTGCTGAACTAATCCCTACGACAGTTCCAACAAAGCCCATAATTGGAATTGCCCATATCAAAATTCGAGGCAAGACATAAGAAGATGCAGAAGCAGCAGTATAAAATGAAGAGTCATCCGAGATAAATTCTGCCACTGCTGTTCTATTTTCTCCATTAATAAAAGAAGCTAGGACTCTACTACAACGAATAGCAATAAAACTTTTATTTTGATTTAAGTTTTTTTGAAGATTAGCAAGCTCATAAGAATTCGGATTTTCAAAATTAATATGTTCAGGAATTAAATTTTTGGATAATTTTTCCCATTCAGAACTAATTTTTATGAATTTTAATAAAGTAAAAACTATGACACTGCTGGCCATTAAAACAACAATATATTGAGTAAAACCACGTTTATACAATAAATCTCCGATGTAAGAGTTGATGAATACAAGACTCACTCCATATATAAAGATTGTTAGCATAAGGGAGAAAGCTATAACTTGCAACATGTCAATGCTCAAGATATCGTGAAAGAATTTATATTGTTTTGAATTTGCTCGATTTTTTTTTGTTTTGCTCATTGTTTTATTTGACAAGATAGATCTTTAGAAAAAATTACCAGATTCCTATATTGTAGTTTTATGGTTATTTGCCTTTTATCAATCAAAGTAGATTTGAATACTTATATATATTTCCCAATTAGGATAGGTAACTTAGTCAGTAAAAATACATATCTTGAGAATTTTGAATAAATTAAGTAAAAATTAAAAATCATTTAACTGAAATCACAGCTTGTTAGATAAGCTTACAGTATAAATTTATTAAGTAGTTTTCTAGCTCTTAGTAAATGATATTTATTCTTGCCCATAATTAGAAAAATAAGTATAAGCGTTATTATTCCTCTGTTAATCCTATTGAATAGCTGCGGAAAGATTAAAGTTGCTTCAGTAACAGGAGAAGAACTTGGTTATGCTAAAGGTGTCTTAGTAGGTCAAGGTTTACAAGTCAAAACAGTTGAAAAAGAAATAGCCGATGTACCTGAGGGACAGGTCTTAACTCAAAATCCATCTCCAGAAACACCAATAAAACAAGGAGAGTTTGTAACTTTAGTAATTGCGAAATCTCCTCTGTATAGTATTAATGGAAGTATTAGGTTGATAGATAGTAAATTAGGAGGATATGACGACACCTGTTATGGTACGGGAGGATATAATGATATTGATTCAGGCATGTCAATAACAGTTAAAGATGATAGAGGAACCATTATTGCTACTGGTCAAACAGGTTCTGGTAGTCATCCTGAAAGCAGTTCTTATTCTTCTATGATTTGCGTTTTTAAGTTTGATATTATTCAAGTACCTAAAAGAAATTTTTACACTATAGATTTTGGCAGACGTGGTCAACTGAACTATTCCTTTGAAAAATTAGAAGAGATAGACTGGCAAATTACTCTTTCTGTAGGATAAAAAAATTTGAACATGATCTGTTAGGGTTCTACAGCGGTTTGCGTGTCAGTCTGTGACAAGAAAAATTTAAAGTCTAAAGATCATTCGGTTCAAGAAGATGAGTTGTCCCAATTAGTTATGCAAACCGCTGTAATTTTCATAATGTTTGGAAAATAAAATGACTAGCAGGGAATGCTATTTTAGCGGCTCAGTGACTGAAAAGCTGCAACCTCCCCCCGATTTTAGGTCTGCCCTATGCACAGCAGCCCTTAGAAGTGGGAAATTTCAACGCTTCTAGTTATGATGCTTAATGGAAACCATGCGAGATCCGTACCAATTAAGTACGGGTTTTTAATATCTTACTAAACTTCTAATATGAACGAAAAGCTCGATACTCTTGATCCTCCTGTCACTGTAGTTATTTCACGGAAAGTTCAACCTGAATGTAAAGCAGCTTTTGAAGAATTTATTTCTGGTATCACTTCCGCTGCCGCAACTTTTGAAGGGCATTTGGGCGTAAATATTTCCCGTCCCCGTACTCCTGAAGACAATGAATATAAAATTGTTTTCAAATTCGATCGCGCTAGTAATCTCCGAATCTGGCAAGAATCGGAATGTCGTCGTCAATGGTTAGCACGGGCAGAAAGTTTGTGTTTGGAAAAACCAACAGTTCAAATACTTACTGGTTTAGAAACTTGGTTTACTTTACAATCAGCAAAATCTTCAACTCCACCGCCACGTCACAAAATGGCCACAATCATTTTATTGACTATCGTGCCCATTAAAATATTGACTAATTTCACTTTGATTCCATTATTAACCTCATTACCGTTCTTATTAAGAATTCTGATAACTAGCGCAATTATGGTTTTAATGATGACCTTTGTGATTATGCCAAGAATGACCCGATTATTTTCTAAATGGCTTTATCCCAATAGAACCACCTGAATGCTTAGTCTAAAAAACATAATTTTTAATCAGATTCTGCCATTCTGGAGACTGACAAAGACCGGCAATATCAATAGTTTCCCCATATTGTTCCGAAAGGCTCTTAAAAGATTTTATCCAATGCATAACTGTTTGCGTAGGGGGCTTATTACTAAAGTTGCAAGATTTAGCCAAATAATCGGCCATTGCAGTAATATTTCCTGTGCTATAAAGTCGCCAAGAACTCCAAACCAGACTTTGATAACGAGAAGACGGTTCCAGTGCTTTGACCTGGGGTTGTAAGTTGCGATCGCTAAAAAATCTTTCTAACATTGAGTTCAATTCTTCTGCTTGCAACAGCGTATTCCCCGAAGCATTGCGTTCATGTTGACGATAACCCACCGTAATATCTTTGAGCCAATAGGCAGGGCAAGCGATCGCCGCTAAACGTAAAACTAAATCCACATCTGGTGTTTGTTCTAACCTCGGATCGAAACCATGAGTTTGTTTTAACCATGCATGACTAAATAACATAGCACCAAGAAAAACTGGTTTCCAGATTATGATATCCTTAATATTTAATTCCCGATTTTCATCCCAGGGTCGCACAATATCGATCGCCGCTCCTTGAGAATTAACAATTTCCCAACCACTGCCAATCATCCCCAAATTGGGTTTTTGCTCCATAAGCTGCATTTGAGAAGCCAATTTTTCGGGATAAAAGAAATCATCCTGATCCAAAAAGGCAATATATTTGCCCTGGGCTGCTGCTAATCCCGTATTTCTGGCTTGGGCAACTCCTTGATTTGGTTGATAGATATAGTTAATGCGATCGCCATAGCTTTTGATCACCTGAGCCGTCTCGTCAGTAGAGCCATCATCAACAATGATTAGTTCGTAATCAGAATAAGTCTGTGCCAAGACACTAGCGATCGCGCCTTCAATATAGCGATCGCCATTGTAAGCAGGAATAATTACACTTACATTTACATTTACATTTACCATTTTTGACCTAAAACCTAAAACCTAACCCCTAAAACCTCTCTTGACTAGATAATTAGTTTCACACAACTACTTTAATGAACATTACCATTAGGTAGAATTGTCCCTGTCAGTTTTGCCCCAGTTAATTTGACCATAATTTTCTTGCCGAAGCCAATTTTTGCGCCACTCAAATTAGCACCACTTAAATCTGCACCGCTCAAGTCTGCACCAATAAGATTAGCTTCTTGTAAATTAGCATTTCGAAGATTGGCGCCCAATAAATTGGCACGAAACAAATTAGCTCCTTTTAAGTTTGCATCCTCTAAGACGATTTTATGGAGGAAACCATCTGTCAAATCTGCATGGGAAAGATTTGCTTGTTTTAAATTTCTCCCCGATAGATCTTTTTCCTTCAGATTGGCCCCACTCATATCAGCTCCTGCGAGGTCTTTGTAGTAAGGTCTGTAGTGAGAGTTCTTGCTATTGCCAGAAGAACTGCTATTGTTGTTCGTATTTCTATTGTTGCTGCTGGTTTTACTGTAATAATTACTATTGCTAGTGTAACTACGATTACTGTGATAATTGCCGTTGCCAGAGTAACTGCGATTGCTAGTTGCATTTCTGCTACTACTGCTAGTATTGCTTTTGGCATTTCTGCCATTGCTGGAAGCAGCTCTATTTTGTTGATGATAGCTAGAATAGGAATAAGTATTGCGACGTTCCCTCGAAAAAGGCGACTTCTGATTTTTAGTAGCTTGGGAGTAGGATTTAGACTCAGTGGTTCGAGAAGTAACCGTTTCCTTATGGCTTAGCGATCGCAAAAAGTCCCGAGCTTGATTGATCTCTTTCAACTTCGCTGCTGACTTTTCAATCAATCTTTGATTATCCTGAGGAAGACGATCTGGATGCCAAATAAATGCCAAGTCTTTATAAGCTTGATTGATTTCATCAAGGGAAGCTCCTGGCTCCAATCCTAAAGTCTTATAATAGTAGTGCTTTAAATTTTGAGTCACTCTAGCAATCTTCCTAAGTATAATTGTAGTTAAATCTAACGAGTGTTTTTCTCCTGGTGTGCATTCGACAAATAAAATCTGTCAAGCCACTCTGCAGGAGCACAGAACTAGGTAAATGTTTATCTTATATGGAATAATTAATAGTTATAGAAATTATAGCTTCAACTTATAAGATAATAATGACCAGAAAATGCTTTCCTCGTCAAATCGGGAAAAAATTATTAGTTCTTAGCGTTGTGTGATACTTTTATTCAAATTTTACTAACATTTGCTAACAAATAGTTACTAAAAAGCCGTGTTTTAACTTTAACTAAGGTTTTAAAAAAATAGGTGGCCAGGAAAACTTTACTTTTTGTTAATAAAATTGCGTTAGGATGACAATGAATTAATTGAGTACGGTTAATTTTGTAATTAATTTTCTCCGTAAAAAAGTTTTTGATGATTTCAGGACAACTTTTGCAAGCCTCATTGATTTTTGTCAACAAAAATACCGAGCAACAATAATAATGAGTGACCATACCCCTGAAAGCTGTGATTTAAACTATAAACCCATAAGCTGTGATTTAAATGATCATTTAGCAAAGATTCTCTCTCAAAAAAAAGAATGTTGCCTCACTTATATTGATGAAGAAGGTCAGTTTGCCCATGTCAGAGGTCAAATAATCGGTCTCTATGCTCTTGATGGTGCTGATTGGTGTCAAGTTAGCGACGGGTCAAAAATTCGCCTCGACAGAATTGAAGAAATCGCGCAGAATTGAGATTGACTACACAATGTAATACTTAATGTTTAAGGCGATCGCGACTTATGGTTTAACGAAAAAGTTTGAAGATCAGATTGCGGTTAATGACGTTGACCTAGAGATTCAGGCTGGGGAAGTTTTTGGCCTCATTGGAGCCAATGGGGCAGGAAAGACGACATTAATCAAAATGCTAGCTGCGGCAATGGAGCCTAGTTGTGGCGAAATCTATTTAAATGGCGATCGCCTGCTCCTCGATAGCAGTAGTGCAATGCTCAAGCAGCATATTGGTTATCTACCGGATGATTATCCTTTATACGATGAACTGACAGTTTGGGATTATCTCGATTATTTTGCCAGACTCTACCGCCTAACACCGCAGCGTCGCCGTCGTCGCCTTTATGAAGTATTAGAGTTAATCCAATTAGAGCATAAGCATAAAAGCAAAATTGCCACTCTTTCTCGGGGCATGAGACAAAGATTGAGTTTAGCCAGAACCATTATTCATGAACCAATAATCTTATTATTGGATGAACCTGTGTCTGGTTTAGATCCGATCGCGCGGATGCAGTTTCGCGAGATTATTAAGGTTCTACAGGAAGCGGGCATGACAGTATTAATTTCTTCCCATGTATTGAGTGACCTGGCCGAACTATGCACTTCTATCGGGATTATGGAGTTTGGTTTTTTAGTAGAAACTGCATCTTTGACTGATATTTATGCTCGTTTGTCCAATCAATATTTGATGATCAGCATTTTGGGAGATTTGACAGTACTGAAAAAAGAACTCAAAAATAATCCTTCGGTGACAGAATGGTCAGACATTCCAGAGAAAAATGGTCTCAAAGTTGGGTTTTTAGGGGCAGAAGCGGATAGAGTAGAGTTATTAAGGTCTCTTATCGCAGCAGGAATTTCTGTTCTAGAATTTACTTGTGCGCAAGAAGACTTAGAAGAGATTTTTTTGAAATACAGATTGTAGAAATTTTATTTCCACAAGCCCAATTTGTCCTTACAAGTTACTTTTAATTTTTTATGATTCCGAGTGAATAGCTCGCTGATTCGTGTTAAGTGACAAATATTTCTATTCTTAAATTATCTTTAAAAATTATGAATAAAAAACTCCAGACATTACGAAGGGGTCAATTAAAAATTTTTAATCCTTTAGAAGCTAATCCCCAGCTATTTCGGGAAATCATAGGTAAAATAAGTGGCAAAAATATTTTTATTACTTCTTTACTTTCTATGCTGGTGCAGATATTTGTGGTCGCACTTTATTTTGGCAAGCTACCAGATATAGCACAGAAAAGACTTCAATATAGTCGTTACTGTACAGGTCTAAGAGATAACCATGCCACCAAATCTCTCTGTCTAAAGAATATTAAGGGTTGGTCAATAAATTGGGAATTATTTTGGCATGATATTTTTATCTTTTTCACTATTGCTAGTATTGTCATTCTCTTAGTAATTAGCACTTTTATGATAATTGCCGATCTTGTTCAAGAAGAAAAAACGGGAACCTTAAATTTTATTCGTCTGAGTCCCCAATCAGCTAGCAAGATATTATTTGGGAAAATAGTGGGAGTTCCCATACTGGTTAATTTTTTTGTTGCGACAATCTTTCCTTTACATTTGATATCTGCTTTGAAAGCAAATATTCCTTGGTATTTAATATTATCTTTTGATCTTATTGTTATAGCAGGTTGCGCCTTTGTTTATAGTTTTTCCGGGTTATTTGCCTTGGTAAGAATGGAAAAATCAGAATTAAAACCTTGGATCGCAACATTTGTTGTTGCTTGCTTTTTTTTGATAACTACTTGTATATTTTTTGATAATTATGACATTAATAATTCCCTGGCAGAATGGCTATTAATATTTAACCCCATTCTTGCACTGACTTATGTGCTGGAGCCAATTTCTGTTGCTGGTGATTTAGTAGATTATATTGATCTTAATTCTTTAAGTCAGTTATCATTTTACGGTCAGCATTTATGGTCAAACGCAATTACAGGAATGGGCTTTATTCTGTTCAACTATTGTTTATGGACTTATTGGCTTTGGCAGGGGGCAACACGTCTTTTCCATAACCCAACTAGTACTATTTTTAGTAAAAAACAAAGCTATTGGATCACAGGATGGTTTGTCGCGATCTCCCTGGGATTCACTTTGCAAATTAATGGTGACTATAACAAGCTTGCTGAGAATTTCATCATTTTACAATGCCTATTATTTGCGATGTTGTTAGGATTGGTTGCTGCTTTGAGTCCTCATCGTCAAAAATTATATGATTGGGCAAGATATCGACATCAACTGAGCAAAAATGGCAAATCATTAGTTCAAGAATTAGTTTTTGGCGAGAAAAGTCCCTCTTCAGTTGCGATCGCAATTAATGCGGCCATTACGATAATTATTATTGCAATGGGATTGCTAATATTTCCGTCACAAAAAGCAGGAGCCGAGGCTATCGGCGGGTTTGTTTTAACGATGGGAATGATTTTATTGTATTCAGTGATTGTGCAATGGATGTTGCTCATGAAAAGCCATAAAAGAGTGCTCTGGACATCGATCACGATTTCGCTATTGATCCTGCTGCCACCAATTTTGTTTGCGATCGCCGATGTGACACCTCAAAATGTCCCACTAGCTTGGTTCTTTTCTAGTGTTCCTTTTGTCGGCATAGAATACGCAAATGTTTCAGCTTTAATCTTAGGAGTTTTGGGGCAATGGCTAGCCATTACTTTTGTTAGTTTTCAGATGATGAGAAAGTTGCGCCAAGCAGGAAGATCCGAAACTCAAAAAATATTAGCCTCTACTTGAACTTCAGTTCGACAAATTTTCTTTTTGATTAAATTTTCCAAATTAAAAAACCAAGTAATAGGCTTTTCCCTAAATCCCCAAGTCCCTATTCAGAACTAATAAATTTTGTACTCATCGAACTCACGTTACTTAAAAATGTTTAAGGCCGTCTACTTTATGCTTAATTGACTGTTTCTAGTAAATGTGTTTATTTATACTCTTTTTAAGCAATTCAACCAGCTTGATCCTCATGGGAATTTTTGACTTCGACTGCTCCTGGGACAGGAAATATGGCAGAACGTAAATTGATATCCTGTTGGGGATAAGGAATTTCTATATGATGATTGTTGAAAGATGTACTAATAGCAAAATAAAGTTCACTTTTAATTATCGATTGTTTTTGAGGTTGTGCCATCCAGACTAATAATTCAAAATTGATGGCACTATCGCCAAACCCTAAAAGTAGCACTTGAGGAGGAGGAAAACTTAATACATCTGAACATTTTTTACTTGCTTCTAACAGCGCTGTCTTAACTAATTGAACTTCAGAATCATAGGAAACTCCAATGGGAATATGTAAGCGAGAAATAGGATTATTATGACTCCAATTAATGACTTCACTCTCTAGGAAACGAGAATTTGGGACGATAATCGAGATTTGATCTAGAGTTTTAATTAATGTACTACGAGGGCCAATATATTCTATGATCCCTGCATACTGATTAACCTCTACAAAATCACCAACTTGAATTGGACGTTCAAACAACAAAACTAAGCCACTACCAAAATTCTTCGCAATATCCTGAAACCCAAAACCAATTGCTACCCCAAAAGCACTAGCTAAAATCGTTAAAGAACTAAGATCAAAGCCCCAAACCTGTAGCAATACAATAGTCCCAATAAAGATAAAAACATATTTAACCACAAGAGCGATCGCTTCTCGTACTCCGCGACTAATTTGAGTTAGTATTAACACTCGCTTCAGCAGGAAATTAGCTAGAACATTGGCTACTATAAATAAAGTAATTTCTAAAACAGCTAAGAATAAAAAATCAAGTAATGAATAAGAATTATTACCAATAGAAATCAAGGAAATAGTAAAGCTTTCTATCAAACGTGTTTTAATTCGATAACTCCAGGATCTGGTTAGGGGAAAAAGGTTAGTAATATAAATAGTCGCGACTAACCACAGGCTAATCCTGATTAATAATAGAGAAAAACTTAACCCTAAAGTTAAGGCTTTATTCTTATTTGATTCTGAATTACTACGATCTAAGTTGAAAATTTTCGAACAAAAATAAATTGCCTTCTGCCAAAATTTTCCTAACAACCAATTAATTACAGATGATAGAACCAGGAGAGTAAAAGCCAAAAATAATCGTCGAGTTAGATAGGATTCATTCCTTTCTTTTTGAGATTTTTCTACTGCTTGAGTAATTTTATCTGCCCAAATGTCAGCTTGTTCCCGAGGAGAATTGATTGGAGAAGTATCTTTTCGGGTAACAGTTAACAAATAGCGATTATTTAAAATAATAATTGGCAATTTATTGCGAATTTCAATTGTAGTTTGTGGCTTCTCACCCGATTCAACTACTGCTTTTATTTGATAATTGACCCAATTAGCTCGTACTTCTGCAGGAAATGTATCATAATCGGCTACTTCAAAAAGTTGTCGCCCATCAATTTCTATTGTCTCTTGGTCATTAGCTTGTGCGAAAGCAGGTATTAGGAACAAACCTAACCAAATAATAATAACTAAGAGGAATTGGGGTAATTTTTTTCTCATGTAAATAATTGTTATTAAGTACTATTCATTGATGGCTAAGTATTGATTTCTTAGAAGTTTAGATAAAATTGGCAGCTTTATGGATACTTTAAGAAGAAGCTTAATAAGCAGAAAATTTAGTTGATAATCGCCAAGTGCACGATCGCATCACCTTGATTGACCAAGGGATTTAAACTGTAACTCAAGACGATTCCTGAGACGCTGGCACGAACTTTAATCTGAGATTCCCCCACAGCATCGGTAATAAAGCCCAATTCTTGCTTTTTAACGACTTTTTCCCCAAGATTTACCCCTAAATGAAATATCCCACCCCGAGAGGCCCGAATCCATTTGCTACTCGTAACTTCAATTGTTTCAGTTTCAGAAACAGTTTCTGCTAAATCGTACATATCTAAGCAATTCATCACCCGCAAAATGCCTTGAACTCCGATCGCGATCGCCTCAGCATTAAATCGTAAGGCTTCCCCTGCTTCATATAGTAAAACAGGGATTCCCTTCTTAGTGGCCGCTTGGCGCAAAGAGCCATCTCTGGTGTTGGCATGGAGCATAATTTTTGTCCCAAAAGCCTTGGCGCAACGATGGGTTTCGGGATCTTGGAGATTGCCGCGAATTTGAGGTAAATTTACTCGATTAATGGCCGCTGTATGTAAATCAATACCGTGAGTACTCTGACTAACAATCTCTCGCATAAACAAAAACGCTAAACGAGAAGCCAAAGAACCCTTCTCAGAACCAGGAAAACTGCGATTCAGGTCTCGGCGATCGGGAAGATAACGAGACTGCTCAATAAAACCAAAAACATTAACAATCGGGACAGCCAGCAAAGTTCCTCGCAACTTCTCGGGTCTAATTTGTGCCAATACCTGACGAATGATCTCTACCCCATTAAGCTCATCTCCGTGAATCGCTGCACTCAGCCATAATTTCGGGCCTGGATCGAGGCCATTAACAATAGTCACGGGAAGCGATAACAAAGTTTGGGTCGGCAAACGGCTCACGGGGAGATCCAAGCGTCGCGATCGCCCTGGGGGAATAATTTCCTTGGCAATTTCAATCGTATTTTCCTGGGGATTATCGTTCAAAGTCTTGTTCTGGAATGGAATTATCTAATATTTAATGCGATCTCGAGTTTTGCTCGCTTCAGCATTTTTGGCAATATATTCAATTATTTTGCCAGCAACATCTATTGTGGTGACTTTTTCAATTCCTTCCAAGCCAGGAGAAGAATTAACTTCTATTACTACTGGCCCATGATGGGAACGCAACAAATCCACTCCAGCCACACCTAACCCCATGGCTTTTGCTGCCCTAATTGCAGTACTTTTTTCTTCGGGAGTTAATTTAATCTTAGTAGCTCGGCCTCCGCGATGCAGATTAGAACGAAATTCTCCTGCTGCTCCCTGACGTTTCATGGATGCTATGACCTTGCCCCCAATCACAAAACAACGTAAATCAGCTCCTTTAGCCTCTTTAATATATTCTTGCACAAGAATATTGGCATCCAAACCACGAAAGGCTTCAATAACAGATTTTGCCGCTTGAGAAGTTTCGGCTAAAACCACTCCGATTCCCTGGGTACCTTCGAGCAACTTAATGACTAAGGGTGCACCTCCTACAGTTTCTATCAAACCGTCAATATCTTGGGTAGCATGGGCAAAGCCTGTTACCGGCAACCCGATGCCCTGCTTAGCCAAAATTTGTAAGCAACGCAATTTGTCGCGAGAACGGGAAATTGCCTGGGATTCATTTGTCGCAAAAACTCCCATCACCTCAAACTGACGAACCACAGCCGTACCATAAAAAGTTCGGGATGCGCCAATTCGGGGAATAATCGCATCAAAATTTTCTAAAGGTTTTCCTTTGTAAACGATGGAAGGTCGATGGGAGGTGATATTCATGTAGCAACGCAGATAGTCAATCACCTGAATATTATGTCCTTGAGCTTCCCCTGCCTCTCGAAGCCTTCTAGTTGAGTAGAGAGTAGCATCTTGCGACAAAATAGCAATTTTCATCTTATATAGTTACTTTTCCCGTTATTTTAATGACTTGGCTTCTATAATGATTCATTAGACTTCTCGATCATGAGTTATCTGGTTTATCGGGAGGAGCCATCCTAAATCCAGGAGCATTATAGTCGTTGGGTAAATAATTTGCAGGAATAGTAATCTGATGACCATCTCGCAGTGCAGAGTAGTGAGGTGAGAGAATCTCAATATCTGCTTCATTACATTTATCTTGAAGATGCTGATGCAATTGAGAATAGATATTTGACATTATCAGAGGACGGTTTGTATAGGCATTCAACTCATAGCTAACATAAAAATCATCCAAACTAGTTTGTAGGATAAAAGGAGCGGGGTCACTCAAAATATGCTCGGTTGCGATCGCGGCATCCGTTAACACCTGATGGACTTTTCGCCAGGGAACATCATAGCCCAGGGTAATTGTCGTGTGGAGAATCAAGGGTGGGGTTTCGGGATCTCGGACTGTTGCGCTGAAGTTGACCACATTACTAGAAAGCACCGTTGAATTGGGCATGGTAATCACCATATTTTTTGGCGTGCGTAAACGAGTGACCAGAAGGGTTTTGGCGACAATATCACCCACGGCATCGCCGATCTGAACGCGATCGCCTACTTCAAAGGCACGAGTGTAAATGAGGATGACTCCGCCAACAATATTGGCAACAGCAGCGGTAGAACCAAGAGACAGCAACAAACCCAGAAACAGAGAAACACCTTGAAAAGCAGGAGAGCCCGAGCCAGGTAGATAGGGAAAAGCAATAACCACTGCCAGAGCCAAGATCAGGAAAAAAGATAATTTATAGGTTGGGGCTGCCCATTCTTGATAGAAGCCGGGAAAAGCAATTTCTCCCCGCTGGAGCTCTCCGAAAATAAGCTTAACAAAGCGAATAATATAATAAGTAAAGAGGATAATAACTGCGATTACGAATAAATTGGGGAGATAGTTGATAAAGCCCTGAAAAACCTGCTCGAAAGCGGCAAAAAGATAGCTGAAGAGATTTTTACCTAATGCTTTTGTCCAGGGAAAGAAACTAAAGACAAAAGGAAAATAGAGGTATAGAACAAACAAAATCACCGACCAATGAATTAGTTTCACTAGACGCTTTAAGACGACTGTCAATAAAGAAGACCTGACTAGCTCCACATTTTGAATTCTGATACTCGGAATTCGGCTTTCCCTCCAAGAATCTAGCAAACTATAAATTCTGGGGAATATTTTGTTTAAAATGAACTGAACAAGAATTAACAGAACCGTTGCAATAACCGAATAAATAATTGCTCTAATTAGGTATTTTGCACTGCGCTCTTGTCTATAGGTTTGCAGGGAATCTTGGATTTTGGCCAGATGTTCATTGGCTAGCTCGGTTCTAGATATCTGGGCGGCCTTGGCATCGGCCTCTGTTAGCGTAACTAGTATTTTTTTGTCAATAAAAATACTTGTGGTAACATCCTGTTCTGCAAGTCTCAGCAAATTGAGGTCTATTGACTCATCCTCGGCAACTCTTTGGATGCGATTTGTAATGGTTTGGGCTCGCTCTTCAGAGGAGAATGATCCGACGTTGGCTTGGATCACAAACAGGGTTTCATCGGCCAAAAGCACAGGAAAACCATCGATTTTATCCCCAGTGGTGGTATCTTCTTGGGAGTGAACTGAGGGACTGGCTATGACATTCAGTAAGATTACTAACGCAAAAGCGATTAAAGCTTGCCAATATTTTCTCATCAGTTTTACTTTTTAGTTAATCCAGAAAAATTATCTCATTTATTTGCATGTATTCTCCAAACTTAGGAGTGATTTGCCAATCACCCCTAACTAATCATTAAACTTCAAAGTAAACGTCAACTAACTCTCTACTTTGACCATCAGCCATTACCGCAGAACTTCGCTCTCCCAAAAGATTTCCTTGCTCATCTAACGTGAAATTAGATTGATAGTCCAGATTAAGAGTTGCAACTCCAACAGCAGTCAGAGATTGTAATTCCCCAAAATCTGTAACGCCATTTTCATTTTGATCTTGCCAAACCATAATTTGGTCGAAGTTGGCATCAGCATTATTCACTACGCCATCATCATTAGAATCAAAGGATTCGAGTTTGGCAAAGGCTTCCCCAACTCCATTGCCACCGAATAGTTCATTTTGATTATCAATTTGACCATTCCCGTCGTTGTCCACAGCAAGAAATCCATCGTTACCTGATAACCAGCCCGTGTTCACTTGTTCTCCGGTATTTAAGATATCGAACATGACACCTTGTTGGATACTAATGGTTTTAACGCCATCGCCATTAAGGTCGATCGCAATGGGGCTCACAAAACCATAGTGAGATTTGTCTTGAATCTCAACCTGCAAAGAACTTTGCTCAAATCTAGTATTGTCTGCTTCGATAACAGTTAGGGAGAAATTCTCAGTACCTTCAACAAAGCCAGTAGCATTTGGGCCATCGCGGTCTACTGTAACCTGTTCTTTCCAAGCTGCAACCTGGAAAGGATTGGACATGGTCTCTCCGGCGGCAACGGTAACTGTAATGGTATTCCCTTGATTAATAGAATCATCTTGATACAGGGTGTAATCCCAACTAGCATCTCCCGGACCAGTGGCAGGGCGATCGCCGTCGCTAGGGTCAGTACTGTTCGGCACACGATCATAGATAGTTTCAATTACCGGACCACCAATGCCTTGTCTAATATCGTAGAAACCACCCCAAATGATATCTTGACCAGAAGCATCTTGATCAATGCGATTAGCTGTACCATCATCAACTTGAATGGTAAAACTGCGATCGCGATCGCTCACTTCATCTAACTGAACTTTATAAGAACCTTGCTCTCCTTCATCAATGGTAGTTGTCCCGACCAGATTAGCAATAATTTCTGCGGGTTCGGCGGGCTCAACTTCAATGGTGACAGTGGCAGTATCCATGCCTCCATTGCCGTCATCAATGGTGTAGGAGAAAGTATCCGTCCCACTAAATCCTTCATTAGGAAAATAAACTAACTTATCATCAGTAGTATCATGGGGCGTGCCATTGCTATTACGTTTAACTTCCCCATTATTCCCCTGGCTCCAGGATTTAATTCTGAGGGGGTCACCATCGGGGTCAGAGTCATTAGTTAAAACCCGAACTCCAACTTTAGTCTCAGCATCAGTGCTGGCAAAATCATCCACCGCATCGGGCGCATTATTGTCAGCGCCGCCATTATTAACAACTTCAACGGTAACCGTAGCGCTATCCAGGCCCCCATTCCCATCATCAATGGTGTAGGAGAAAGTATCAGTTCCGGTGAAACCTTCCTTGGGAAAATAAACTAACTTATCGTCAGTAGTATCATCAGGGGTACCATTATTATTGCGCCTCACTTCTCCATTATTCCCCTGAGTCCAGGATTTAATTCTTAGAGGATCACCATCAGGGTCAGAATCATTGGCTAAAACCCGAACTCCAACTTTAGTTTCAGCATTAGTGCTAGCAAAATCATCCACCGCATCGGGCGCATTGTTGCCAGGGCCGCCATTATTGCCAACTTCAACAGTTACCGTAGCGCTGTCCATCCCACCAAAACCATCATCAATGGTGTAGGAGAAAGTATCAGTTCCCGTGAAACCTTCATTGGGGAAATAAACTAGTTTGTCATCGGTAGTATCATCAGGGGTGCCGTTATTATTGCGTTTGACGACCCCATGATTACCCTGAGTCCAAGATTTGATTCTTAGGGGGTCGCTTTCTGGGTCAGAATCATTTTCCAAAACCCGAACACCTACTTTGGTATTAATATTAGTCCTAGCAAAATCATCTACCGCATCGGGGTCTTGATTCTCGCCATTGCCATGATCGCTAAGGTCATCTTGAACCTTAATCTGGGTATCTCGGCGAATGACACTGCCATTATCTAAGCTACGAACTACAGTAATATCATAAATATTATCGCCATCTGCATCGAGGGGATTTTCAAAATCGGCTTCTTGTTTGAAAGTTAATTCTCCAGTCTGGGTATCAATCTCAAAAACATTAGCATCAATCCCTTCTAGAGAATAACTAACATCATTCCAAGTCTCGGCATTCGCAGTTGCTGTAGAACGAATTAAAGTTTCTCCGCGATCGCTTTGCACATAATCGGCAACTACAGAAATTTCATGAATCCCTTTATCCGCTAGGGACATAAATTCTCCTGCTGCAACCTGGGCATCGCCATCATCGACCCATAGTTCTAGTCCGTCTAATTCTTCACCATTGAGTTTGCCGTCGTTGTTACTATCAAGTTGGGCGAGTTTTTGATAACCATCAGTATATTTACCACCTTCATCGCCAAATAACCGCGCGCCATTCATCTCAGAAGCGGCATTGCCATCGCGATTATCTACTAAGAAGCCGTCTCCATCGCCTGAGAGCCATTCGATAGTATCTAGTTCTCCATCAGCATCAATATCAAATTCTACAGTTGAGCCAATATGGTCAATTCCAGATTTATCTTGGGCTGTAGTTTCTCCCGTCACGCCAATTTTTCCGTCACCATTAAGATCGAAAGCGATCGGGCTAACTCCATAGACATCGGTTGTATCTTTAATCTCAACATCAAGATCTGCGCCTAGATGAAGCAGATCTGATCCACTGCTATCGACTATTGATAGGGAAAAAGTCTCCGTTCCCTCTTCGGCATCTGAAGTACTAAATAAATTGCGGTCAACAGTAATTTTTTCCGCCCAGGCTTTGATATCAAAGCTTTCCGACATAGTTTGGCCAGCAGCAACTTTAACACGTAGAGTATTGCTATCTATTATTTCACCGTCTTGAATCGCGGAGAAATCCCAATTCGCATCGTCAGGCCCCACTTGAGGACGATTGCCATCAGAAGCCCATTGACCGTTGGGCACGCGATTGTATATGACCTCGACAATATTGCCCTGGGAATCTCTGAGGTCGTAAACCCCACCCCAAATAATATCTTGGCGATCGACACCTTCTTGATCGCCCACTTGTTGGGCTGTTCCACTATTAATCTGAATATCATAGTAAGTATCGACATCTAAGGCTCTGTCTAGTTGTACTTTATAAGCAGCTGAAGAACCTTCATCAAGATGCTCAGCGCCGATTAGTGCGGCGATAACTGGCTTTGTTATTTTTTCGGCAAACCAGACATCTTCAGTAAGAATATTTTTTTCGGTGTTAAAATCAACCACAAAGGATTGACCTTCGGGAACTTCAATACATTCTGGTTGGTTGTTTTGAGAATTTTCTAGTGTCATATTTTGTATTGTTTGAGTTTAAAAAATTAAGATAAGGAGAGTAAGTTATAAGTAATGAGTAATGAGTAATAAGTAATAAGTAATGGGTAATGGGTAATGGGTAATGGGTAATGGGTAATGGGTTTTTCTCGGGAATAACTCTGATAGAGTAATTACTTACTTTACAATCCTGTATCTTATTTGTCACAATGACAATTCATTATTTGTAACTTTATAGATACTTTAATTTGAAATAAATTTACTATGTACTTCACAAGTAGATAAGTGGGTATATTTTCGGTACAGAATTTGGATGATTAGCAATGAATAAAACCTTAAACCAAGAATCAAATCAAAACACAGCAGGATTCTTTGAAGGAGATGATCAAAATAGTTCTTCGGTGAGACTAATGAGCTTTATGGCTCTGGTCGGAGCAATTATTTTTGGCTTACTGACGGTGCTCAATGCTGGAAATTCAGGATCTCAAGGTGATAGCTCTGGCGGTCTCTACATCACTTTCGGCTTTTTGGTGGCAGCTTTTGTTCCCAAAGCAGCTCAGAAATTCGCTGAAAACGATCTCAAATAGACAAAGATCACATAAAATGCCCAGGCAAAATTAACTACAAAAATCTTCCTATTCCCTATTCCCCGTTCCCTGTTCCCCGTTCCCTATTCCCTATTCCCTGTTCCCTGTTCCCTATATCAACCAGGATGCAACTACTTAGTCAGGATTGCTATAGTTTAAATTGAATTCGAGAAAAATAGATTAGTCATTGAATCAATGCAATACAGAAGGTTTGGTCGCACAGAATTACAAATGCCAATATTCTCCTGTGGTGGCATGAGATATCAACATGCTTGGCGAGATATCCCAGAATCCGAAATTCCTGAAGCTAATCAACGCAATCTTGAAGCAACTATTTTGCGATCGCTGGAACTGGGAATTAATCATATTGAAACAGCGAGAGGTTATGGCACATCGGAGATGCAACTAGGGAAGCTATTACCTCGCCTTCCCCGAGAGCAGTTTATAATGCAAACGAAAGTAGGCCCCCGTGAAGATCCCCGGGAATTTCGTCGTAACTTTGAGCAGTCTCTGAAGTTTTTGGGTTTAGAATACGTCGATTTACTGGGAATTCACGGCATTAACAATCAAGCAACTTTTGATGACACTCTCAGATCTGGTGGTTGTTTGGATGTGGCACGACAATTGCAGCGCGAAGGCAAAGTTCGTTTTGTCGGGTTTTCTACTCACGGTAGTACCGAAATTATTACTAAGGCGATTAATACCGGGGAATTTGATTATGTGAATCTCCATTGGTATTACATTAATCAAACAAATTGGTCGGCGATCGCAGCGGCTAATCAACAGGATATGGGCGTCTTTATTATTAGTCCTTCCGATAAAGGAGGCAAACTATATGATCCGCCAGCGAAACTTGTGGAATTATGTCAACCGTTGAGCCCCATGGTATTTAATGATCTTTTTTGTTTGTCCCATCCTCAGGTTCATACCCTTAGCCTCGGTGCGGCCAAACCCTCGGATTTTGATGAGCATCTAAAAGTATTGCCTCTGATTGCCGAAGCTGAGTCGATTTTACCCAAGATTTTAGAGCAGTTGGAACAAGGTGCGATCGCAGCTTTGGGGGAAGAATGGTATCGAACTTGGCACGTTGGTTTGCCAAGCCACGAAGAAACTCCAGGCAGGATTAATATTCCGGTGATTCTTTGGTTGCGCAATTTGGCATTGGCCTACGATATGCATGAATATAGCAAGGGAAGATATAACTTATTAGAAAATGGAGGTCATTGGTTTCCTGGTGCCCAAGCGAAAAATGTCGCCAGATTCAATCTAGATGCTTGTTTAAAGAATAGTCCTCATCGGGATAAAATTCCCCAGATTTTGCAAACATGCGATCGCCTTTTGGGCGGGGAAGCAGTACAAAGGCTTTCTCAGAGCTAAACATTTTATAATGAGTTGGTAATTTATTGACTCGCAAAGATTGGTTTTAGGTGTTAGGTGTTAGGTTAAAAACAGTCATATTTCAACTTTCCCAACGTCATACCCAAATCCCCAAATCCTTATCCAGAACTAGTAAATTTTGTACTCATCGAACTCAGGTTTACCAAGGTTATGATTCGACTTGCTACCCCCGAAGACCAGAAAGCGCTCATCGCTATTGCCGAGGCTGTTGGGCTGTTTAGTCCCCCAGAACTGGAGGAGCTGGGCGGGATGTTGGCCGAATATTTTGACGGCAACCCAGATAGTGATTCCTGTTGGATTACCTATGATGATTGTGAGCCTAGAGGCGTTGCCTACTATGCACCAGAGCCTTATGCTGAGGGAGCTTGGAATTTGTATTTCATTGCGGTTCACCCCGACTATCAAGGAAAAGGCATTGGTGGGGCCATGTTGGACTATGTGGAAAAAATCTTGACAGAACGCGGCGATCGCCTACTCCTGGTGGAAACTTCGGGGCTGCCAGGTTTTGAGCGAACTCGGGAGTTTTATCGCAAACAGGGCTATGAAGAAGAGGCCAGAATTCGCGAGTTTTACAAAGCTGGTGATGATAAGATTATTTTTCGCAAGGCTCTTTGATTGCTTTGCGCTTGGGAAAAGACGCTGTCTAGATTTCAAACTGTAGCAAATTAATCACTAATCCATTTCAGGTTTATAGTAGTGTAAGTGATTGAACCGGAAAATATTTTTAGACGCGCGATCATAAGGATAAGATGAACCTATTTTTTTTAATTCCTCTAGTAGCTGGCATTGCCGCCAATCATATTGCCAAAAAGGCTTCAGATGAAATTAGTTATTTGATGGGTTCAGTAACATTTTTCAGTTTTATCTTAAGCTTAGTGATTGCGCCTTGGGAAGTTAAGTTAGTCGTTCTTGCGATCGCGCTTCTCAGTACCTATGGATTTTGGCGGCAACCGGTCGGGGAAGATGAACTGGCATCTGAGTCTAAATCGAGTCAAGAGTCTGGGCAAAAACAGGCAGAGCATGATGAACAAAACGACAATTCTGCCGGTGAAGAACTAATTGGAACATATCGGGGTAAAACTTATCATATTCATGCTTCTCGACATCAAGAGCTTGGGCAACAACAAGTAGAGCAAAAGGATAATTCTGACGGCGAAGAGTTAACGGGGACCTATCGAGGGAAAACCTATCATATTAATGATCCCCGATTGCCGGTGCAGCCACATCCAGAATATAAATTGAAATATCGCGGTGTTAGTGTCGATAAGAATAAAAATCAAGCTTCTCAAGATAAGAATTAGAGAAGGCAGATGGCAGATGGCAGATGGCAGATGGCAGAAGGACTTAGGTGATTTCTGGGGAAAAACATACCATTGATGTAGGGGCGATTGGCCAATCGCCCTTAGTGTTAATAATCGTAATTGAGCTTGAAAAGGAAGGCTAACAAAAGTAGATTTAATATTGACCATGGTATTGAGTTGAACAAAGCATGTTCCGATTTCTCGATAAGTTATGGAAATGGATCAAAGGTTGGTTTGGGCAAAATAAAGCACCAGAAGTGAATGCTTATGAATCTACTATTCTGAAACCTGGACTTAGCGATTTAGAATACGAAAATTTGCTGGCGGAGCTGCTGGAAGAAGTGGTTCAGGGGAGAAATTGGGGACAAATTCAAGGATTTTTGTTTGGGAATAATCTGGAGCCAGAGAAGTTGGCGAGTTGGCTGAGGAGTTTTGGGCAGCGCTGGTTATTGCAGCCAGAGTCCCATCAGGAGTTGGGGCATCGATTATTGGTGCTGAGCAAAATTGCTAGAGATGAATTGAGGGAAGTAGCGAGAGAGTTGGGAGAAAATTTGGTTAGTGCAATAACTGAGAATGAGAAAAGACAACATTCTGAAACTATTAATAATTATGAATTTATAACTCCTTCTCAGCCTGGTTTGCAACCACCCCTAAATTTAGTTGGAACTGTGAAAGAGCAGAATAGTGCTGAACTACAGAATTATGGATATTTCTATGACCAAGGAGTTGAATTACGTAGAGTAGGAAAAAATGAAGAAGCATTAGCTTTTTTTTACCAGGCACTTAATCATGATCCTGATACTGATTTTGGTTTGTTTTTACTATTTTGTGGCAGAACACTAAATGATTTAGGAAGAACGGAAGAAGCATTAGCTTTTTTCGACTTATTACTTAAGACTCATCCCTCCTTTTGGGTTGCTTGGTTTGAACGTGGTCGGACATTATATGATTTGAGAAGATATGAAGAGTCATTAACCTCCTATAATCAGGCAATTAAACTCGAATTTGATGAGTATCTAACCTGGACAAACCGTGGGACAGTACTGTCTAAATTAAATAAAGAGGAAGAGGCATTAGCCTCTTATTGCCAAGCACTTAAGCTCAAACCTGACGATTTCGCAATTTGGCGCAGCTGTGGTGGTGCACTGTCTAAATTAAATAGAAAGGGAGAAGCATTCATCTTTTATGAGCAAGCACTTAAGCTCAAACCTGACGATTATATGACTTGCTATAACTACATAAGACATCTTTATTTATCCTCATGCCAAAGCTCATCTATTCCAAAAAATTTTGCTAGCATATTTTTCCTGGAAGTCAGCCAAGTTTCCCAAAGAACAATTCTTAGCTTGGAAGAATTAGATTTATCTCAAACAATAGTTAAATTAAAAACTTCTCTATATGATTCCCAGCTTTTACTAGCTAAAGCTTTTGATAATGATTGTTCAATCAGAATAATTAAACGAATTAGCCAAGATCCTCCAGAAGAACTTTATAACCTATTTCAGCAGCCTATTTCCAAAAAACTAATTCAATTCATTCAACAACCTTTTTCACAAAAAAGTATTTATTCGTTCAAACAAGACTTATTCTCTCATTCTCATTATTTCGATACTCTGCTAAACATAGGGGGCTATGAAGATGCAATCATCAGAGCAGAAGAAAAATTAGATCAAGCAATAAAACAAGAAACTCATTCTCTAGGATGGGGAAAGTTGCATTCCCTTCTTGGATATATTCACTATTTAGAGGGAAGAGAACATTCTCGTTCTTTTGATTATTGGCATAAAGCAGTCGTCAATTATAATCATGCCTTAGAAACCCTGACCGAGACAGATTACCCCAAAGAACATTTAGAAGTCCTACAAAATCTAATCAAAGTTCAACTAGGTTTCGGAAATAGCGAAGCCGCAGAGCAATTAAGACTCAAAGGATTAGAAGTTTTGAAAAATCTCTTGAATCAGACTCCATCCTTTGCTATTAAAAAACAACTACAACTCAAGTTTATTGATTTCCACCAATTAAGCGTCGATATCTTAATCAAGCAAGAACAAATAATTCAAGCCCTGACAAGTGCAGAACTGAGCAAAAACATTTGCCTAGATAATCTGCTCCATACTTGGCAAGAACAGACTGTTTGCCCTGGTTACGAACAAATTCAAGAGCTATTAACCCCAGAAACCGCCATAATTTATTGGCATCTCAGTCCTCAGTCCCTCAACACATTTATTCTCAAGGCTAATCTTGCCGAACCAATTATCCTATCCCAACCCATAGAACAACAGGAACCAACCCAACTTCCCCATTCTCTAAAACGCCTCCAAAAATATAAAACTTGGCTAGCAGAATGGAATCAGCAATACCAAGATTATCGCGGCAAAAACAAAAAAGTCGCCGAAGCAGAGCGTCGTAATCATAGTTGGCGAACGGAAATGTTTTCCCAACTGGCTAAACTCAAGATTATTCTCGATATTCCTACTATCGAATCTCATCTAGCAGACATCACTCAATTAATTCTGATTCCCCATCAAGACCTACATCGTTTGCCGCTACATCTTCTGTTCGATTCTTTTCTGACAAACCCCGAATCAACGATTAACTATTTCCCTAGTTTGCAAATTGCTTTGACGCTGCAACAGAAACAACCCCATCAGAATCAACCATCTCTCCTAAATATAGAAAATCCTGCCAACGATTTACCCTATGCCGCAATTGAATCTGTGCTGATCAATTCGATGTTTACCCAAGCCACTCACCTCGACACAGTAAACAATTCCCAACTCAAAACAGAATTAAAAGCAAATCATAATATTTTCCATTTCACAGGACATGGTGCTTACAATCAACACCAACCGCAAAATTCGGCTTTAACTCTTGCCCAAAAAGAACAAATCACAGCTCAAGAAATTAGCCAACTCAATTTAAAAAGCTATCAACTTATTAGCCTGGCGGCCTGCGAGACAGCGATTACAGGTCAAGAAACCATAGATACCGAATATGTTGGTTTAGTTAGTGGATTTTTGGAAGCAGGTGCAACTGCTGTTCTAAGTACATTGTGGACAGTGGAAGAAATTTCTAGTGCTTGGCTGATGATTCGCTTTTACCAATTGTATCTAGAGAAAAAGACCCCTGCTCTTGCTCTTAAAAAAGCACAAGCTTGGTTGCGATCGCTCACTTACTCTGAACTAAAAATTTGGCTTGAAGAACTAGCCGAAGAGATTAGAGCAACTCATCCCAACGTTTACGCCTATCTTCAAGATTTTATTAGAGACATTCAACAAAAGTCAGATAGAATGGATACAAATCACAGACCTTATGATGATCCCTATTATTGGGCAGCTTTTACTTGCACTGGCGGAAAGCTTTTATGAACATTATCGAGCAAACCACACTCCAAGCCTTCTTAATTGCTTTGACTCAAGTTGAAACTCCTCTACCACAACAGTTAAAACAAGAAGTTCAAGCAATTGCTGGCGATTTGGCAAGTAATCCTAGTCACGCGATTTCAAAAATAGCTCCATTAGTCGAAAAAAATCCTCAATTCAGTAAGTTTTATCAAACAGCACGTTCCAATTTGCAAAGGCAATATCGATCGCAGGAACGAGATAAATTTAGTATTAATGGCGGTGGAAGCTTAGCACTCGAAGAGAGCAGATCGCTAGAAGATATTGCTTACAAAATACTCTACTCAAATGATTTCCTCGCTACAGCTCAACAAATGGTTGAAAAAATGCAAGGCAGTCAGGATTCATTTGTCAAAACATTGCAAACGGCAGTTTCCGATGCCCAAGCAAAAGCTGATTTAAAAACTATTTCTATTCTTAAAGCCTTAGAATTGAGACCTTTAACAGTGGAAAACTTAGCTTATCGTTTGGAAATGGATGAAGAGCAAACCTATCAGATTGTAAAGCGTTTGTGGCAAGAGAGAAAAATAGATTCTCTTCATGAAAGTACTTTACGTAAAATCTTTCCTTTTTTGATACCTAGAAATCAATCCTCTAAAATAGATCCAACAAATACCTATCTGACTACTACTTCTTTGGGCTATTTCTATCTCCATCCCATTATTGAGGTGGCTTAGAAAAAAGTGCAGAAGTTTCTTACTGAATGGGGATTATATATTCTGATTGCGATCTTTCCTGGAATAGTAAATGTTATTGCTGCTTGGCAGGAATTTAATAAACAAAGCAGATTTCTCCCCTTTTTCAAGCCTCTTAAGAGTTCAGGTTTTTGGCTTTGGTTATTCTTACAATTTATTACACCAACTTTATTATTTTGGTGGATTAGTGACTTTAATTCTAAACCTAAAATCGATATCGTTCTGGTATTTGAGGCTATTGTCTTAGGAATTGGATTTGTTGCAATTTTAAATGCAAGTACAGAGGTTGGCACTTTATCTTTTAGCCTTAAGCCTGTTTATAATTTCTTTGTGGATATAGCTTATAATTTGATTGCCAAGGAGCAAACTCGCCATACTGCTAAATTTTGGAATGATGTAGAAATAGAACTGAATCAGTCTAGTAACGATTTAAATTCTGGATTTGATTATTTAAAAAATTATTTGCGCTCAGATCTTTCTCTGCGTCGTAAGCTAGAAGAACTCGAAAAAAAACTTGAACAATTAAATAAAACTCAAAACAAAGCACCAAGATTAGAACAAGTAAAAGATACGATAAGTCTAATCGAAGATAATGTGAGACGAGGTGACTTACAAGAAGTGTTGAGGAATTTTAATTGTAGCCAACAGTTAATAGACAAGTATTTTAATGAATCATGAATCAAAATAAAAACCGATGTTGCCAAAGTTGAAATTAGCCAAGTACAGCCTGCTGGTAATGTTTGCGACCTTAATTAATGCAGTTGCTTTAGCATCTCCAACTATTCCCGCAGAAATCATTAATTTCAACTATAGTTTGCTGGGTTTTGAAGTCAAAGTTGCTGATTTAGAACTTTTTGCCAAGCAAGGACAAATCACCAAAAATCTCAATTTCTACCTCAAAAGAATTTCGCCTCAACAAAGGAAAAAATTACAACAATTTCTCACTCAAAGCTACGAAGTCGATCCGGTGCTAGTTTATCGTTATTTGAGGACTTCCGTTGGTATCAAATTATTTGAGCGTATTGGAAATATTATTCAAATACCTCATGATATCAACGGCTTTTATGGCCTGAGAGCTTCTGTCGTCCAAGCTGCGGCATCTGCTGAGGGGATTAATTTTATTGATTTTTTAAAAAGTTTCCCCACAGATATTAAGCTAAATCTTCCAGAATTAATTAAATTGGTTGAGCAAGTCTCTGATAGCGAAAAAGACACCGCAAAATTTATTGCGAGTATTCAAGAACAAACATTAGAATCAAAAGCCATCGGCAAAAATAGTCCAGACTTTAGCTCCGATGGTCAATTTACGGTTACGAAACAAACTAGAGAATTTTACGATCATCAACGCGATCGCAATTTAGTTTCAGATCTCTATCTCCCCCAGGGAACTACTAGTAAAATCTCTGTAATTGTGGTTTCTAATGGTTTGGGAGCTAAACGCGATCGCTTTAAAGAATTAGCCCATCATCTCGCCTCCTATGGTTTTGCCGTCGTAATTCTCGATCATCCAGGTAGCGATCGCAAACGAGAAAAGGCTTTTCGCAATTGGTTATATCAAGAAAATTTTGATGCCACAGAATTTATCGACCGACCTTTAGATATTAGTTTTATCTTGGATGAGTTGGCGCAAACCCAGCAAGTAGAGTTTCCTCAGAGGCTTAATCTCAAGCAAGTTGGGATTTTCGGCTATTCGCTCGGTGGCACGACGGCAATGTCCTTAGCCGGGGCGCAAATCAATTTTGAGCAACTAGAACAAGATTGTGCTCAGCCGTTAAACCTGCTCAATATTTCGATTTTGTATCAATGTCGTGCCCTAGAATTGCCCAGAGAAACGCGATCGCTCAAAGATGAACGGATTAAGGCCGCTTTTCTGTTTGTTCCATTTGGTAAAAGTCTTTTTGGGGAAGCAGAATTGGCTAAGATTGACATTCCCACAATCTGGCAAGTTGTCGATAAAGACTTTCTAACATCTTTGTTGGATGAGCAAATTCCTGCTTTTAATGCCTTGACCAATCGCGATCGCTATCTTGTGATTTCGGAAAAATTGCCTCACGCCAATACAACGGCCTCCAAAGAACAGTCATCTTCGCAAGCTGAGACATCGCGAATTACGAAAAATTATCAAAATATTTTGTCTTTAGTTTTCTTTGAAAGTTATGTTGCAGAAAATGCCGACTATCCTAGTTATCTAAGTTCAGAGTATATTCAGTCAATTTCGCAAGAACCTTATAATTTACACATGTTGTATGACTCACAAATAAACAATATGAATACAAAAATTGATTAACGAGCATACTACTGATGAAATTCTTGGAGTAGTTGTTCTGTAATTTTAATTAAATCGTCAACAAGATTCTGGGGAATAGGTGTAGTTTTAAATCCATGTGCGATCGCATTACGGAATAAAAACGAATTCATTAGTATTTGATATTCAGATTGTCCAATGATTCCTTCCGTTGCTAATGATTGCAATAAATGCCTTGAATCAAATTTCTGTAAACTTAGTCCTTCTTTTTCCGCAACGAGTCTTAAAGATGCTTCGATTAGAGACCAGGAGTATAAAAGAGCTGATTCTAGATCATGTTGTGAAATCTGACGGACTGTTGCCAAACGGGACTTTATTTCATCTTCCTTGAAAGACCCTTCAGCTTTTATTGAATATATGGCGTCTTCTGGGTTAGTCATGACTAACTCTAATCGCCAACCAGGATGCTGTTCTATTATTTTGGTCAGATTGCGTAGATATTGAGTGGAAGCAGGATTCAGTGAAGCACGAGACCTGACTTCAATCACTACTGTCTCATCTTTATTTCTCACAACCAGATCGAGACGATAGTTTTTTAGGAAATCGGGGAGGTCTTCTGAGCTAGGATGAAATAAGATTTCATAACCTTTATCTCGATATTCTTCAGCTCTTTGCAATAATTGCTTTCTTTCTATCTTTGATGTTGATATTAACATTTAAGTAATCACCTCTTGATCAGGTGCATCAGTTACAACAATGTGCAAAAACTGGTTGCCATGAACAAACCCTTCCAGTAAAGTCTCAGTCATATTCACCATTGTGAATTTACCAAATAAGTATCTCTTTCTAACGAGAATATCAGTCACCTGATTATCATCAATATAAGCTAATCCAATAATGGCATCTTGAATTGGTTTAACAATATTATCCACATCCATAGCAACGGAATCATAAAAATAAGTCACTTGTAGCATAACGAACCCATTAGCTATTTTGTTTTCTGACAACCAATATTTCTCAGCTTCTTGTCGCACATTTTCTTTCCAAGTTCTTAATCGTTGCCGCCTCCGAGTTTGCTGCGATACGGGTGGTCCATCTACTATAAACTCAAACTTTTTCAAATGATTTCCAAAGATGAAATTTTCAGCAATTATCCTATCATTTTGCGGAGAAGACCTTCGTTTTAAGTAATGATAACGTCAAAAATCATTAAATATTCTAAAATTAGGTTGATTTCTGATTAATTTCTTGTTATCGATTATAAGTATTTATCAATTTATATAGCTCTCACTATAAACCTAACAAAAAAGTTGCATGGTTAACCTAGTTCATGTCTTAACACTCATCTTATTTGCGATCGCGGCTTTCATCGTATCCAGCCTAGTCGAATATTTCGCTCATCGCTTAATGCATATTTACCCCAAAGCATTCCCCCCCCATCCCCAACATCACATTGAAAATACCGGACAAGGTTTTTTCTTGGAATTAGTCGAGTATGTAAAATTTAGTTGCCTAGCGATGCTGACGTTTTTTCCCTTCTCTTGGGAGCTTGGTTGGAGCTGGCTCATTGGCTCATTGGCCTATGCAATTTTCGCGGCCTATGCTCATCAATTGCAGCATGATAATCCCAAGGCTTGTTTTTGGATGAAAATGCCTGTGCACTATGTCCATCACGAATATGATCAATGGCATCATAATTTTGGCTTGGGAGTCGATTGGTGGGATCATGTTTTCGGAACTTATAAAGAGGCTGATTGGTTAGTAGAAAAAGCTCAGGATGTACCGAAGAGAAAACCTTTAAAATTGAAATGGTATTGATTGTTTGAGGGCAGATGGCAGATGGCAGATGGAGAATTGAGGAGGGTAGGAGAAAATAAACAATCGACAAAAAAAATCTTCTGTTAATCTCTGGCTGGGGATAAGTTTAGTATTTGCCCTGTACTATGGCTTATGGTTTTATTATTATGTTTTCAGCCAAGATTACATAATTCAAGATGATGCTAGGCAGCATGTAGTCTGGTTACAAAGATTTGTCGATCCAGAATTATTTTCGCAAGATATTATTGCCAATTACTTTCAAAGTCTGGCTCCTGTTGGCTACAAAGCGTTATATTTCTCAGTAGCTAAAGTTGGGATTGAACCTCTTGTCTTGGCAAAGATTTTACCTCCAATTTTGGGGCTAATTACTTCTATCTATGTCTATTTATTTACTCTCGAAATATTGCCCATTGGAATTTGTGGATTTTTTAGTAGTTTATTTATTACTCAACTTATTTGGCTCAATGACGATCTAGTTTCGGCAACTCCTAGGGCTTTTCTTTATCCTTTATTCGCAGCTTTTTTATATTATTTATCTCAAAACAAATTAATTCCTTGTTTAGTATTAATGCTACTGCAAGGTTTATTTTATCCTCAGTTATTGTTGATTGAAGTAACCATTATAACTCTGGTTTTATTCGAAAATAATGGTAATTTTTTAATTAAACTTTTGCCCCACAGTAAAATCAAGACGAAAATTAAAAGAGAACCCTTCTGCCGTTATGCGAAGCGGTATCCTTTAGGGCTGCCTTCTGCCTTCTGCCTTCGTTGGTGGATATTAGGATTAATTGTCACTGCGATCGCGCTTTACCCAATCACTCAAAAAGCAGCCGAGTTAGCAACTGTGGTTTCCGCTCAGCAAATGCAGCAAATGCCAGAGTTCAATCTTGATGGTCGAAGTCCCTTTTTCGGTGGTGGCTGGCTCGATTATTGGTTTACTGGCTCTAGTGGTCTCAATCTTCCGATCTTCCCCACAATAATCTGGTTAGGTGTGGCCTTACCTTGGTTACTTAAGACTAAATTGCCAGTTATTAATTTAATTACTCAGAAAATAGCTATTTTAAAACAGATCACTATTGCATCTTTATTGATGTTTCTGCTGGCTCATCTTTTGCTGCCAAGACTACATTTACCTAGTCGTTATACTTACCATAGTTTACGTTTTGTTTTGGCGATCGCAACGAGCATTGTCATCACAATACTATTCGATTTGGGCAAAACTTGGGTAAGAAAAAAAATCAGAGCAAACAAATCTTTGACGTTATCAGAGAAAATTAAAATCACCCTGATTACTCTTTTTAGTTTCGCTATAATTATTGTTCCTGCCGTGCCCTACGTTTTTATTTATGGGTTTCAAAATTGGCGTGTTGGAACAAACTCGGAAATCTATGAGTATTTGGCCGAGCAACCTAAAGACATTATTGTTGCTTCTTTAAGTAAGGAAATTAATAATATTCCTGCATTTACTCAGAGATCTATTTTAGTAGGAGAAGAGTTTGCCCTAGCTTATCATCCTAGTTATTACAATCAAGTTCAACAAAGAGTGATCGCATTAATCCAAGCTCAATATAGCCCTGATATCGAAGTTTTAAAATCCCTTATTCAGCAATACGATGTCGATTATTTGCTTTTAGATAATACAGCTTTTACAACCGAATATTTACTAGATAATAATTGGTTAATGAATAGTTCTTGGTCGGATGTGACGAGAAACGCGATCGCAGATTTAGAATCAGGCTCTTCTCCTATCTTGCTTGAATTTGTCAAACCTTGTTCTGTGTTATCCACAGAAGATTTCAATTTATTGAATATTGATTGCGTCTTGCAACAGAAAGGTAATTAATTGTTTGAGTTAACCTAGTTGAATAACAATTCCTCCAAAGATAAATGAAGCAGGGACATCAAAAGCAAATTTTTCTCTCGGTTGCTATTTTAGTTAGCTTTTTATCGGCAATTCCCTCTTTTGCTCAACAATCACAATCTTCTTCCCCTCATTCGACTACTTCTCCTACTAAAAACACTTCACCATCTCAGACAACAACACCCAAGAAACCAGTAAACTCAAAATCTACAAATACGACTCCCACTAATAAGCCATCACAGCCAACAAAAACACCGAATAAATCTACGCCTACAACTCATCAACCTGAGAAAAATCTTAATTTTGTGGAACGTAACGAAGGGGATTGGATTAAGTGGACAGGTTGGATTACTGCTGCATTAATAACTGGTGGGTTTACCATCTACGGATTAAGTTACAGCAGAAAATCTAAGTTGGAAGAAATTAGATTACAGCATCGATTAAAACAAGAAACAGAACAAGAAAAAGAAAATAAAGAAACAAAAACAGAGTTAAAAGCTAAGGAAGAACTCAAAAAAACAGCTTCACAATGTGCTGAAAAATATCGTCAAACAATTATTACAGAAATGTGCAGCCTTAGCATTTGCAACTTGCCAAATGTTCCTAGCTCAATCAGTTTGGAAAGTGTATACATAGAGTTAAGTATTAAAGAAGAAGAATTACTAAGTTACAAAAATCAAAATGAAATTGTTTCCTCAGCTAAAGGAGACCCTAACGCATTACTACAAAAGTCGCAATTACATCTCACTGAAAAATCGACTACTGCTATGTCGCCAGTAGAAGCCTTAATACAATTTTCTCATATTATTGTGTTGGGAGATCCAGGTGCGGGCAAAACCACGATGCTACGTTTCCTAGTATTGAAGATGGCAAAACGCGATGAAAATCAGTTACCTTACTTGCCCTTATATGTAGACTTAGGTAATTTTATTGCAAGTTCAACAAATGATTTATTTGAATTTATAGCTACCGAATGCGATCGTAACTATGAATTTTCTCAAGCAATTAATTATTTAACTGAACAATTGGATAGTGGTAAAGTAGCATTCCTCTGCGATGGCTTGGATGAAGTCTTAGGTGGCGAAAACGAAGAAGAAGCTCAAATTGCTTATAATTTAGCAATACAAGAGATTAATAGATTAAAAACAAGATTTCCAAAAGCTCCAATTATAGTTACTTGTCGTAAAGCTGGCTGGCGTAGAGGATTAAAAAATTTCAAAACCCTTGAGGTTTTAGATTTTAGTTGGAAGCAAATACAATTCTTCATTGATAAATGGTTTAAATATGATCACGAACGAGGATATGGACTAACAAGAGCATTATCGGGTAATCTTCGAATGCAAACTTTAGCTGCTAATCCTCTAATTCTTTCTCTAATTACTATTGTTTATCAACAAGATTTAGAATTACCTGAACGTCGTGCAGAATTATACAAACGTTGCTTGGAAGTCCTATTAAGAGAATGGGATGCATCTCGCAATATCAAACGTTTTAGCAACTTTACTACCGATCGCAAACTTGACTTATTAAAAGAACTAGCCTGGGATTTTCATAATAAAGGAAAACGTTATTTCCCAGAGAATGAACTATTATCGATAATTGCCAACTTTCTAAAAGCAATTAATATTAAACCTGATAATAATAAGGCTATTCTTCAAGAAATTGCTGCTCAATATGGTTTGCTCAAAGAACAAGCTATTGGTTGGCATGGGTTTCTACATTTAACTTTTCAAGAATATTTAACTGCTTTAGCTGCAAAGGATCGTCTTCAAGAAAGTTTACCAAAGATCATCCTTTATCGGAGAGATCCTTGGTACACAGAAGTAATTTTGCTGTTGTCAGGAATGATGGCAGATTCAACACCATTACTGTTAGGGATTTTAGGTCACTCAATTAGTACTCAAATATTACCCAAAGGTAAATTAGCAATTAAGGATAATTTTTTTCATGGCGATCTACTTTTAGCAGCCAGATGTCTTGTTGGGACACCCATTATTCGTTTACGCGGTTTGAGAGAGAAAATAATTGCTGAAGTAAAAAGTTTACTATCAAATTCGACTTACACATTCGACTGGGAAAATGCCGCTAATGTTTTGATGGAAATTGGAGGAAATAAGCTAGAAAATTATCTATTTGATATTCTTGAGAATTCAAAAGAAAATAAATGGCGAAGAAAAGCAATTACGATTGCTCTTGGTAATTATGGTTCTCATCAAACTTCGGAACGTTTAATAGATTTTGTAAAAAAAGAGACAGATAAGGCCAAAGCGAATGAGATTGTAATTGAAGGTGTTATAGATAGCCTTATAAAGTTGAAAGCAAGTTTTCTCTCTTCTCAAATTCTATCGATTTTAAAAGGGCAGCGATACTTTTATCCAAATATAACTCTTTCTATTAAGTCAAATCTTGCAAGAGCATTAGGTGAATTAGGGGAAAAAGCTATGGTTTCCGAGCTTATCAGTATCTTAAAACAAGAGGAACGAGAAGTTGCCTTGATCTCGATTGGACTTGGTAGCAGATTAGCAATTATAGAATCAATATTTAGACTAAGCGATTTAGATCAGGCCTTAGATTTATTGTCAATGCTATCAAGTGAACATGCTGATGAACTGACTAAATTAGCTGTTGCTATGGCTGCAAAATTCTCAAAGCATACATTGGAATTAGCTGATTCAATAATTGGATATCTTCAAGATGAATCTATTGGATGGCAAACTAGATTTGTTTTGACTGAATCTTTGGAGAATCTTCCATTAAAGGAATTAAAATCTTTATTTAAAATACTAGATAATCCTGATATTGATTTTAGAGTTCGTGCAGGAATAGCTGCAACGTTTGGGATGAGGAGGATAGAAGATGTTATTCCTTTTTTGAGCGAAGTAATAGAAGAGATGAATAAAATTGATTTTTATATTATCAATAAGAAACTTAATAATATAATTCCACCGGGTTTACTTATTAGGAACTTCACTTATAGAGGTTATATCTGGCATCGAGTAGCAGACTCTTGCAAAAAATTAAATAATAATTCCATAGCTTTAACGTTTATAAGATATTTCAATTGCAGAATATCAGAACTTGAAAATAATTCAGATATTTTGGTGACTGATATTTTAGGAAATGTAGAAGAAGTCATATATTCTGCTTCTATCTTTAAACCTAAAGAAATATCAAAAAAGCTATTATGGTTATTGTCTCAAGAAGATTTAGATTACTATCATAATGACATCGCTGAATTAATTGTATGGCTAGTAACTAAATCATTAATTCCCCAATTACTCAATTTATTATTAGAGCGTTCCAAATTTGAGGTGAGCCAAGTAACATGGGCAAGAATAGTGTACTCAATTGGCCAAGAGGCAGATGATCGCAAAACCTTGGAAACTTTACTGACATTGCTTTCTTTAGCTACAGATCAAGAAGTTGATTTAGCTGATGAACTCTACCTTGCTATTAATTTTCTCAGTCGTAGGTTGAATTTACATATTACTGCTAATGGACATATAGAAGGAGCCGTTGTTTAATTTTTCGGCGTCTCTTATTGTTCCATTTAAGAGAGAATAAGCATAATAAAAATAGCTTAAATTTATATTTTAGCAATGAATAATCAATATCGGATAGCAGCTCTACCTGGAGAAGGAATTGGCCTAGAAGTAGTAGAAGCCACCCTCGTAATTTTGCAAAAACTGGCTCAAAAACATGATTTTCAACTACAAATAGATTACGGTGTGATCGGTAAATCGGCATTTCAAAAATATGGTTCTTATTTTCCTGAAACCACAGCTCAATTATGTGAGCAATCCGACGGTATTCTCTTTGGTGCAGTAAGCAAAGGCGGATTACTCGAACTCCGAAAACGATTTGATTTTTTTGTGAATCTTCGTCCAGTCAAAACTTTTCCTAGCTTAATTGATAAATCCAGTTTGAAACGAGATTATCTATCGGGAGTAGACATCCTATTTGTCAGAGAATTAGTCAGTGGCATCTATTTCGGAGCAGCAGGCAGAGGAGAAGATACACAGGGAAATTATGGCTATCACACCATGCAATATTACGATTGGCAAATTAAACGAATTGCTAAAGTGGCCTTCGCCAAAGCTCAAAAACGTCGGGGTTTACTGACAGTTGCTCACAAAGAAAATGCCTTGCCCTATTTGCCCTGGACTGATTTAGTTGCAGAAGTTGCCCAGGAATATCCCGACGTTACAGTCGAGCCGATGTTAGTAGATAATTTGGCAATGCAATTAGTGATCAACCCTCAGCATTTTGATGTAATTTTGGCAGGCAATTTATTCGGCGATATCCTAAGTGATCTTGGCGGTGCGTTGGCAGGCTCAGTTGGTTTACTTGGTTCCGCCAGTCTCAATGAAGCTGGATTTGGCCTCTATGAGCCGATTCATGGCACAGCGCCCGATATTGCCGGAAAAAACCAAGCCAATCCCTTGGGTACATTGGCTAGTGCGATGATGATGCTAGAACAATGGGGAGAACGAGACGCGATCGCAAACCTACAAGCAGCTTGGAACAAAATTCTCACCCAAGGTTATCGCACTCGTGATTTATACTCTCAAGAACCTGAAATTCTCGTCACGACTCAAGAATTAGTAGAATTATTCCTTGAAGAAATTGAAAATTAAAAATTATTTCCTCATCCCTCATCCCTCATCCTTGATTTATGTCCTTGTCTCCTACGAAAAAAGCTTTACTAGCATTAAAACAAATGCAAAGTAAATTAGGCGCTCTCGAAAAAGCCCAGCATGAACCGATCTCAGTAGTAGGAATGGGTTGTCGTTTTCCTGGAGCCAATAACCCTCAAGAATTTTGGCAATTATTAGCCAACGAGCAAGATGCGATTACTCAGATTCCCGCTGAACATTGGGACAAAGATCAATATTACAATGCACAATCTGCTACCCCAGGAAAAATTTGTAATAACTATGGTGGATTTGTCCCCCATCTTAGGTCATTTGACGCCAGTTTTTTCCGGATTGCCCCCAGGGAAGCCGCAAGTCTCGATCCGCAACAAAGACTTTTATTAGAAGTGAGTTGGGAAGCCCTGGAAAATGCTGCGATCGCCGCCGAAAAAATTCAAGGTAGTCAAACGGGAGTATTTATTGGAATCTCGGCAACGGATTATTGGCATCAATTATTAAGCAGAAAGCAATCCGAGATTGATGCTTATCTCACCACGGGCAATACCCATAGTTTGGCTTCTGGGCGTTTATCGCATTTTTTCAATTTTACTGGCCCGAGCATTTCTCTCGATACGGCTTGTTCCTCTTCTTTGGTAGCAGTTCATTTGGCGATCAAGAGTTTACGCGATCGCGAATGCAATTTAGCTCTAGTTGGCGGAGTAAATCGCTTGATTTCACCTAAAGTTAGTATCAATTTTTCCCAAGCGAAAATGCTCTCTCCTGATGGTCGTTGCCAGACTTTTGATGAGGCGGCTAATGGTTTTGTGCGATCGGAAGGTTGTGGCATTGTGGTGCTTAAAAGACTTAGCGATGCGATCGCAGATCGAGATCATATCAGAGCTGTGCTACTCGGTTCAGCTGTTAATCAAGATGGCCGCACTAGCAGTATTACCACTCCTAATAGTTTGTCCCAGCAAGCCGTAATTAAACAAGCTTTAGCCAATAGCAAAGTGTCAGCGGAGCAAGTTGGTTATCTGGAAACTCACGGCACAGGAACCTCTTTGGGAGATTTGATCGAAGTTGAAGCGTTAAGTTCTGTGTTTGCCAATAATCAGCAATTAATGCTTGGTGCGGTGAAAACTAATATTGGTCATTTAGAATCCGCTTCAGGAATCGCAAGTTTAATTAAAGCAGTCTTGGTTTTGGAGAATGAATCGATTCCGGCTAATCTCCATTTGAAAAAGCCGAATTCGGCAATAGAATGGCAAAATTTACCTTTTAAACTTCCCCAAAATGCGATCGCTTGGCCAAAAAGTGAACAGCCCAGAATTGCCGGGGTCAGTGCTTTTGGGTTTAGTGGAACGAATGCCCATGTTGTTTTAGGTGATGGGGAGTTGGGGAGTTGGGGATATGGGGAGATGGGGAGATTGGGAGATGGGGAGACAAGGGAGCAGGATTTATGTTTGTTTACTTTATCGGCTAGGAGTGAAAAGGCTCTTCAAGAGTTGGTGAAACGTTATCAAGAATATTTAATAACTTCAACTGATTCGATACAAGATATCTGCTTGACTGCTAACACAGGGCGATCGCATTTTAACTATAGATTGGCTGCGACTACGACTTCTACTGAAGAGTTACAAACAAAATTAACTCAGTTTCTTAATGAGGAAATGTACCCCGACCTATGGCAAGGTAAGGCCAATCTTAATCAAGAGCCGAAACTTGCTCTGGAATTTGTGGAGCAGGTTAGTGGTGATTTAAAAGATTTAGCGCAATCTTTGATTGCTACCCCGATTGTTTCTTTAGATATTGCTGAGATTTGTTGGTCAATTGGTAGCCAAGAAGTTAATGAGAGCTTAACGGTGATTTATTCTGGCATAGATTCAGAATTACGCGATCGGCAACTATTGATTTCTGGGTTAGCTCAACTTTATGTCTTAGGAGTTGCGATTAATTGGGACGTTTTAATGAAAGATAGTCATTGCAAAAAAATAAGTCTGCCTACCTATCCTTTTCAACGAAAAACTTATTGGCTAGATTGAGAAATCATCACATTAATTATTTTTAAACCAGTATATTCGGTTCTGTTTCCCATGCAGGTTTTTTTAATTTTATTCTAGACTAGACCAAATTATCATAGTGACCACCTATGGCAAATATGTAAATATAGTCACTATCAAACTTATAGATTATCCGATCTTTTTGTGATAACCTTCGAGACCAAAGACCCGATAAATTATGTTTAAGAGGTTCGGGTTTTCCAAGTCCTGATTTGGGATTTCCTCTCAGCATTTCTTTGAGGATTTTACGAAGGTTTTTGTGCATTTTTGGGTCTTTTTGCCTCAAGTCCTCATACACTTTCCAGGTATCTCCTTCAAACACTAAGGATCTCATCGATCTCCTCATCAGTTAGTTTATAGCCCTGTCCTTGCATGTGGGTGACCATTGACTTAGCAATTTGTTTCATTAAACTACTATTTTGCAGCACCTGTAAGGTTTCTTGTTCCCGTTCCCAGTCTTCAGCACTAACCACGACAAAATCCTCCCCATTGCGGCGAGTAACCTTGAGTGGGTTATGTTGATTAATCACTTTTTCTACACAGTCTTTCAACGTTTCCCGGAACTTGTTTACACTTATACTATCCATTGGAACAACTTTTAGGCGTACGGTATTACCGTACAGCTTATCTCAAAGTCGTATCATGGTGGAGCATCAAATCTACCCAATAATTTAGTTTTTTCACCATTTACTCTAAATATTCAGTTAAAAGTTGGGGAATATAATCGTAACCATCAACTCCAATCAAAGTGATTATTTGCGATCGCAACTCAGCTAATAACTGATTAAAAGCCGCATCTCCTAATTGACCTTTAAGAATAGTTATCAACCCCGCACTTTTGCGCCATTCGAGAGAATTAATTTGTTTGAGGAGATAGCTACCTAGACATCCATGATAAATACTATGCTTGAGATCTTCTATACTGTAATAAGCTTCTGCCAGATAACTATAACTCAGCCCTTGTAAATAGACGTCTTGTGCCATCGTAGCGAGTTTTACCCCCTTTTCGAGAAAAGCGATCGCAGATGTTGGTTGCGCCAAAATTACATAGGCAATTCCCAAGCTATTATTCACCAAAGACTGAGTTTGCAGATCTTCAGCTTTTTCCGCGAGTTGCAAACCCTGCTCAAGATAGCGGATCGCTTCGTTGTAAACCTCTGCATCCATAGCATCGATGTCTCGCGCCGCAAATACTTTGCTATACCCAAGATTAACTAGGGCATTTGTTTCGCCTAGGCGATCGCCACTTTGACGCGCCATAATTAACGCTCTTTGGCTGTAGTTAATCGCAGTTTCGTAATCTTTTTGTTGCACATAAGTTCTGCTCAAATGATTGAGATTAGCAATTTCGCAGGATTTATCTTGAGCTTCTCTGGCAATTTCTATAGCCTCCTGATGAAAAGCTAATGCTTGTTCATAGCGCCCCAGAGTTCGTTGCGAATATCCGAGCAGAGTAAGAATCCGACCTTTTTCCTTATTTCCTTCTATTTGCCGGATTGGTTCGCTCAAATATGACAAAGTGTTTTGTAAAAATTCCCCTGAAAAAGAGACAAAAATCCCGCTATAAAGAGGAAAATCATCCCTCAGCGCAAATAAACGCAAAATTTGTAGCATAATCTGGAAACAACCTTCGCGAAATCGATTATTGCTAGTGAAAGTTTGGGACAATTCGAGCCAGATAACAGCAAAAGTCAAAAAAGTACTATAGGAAAGTTGCTTGCCAAATTCGGCATTGTAGGGCTGTTTGTCATACCAGGCAACCAAGCCTTGTTGAATATATTGGAGTAAAATCACTAACTCAACCCAACCTCGTAACTCGATGTTGTTGGTGACTCCTCCCAAGTCTGCGATCGCTCTTTGCTCAGCTAGAGCTTGAAATAATTGTTTTGGCAGAGGATTATCTACTTTTTTCACCCAAACTCGCCAAGGGTTCGGTTTTTCCCTAGCAAATCCAATACTCCTTTGCGATTCATACATCCAGCTAATTAAATCATCTTCGAGCTGGGAAAAAGTAGTTAAGCCTGCAATAATCCCTGTGGCTATTTGTTGGCAATCCTGAGCTAACTGAGCATTCTCAAGGTTAGTGACAGAAGTTTCCAAACTTTGAGCTAATTGTTGCAATTTATCGCGATTTAGAGGCTCTTTTTGATTAATATCAATAATTTGAATCCAGTTTGCGACTATCTGCTCAGTGGTAGAACCAAGAAGCTGATCCGTGGCATCAGCGATCGCATTTTGTTGTTGATGGGCTTTTTGCCATCTTTTGTACTGGGTTTCAATAGTTGTTAAAGCTCGCAAAACTCTTGTTGCCTTGAGTTTTTTATCTAATTGATTATTTGTCGACTCGATGCGTTGAGCCAAGCACCGTTCCCAGACTTCTCCCGTACCAGATTCAATCCCTCGTTCTAACATGATATAAACCCTTTCTGTAGAGGCAATTTTTCCCTGAAGAGTTTTGTCGACAATTTGGTCAATTAAGTCGAAATATTGGTCTGATAATGGTTGCGCCACGGTTTTGCATCGGTGAAGATCCTTATCATTATTGCAATTTTTAAGGCCAATCAGCAGAAAAAAACCCTACTTGATTAACAAGTAGAGCTACTAAGTCGTTGTTTACCTTGTCAAACCATATTTCTTAAATTTATTCCTGGTAGCATTCCAAAAATTCTCTGGCTACCCAGCCATAACCCATTTGGCCATCGACCCTCAAATATTGAATTTTTGCCCAATATCCATCGGCACTGATTCCATTCACATTAACGATATTGTTGTAAGGAAGAGTTGTGATAATTTGACTTCCGCCATTTATATATACATATAAGCCATTAGGGCGAGTTACTCTATAGGAGTAACAAAGTCTTTGAGCTTGGACTGGTTTGATTTGTGTCGTTTCCACAGCCATCAAACTTACAGTAAAACCAAGACTTAGCATTGCAAGCTTACTAATAAGTTTTTTCATTATTCTCAAGTCATAAACATATCTATTGAACTTAATTATTGAGTTAATTATGAAAGAGTTTTGAGATAATGACTGTGATTTTTTTGGAGTACTCAGGTGATCTTTATCAATGAAAATGCTATGGAATTGAGGTATAACATATTAATTCTGGAAATTATGATGACCTCTTCTGCCCCTATATTGTGCCATTAATTCTGACATTTGAGTGCGTTGTTCAGGAGTTAAAAGTTCTCTGACTTGCAACATAGTTTCAAAGCGATTCGTGCCTAATTGCTGACGCAGATTTTGAATTTTTTGATGCTGTTGTCGCAATTGTTCTTGGGAAGCATCACTAGCTAGTAGCGATCGCAATTCTTGATGGTTACTGCGCATTTCCTGAAATAAGGTTTCATTTTCGGAGTGAAACTCTTCGTGAATTGCGTCAATTTTTTGGGATTGTTCTGGCGTTAAATCTAGTTGTTCTAGCAGTTTCTTCATGTTCCCATGACCACCTTTTTGATTTCTATGGGCCAATTGGGTTATGGGCAATCGCGATTCTGTCGAGTTATTAGTTCCCGGATTTGAGGGCAAGGCATTAACCGCCAAGGGTGAAATTAATAAGGCTGTTGCGATCGCGGGAAACATATATTTATTCATCTTGAAAGCTCCTAGTTAATGCATAGTTGATAATTGCTTACAGTTCAATATTAAAAAATTAGGATATTGATTACATCGATCTATATTCCCAATTTGCTTTAGTACTTTAGGACTAATTAATTGAAAATTGCTTGTCCTCGAATGGGGAAAAATTAATAATTGATAATTAAGGCTTTTACCTCATCCTTCATCCCTCATC
>NZ_ALVZ01000227.1 GCF_000332055.1 Xenococcus sp. PCC 7305 | reverse complement strand
CGCTGCGCGGAAGTAATAAGTAATAAGTAATGAGTAATAAGTCTTGATACATCAGCTTTTTGCCCTTCGTTGATAGATAGCTTATTTACGCCCGCGTCCACTAGCAGCCTCATTTTGTCCTCAAGACGAGATTTGTGTACTGAGAAATTACGACACCAACCTCTAGTAAGGGTGCGTAACCACCGGGCGATCGCTTACTACGCTTACCTGGCCAAACTGAGCTGAGTAGCCTGCGTTTCTAGCGCTGGTACTGGTGGGAGAAAAGAAAGGGTTGGCAACAACAACAAAGTCCCAGATTCCTTGGTAGGGCCCGTTAAGATCTTCGCTATTAAAATTATCCCACTTCAGCAAAATCTGAAACAATTCTTTTCGCGATCGCATTATCATGTTTCCCCTTGGCAAAGATCGCATCATTGAGGCGGTTGTTTAGCTTAGCAATGAGCCAAGCATCAGATTCGATTTGATTTTCTGCGATCGCAAGCAATTATGACCGTTAGAGGTCGTTCCTCTCCAATGGTAAACATAGAGCCGTCAAAAAAGGGAAAGCCGGAGTTAAAATAATGCATAACAAATTCGAGAAATATAAGACAAATTTAGATCAGTGCTACCTTGAGGGGTATTGCATTCCTTTATCTATAAAGCTTTCGGTTGTTATATTGTCTGATCAGTTATCAGTAAACACTAGTTATTAAAATTATTACAATGAGTCAATTACAGGCATTTTTAGATATTGCGAGCGAAGCGGCCTTGGAAGCAGGCACTGTATTACAAGATAAGTTTCGTAATCTTAAGAATATTCAAGAGAAAGGTCGTTCTGGTGACCTAGTGACCGAAGCTGACAAAGCAGCAGAAGCTATAGTCCTAAAAGTGCTAAATCGCCATGTTCCTGGTCATCAGATCCTAGCAGAGGAATCGGGAACCTTGGGCGGAAATGACGCTAAATATCTTTGGGCGATCGATCCCTTGGATGGAACAACTAATTATGCCCATGGTTATCCTGTCTCAGCCGTTTCTATTGGCTTGATGATTGACGGCATTCCCCAAGTGGGAGTAGTTTATAATCCTTTTCGTAATGAATTATTCCGCGCGGCTAAGGGTTTTGGAGCAACGCTTAATCATCGTCCGATTCAGGTATCGCAGACAGCACAACTCAAGAATACAATTTTGGTCACGGGGTTTGCCTACGATCGCCGAGAAACTACTGATAATAATTATGCCGAGTTTTGCTATCTCACTCATCTAACTCAGGGTGTGCGTCGTAGCGGCGCAGCTTCTATTGATCTAACTGATGTCGCGTGCGGAAGATTGGATGGTTATTGGGAAAGGGGTTTAAGTCCTTGGGATATTACAGCAGGGATTGTAATCGTAGAAGAAGCTGGCGGATTAGTCACAGCTTATGATAACAGCCCTGTAGACATCTCATCAGGTCGTCTTTTGGTAACTAACAGCAAGATCCACGATAGTCTTAGTCAGGCATTACTCGAAAGTCCCCGTTTACCAGCAGATTTGTATTCGTGATTAAGTAATGAGTATTCAACTTTGGCAAACTTTACGATGAAAACCTTAGAATTTGTCCCCTATCTCAGTGTTAGCAATGCTACAGAGGCTGTTGATTTTTATGCCCAAGTCTTTGACACTTCTCCAACGCTTTTGCTGAACATGCCAGACGGTCGAGTCATGCACTGCGAGTTTCAAATTGGTAGTGCGCGGTTCTTTTTGAGTGAGGAGTTGCCCGAACATGGGGGTTCCCCAAGTCCTTCATCATTAGGTGCTACCAGCGTTGCCATTCATCTATACGTCGATGACTGCGATGCCATGGTCGCCAAAATGATCGAAAACGGGGCGCAGATTCTCATGGAGCCGACCGATATGTTTTGGGGTGAAAGATTTGCTCGTGTGCGCGATCCGTTTGGTCACGAGTGGGGGATCACAAAACATTTGCAAGATATGACATCATCTGAAATTCAGATGTTAGCTCAGAAGATGCTTGACGGGACAGCAGAAACATAGTTATAAAACAGCAGAAACATAGTTATAAAGATGATTGCAAAATTCACCAAAGGATTATCGAGATTTATTTTTAGCCTTACTTCTATTAGTCTGATGGCAACTGCTGGAGCTGTGTTTGAAGGATTCACCGCCGCCCCAAGCTTGAGTGCTGAAGCGATTCGGTTTTATGTGGATGGTCCGTTAATGGTCTCCTTATCATTGGAATCTCTCGAAATCTTTGCCGAAACCGGAGAAATAACTGGGGATCTCAAATTATTTGCTTTGTTTTTAGATGACCAAATGATGGCGCAATTACGCCAGGGGCTTCAGCGACGTTTACCCTTGGATGTTGTACAAACCTATAAACTAAGCTATTCTCCCCTCGGTCGGGATGCGATCGCGCAAGTCGGAAAACTAGTAAAATACACTCCTAATCGCAATGGATTTTATGGGTTGAGAGCCGCATTAATTGGGGCGGCTGCCAATTCAGATGAAGAAGGGTGGACTATTCTCGATGCGATCGCTCAATTTCCCACCAAAAACATTGAAGTTAATGTCCAAAACCTATTCGAAATCAGAAAATTCTTAGGGGTTTATATAGACTATAATCGAGCTGCTGTTGATGCGATCATCGCTAAAGCCCAAACAGAGGCAGCATCCCAAACTGATATAGATCTCACTAACTTATCAGACTTGAGCCAACGGGGAGGCTATGACTTTAAAGAGCAAACTCTCACGGTTACGAATCCCGCTTTGCGTCAAACTAACACCGGTTTATCTGTTAATTACGATTTCCCTGTCAATGTCTATATTCCCCAAGGATTGAGCGAAACGGCACCCGTCGTCATTATGTCCCACGGATTTGGTGCGGTTAAAGAGAATTTCGTTTTCATTGCCGAGCATTTGGCTTCCCATGGCTTCGTGGTTTTGGTACCAGATCATATTGGTAGTGACCTATCCTATCGCGAAACCTATCTCGAAGGAAGACTGAATACCTTGCTCAGTCCCATTGAGTTTCTCAATCGTCCCCAAGAAATTTCTTTTTTAATCGATCAATTAGAAGAATTAGTAGCCTCTGACTCCCAATGGTCAAAGCTGCTGAATTTAGAACAAATTGGGATTCTGGGCTATTCCCTCGGTGCGACTACTGCCCTTTCTTTAGCAGGGGCAAATATCGATCATGCTCGTTTACTCGAAACTTGTGATCAGGATCAAATCATTTTAAATTCCTCACTGTATCTCCAATGTCGAGCCAAATATTTGCCACCGCAAAAAGATACGTTAGGGGATCCGAGAATTAAAGCCGCGATCGCAGCTCATCCTCTGACCAGTGGCATCTTTGGGCCAGAAGGCATGAGTACAATTGATATGCCCCTACTAATGACTGCTGGTAGTCATGATTTAGTAACACCTGTGGTACTAGAACAGATTCACCCTTTTGTGTGGATAAAATCAGAACCCAAGTATTTAGCCTTATTTAAACCGGGAACTCACTTTGTGATCAGCGATCCCAGTGATGAGGCATCAGCATCCGTACCTGCTTTTTTCCTGGGAGAAAGTCAAGAATTAGGACAGCGCTATTTTAAAGGATTAAGCATTGCCTTTTTTGAAGCTTATCTGCGCGATCGCGATGAATTTTTACCCTATTTAAGTTCTGCCTATGCTCAGAGCATCAGTCAAGAAAATGCGATGAGTCTTGATATGATTCAGTCTTTAACCCCTGAAGAACTAGCAACAGCCTATGGCAAAAAACCACCAATTCCTGTGGTTCCTGAGCCGGTGGAGGAGACCATAGTGGTTGATCGGGACGAGACGGTTCTCGCACAAATTCGACGCACCGGAGTCCTTAAGTTGGCAATGCGCCGTGATGCTGCACCCTTTGGTTATATAGATAGTCAAAAGCAATGGACTGGTTACTGTAGTGATCTCGCAGTAGCGCTGCAAAATCATTTAGCCGACAAACTAGATTTAGATTTAGGAATAGAATTAGCAGAGATTCCCTCGACCCTAGAAAATCGCTATTCTTTGATTCAAGATGACACCGTCGAGCTTGAATGTGGCCCGAATACAATCCGCCAAGATATTGAAGGGATCACTTTTTCTAATCCCATTGGGGTATCAGGAACTCGTTTTCTTAGTCAAAAGAAGAACCAAGATCAAATTAATCCCAATCTAACTCTCGAAGGTCTGCAAGTAGGTGTTTTGAAAGATACAACTACTGAATACTTCATCGAAACTAACTATCCTCAGGCTAAGCTAGTTTATTTTGAGGGCTTAGCAGGAAGAGCCGATGCGATCAAAGCCGTCACAGAAGGAAGCATTGACACCTTTGCCAGCGATGGTATTTTAACTTTCGCAGAAGTAAAACGTCAAAACTTACCTGTTAGTAATTACAGTATACAACCCAAGGCACCTCTAACTTGCGATTTCTATGGATTAATTTTGCCCAATAACGATCCCGAGTGGCAAACAATAATTAATGGATTTTTGTTAGAAACATCAGCTCAAGAAGTTAGAGATAAATGGTTCAGCTCAATATTTGCTGAAGAATTAAACGATTTGGAGTATTGTTTTAACCGGTGACCAGGACTTCGTCATTGAAGGCAGAAGGCAGAAGGCAGAGGGCAGCGGTGAGACCCCGCGCCGCCGTCAGGCGCAAGGGAACGCTCACCAAGAGAGAGGGCAGAATGTCAAAATATGACTTTTTTTAACCTAAAACCTACCACCTAAAACCCAACACCTAATCTTTGCGAGTAAATAAATTGCCAAGTCTTGGTTTTCAAATGTTTCTTAGTTTAACCTTTGCTTATCTTTAGGTTATCATTGCTATTAATTTTGACGTTACCTAATCAATTAGAGTGACACAAATCAGGGTGAACAAAAAATCACTATTCTAAAAATCTTGATATTGGATAGTCAAATTATTATGCGAAAATCCTTTTCTCTCAAATCAACAATATTTTGGGTATTGGGAATTGATAGCTTGATGATTGCAACTGCTGTTGGTAGAGCAATTTTGCTTGAGCGTAATCCCATGCGTTATTTTGATGAAGGTGGTTATATAACCTGGCTTTCTGTCATTCAATTATTATTTATCGCCTATTTATGTTGGAAAATTAGTCTTCTGAGAGTAAATAAAGGTTCATCTTTGCAAAATAAAAAACAGCCTCATAGATTGTGGCAAATTATGACTGGAGGATTTATCTTCCTCGCTGCTGATGAACATTTTGGCATTCACGAAAATTTAGATGTTGCCTTTCATAGACTTTTTAGTTTAAGTGAAGACGGCTTGACAGGTAGAATAGACGATTTCATTATCTTATTCTATGCAGTTTTCGGAATCTGGTTCTTGAATAAGTTTAAATCTGAGTTCAAAAATTTTGCTGCGTCTTCTCGATGGTTTATCACAGGGTTTATTCTGTGTTTTCTCACTATCCTGCTGGATATGCTTAGCCATAAGAGAGAAGTCTTATCACTTTTCATGACAGATCCTGAAAAAATCAACTTCCTGCATAACTGGTTTAAAACTCTAGAAGAAATTCCGAAAATTTTTGCCGAAGGCGCATTTATTATTGCTTTTTCCTATTGTTTAATCATTGCCACCAGACTAGCTTGGGAGCATCAAAAAACTGATACTCCTACTGTTAATCTAATGCGTTAAATTATTTCAATATCGCCACTATTAAGAGTGGGATTGCCATTGAAAGTAGCAATCGTTATAGCATTAATAGAGCCCGTGCCATCGGCGTCAAATAATAATCTATCGGTATTATTATTATAAATAAAGCGATCGCCTGCGTCTGTCGCTCCTGTGCCAACCACAAACTTACTAGCGCTGAGAGTCCCAACTGTTAACCCAGCACCAAAGGCGGCCGCCGAAATGGCGATCGCATCAACCCCAGAAGTAAAGTCAGTAATCGTATCGCCACCTTGATTTAAACCAAGATAAACAAAGCGATCGCTGCCTCCATTACCAGTAAGTCGATCTGAGCCAGCTCCCCCAATCAGATCATCATCATTAGCACCGCCCCGAAGTGTGTCATTACTACCACCACCATCTAAGGTCACTTTAAGTTGCGTAACTGCTGTGGCATTCAAAATATTGATACTACCTCCACCATTGAGCTGAGCTAATTCAATCTCGGTGAAAGTATCGGTGCCGCGAGCTGTTAGTTGAGTATTTGTCAGAGTAAAATTGATATCACCAGATTCAATAATGCGATCGTTGCCTGCTCCACCAAAAATTTGGTCATTACCATTACCACCTTGGAGATTGTCATTGCCAATGCCCCCATAGAGATAGTCGGTACCACCTTCCCCAATGAGAAAGTCATTATCAGCATTCCCAAACAGAGTATCAGTACCTTCTCCCCCAATTAGAGTATCGTTTTCTGTGCCCCCATGTAGTTGATCATTGCCGATTTGTCCCCGCACAATATCAGGAGCCTTACCGCCAAAGATCGTGTCATTACCAGCATCTCCATTGAGAATGTCGCCCCCTTCATTACCTTCGATTAGGTCGTTACCATTGCCACCGAAGACTTCATCAGTATCAGCGCCACCTTTGATTGTGTCGTTACCATTGGCTCCAATAATGCGATCGTTCCCTAGTCCACCGTCGATTAGATCATCTCCTCCATTGCCATTGATGGTATCTTGGCCTTCATTACCATTCAGCTCATCGAATCCCATGCCGCCGACTAAGAAATCATTTCCTAAGTTGCCGTAGAGAGTATCATCCCCATCATTGCCTTCTAGAAGATCGTAACCGGTGCCACCATAAACTAGGTCGTTATCATCACCCCCTTTGAGAGTATCTCCGCCATCGCCGCCTTCGAGGGTATCTGCTCCTTCAGAACCAAAAATACTGTCGGCTCCAGCTCCACCAATAATGCTGTCATTACCACCAAAACCATTGATTGTATCGTTACCTTCGAGACCATCGATTTTATCGGCTTTGCCCGTGCTGAAACCCAAGCCTAATAAATTGTTGCCGGCATCGCCAAAGATATTATTAGCAAAAGGTTCGACGATATTGAGGATTTGATTAACAGAAATATTGTTGAGGTTTTGAGTGATTCCTGAAGGCCATTGAATTTCAATATTATTAACCAGAGAATCTTGCGCTAAGCCAAAATGAAGACGAGTATCATTCTGGGCAAAATTGTGAGTACCACCATTTTGTTCTCTAAGTTGGGTTGTGCCCCCAGATGTTAGTTTAACTTGAGCACCAATACCATCACGGTTGGACTGAGTGCCTTGAAGTGCAATTTGCAACCAATTATTATTGTTGCCGGAGTTGGCGAGTAATTGAGAAGGCGTTCCTAAATAGGTTTTGCGAGGAGAACGGCCGACTGTTGAACCCACAAAGATATCTAAGGCTCCATCATTGTTAAAGTCACTAGTTGCCAGCTTCGAGCCGACCTCAAAGTCTAACCAATGGAAACCGACAGAAGTACCTGCGGCACCGCCGGCTTGAGGAACAGTACGGAAAGTGCCATTTCCTAAATTCTCATAGAGGACATTGGGCTGATCAAAAGAAGAATAGGCATTAGCAACATATAGATCTTGATCTTTGTCATTATCAAAATCTCCAGAAATTACCGATTGGCCGAGGGTTGGGGTATTTAGGCCCGCAGCTGCACTTGCATTTATAAACTGATTATTATTAGGGTTAAATATCCATAGTTGATCGGTTAAGGCATTGTCCGTTGGATCGACATTGGTAAAGCCAATTGGATTGAGATTAGTAATATTTTGAGTCGATTCGACTGCAGAACGAATACTTTCTGGATTGTTGGAATTGAGACGAATTTCCCAGGTTTGAGATCCTGGATTATAGTTAATGTAAACTCCTCTTTGAGATCTATCAGTGGGAGTTCCTGTCACTCCAGTGCTATTAGGATTTAAGGCCAAAGCAGCAACGCGGTCCACTTCAGAAGTTTGGGGATTGTCATTGCTCACAGCAGTTCCTGTGGTCGCGGAACTGATATTGACAAAAGCTTCTAATTCCGCAGTTGTTGGGTTGCGTCCTGATGCCCCAATGAAGATGGCTGAGGGGGCAATTCTCGCTGCCGTACCACTCAGATTAAAGAAGTCGATCGCCACAGTGCCACTGGTCTGGAAACTATAACCGATTTCAGTGCCAGGGTTGCGTAGAATCAAATCGCTAGAAACAATCCGATTATTGTTTTGCGAAATGCTGGGTTGATCTGTTTTTACTAAAGAGCGAACTAAAAAGATATCGTTATAACCATCACCATTAAAGTCAGCAATAACCGAGTCTCTAGCCGATTCGTGATCTTGAAAATCTTCGGTGGGGTTATTCGGGAGATCACTTGTTAGAGGAAAATTAAAGTCATCGGTAATATTGACAAAGCCATTGCCCGAGGAAATATCATAAACTTCTAGGGGAAATTGATAGGTTCCTTGGATAACTAAGTCCAGATTACCATCACCATTTAAATCTGCCAGCTGACCATAACGAGCAGAAGCTCCCAGGTCTAGACCAACAGCATTCGTCCGATCAACAAAAGTACCATCACTTTGTTGTTCAAAATAGGCATTGGGCCCTTGTCCATCTTCTCGAACCGCTACTAAATTAACAAAATCTAGGAGGCCATCCCCATTGCCATCAAACCAAATCGAAGCGCGACTTCTGCCGACTTGATAAACAACATTTTTTTCGACACTTTCTTCGGTAAGAATTCCTGTATTGCTGTTGCGGTTAACAAAAAAGTAATTAGGTTGTCCTTGACCGTTACCTAATTGACCACCACTATTTACTAAAACATCGCGATCGCCGTCATTATCGAAGTCAACCCAATTCGTTCCATGGGTATCTCCGCCAAATCCACTGCGCCAGTCTTCATCAAAGAGATTGGTAAAAGTACCATCCCCATTGTTGATATAAAGCACGGGATATTTTTCATTCACAAATAATGAGTTGGGTGCTTCATTATTGTAACCATGCCCACTAATCCAAAGGTCAGGAAGTCCGTCCTTATCATAGTCTAGCCAAGCAACACTTATGGCTTCATCTCCGCGATCGCGCGACCAAACTATCCCAGATTGCTCGGTAATATCTGTAAAAGAGTTATTATTTAAAACCATAAGAATACTAATAATGAATAATCAATTATGAATAATTATTTAAGCTATTAGTATCAAAGAATAACATTCTCAAATCTGACTGAAATATTTTTTAGATAAAGAAGAATTATCTGAATATGCAATTTATTTATTATTTAAGTTATCGCGAAGAAACTATGTCGAAAAGGTTTCTTAGCTTTACATATTTGAAGTATTTTTCTTTCCTAATGACAAACAAGATTGCACAATAGAAATCAATCCCAGCCTTGCGATCGCCAATTGGCGTTGCTCCACAGCGACCGAACCAAAAATGCGACAAGCAGCTAAAAATTTGAGGCCAGCATCGCTTAAATTCAAACTTAATTGCACCCAGGTTTGAGAGTTTTTAACCTTGTCACTGCTCAAAGATTTATCAGGGACGCGATCGCAAAAATAATCAATGATGAGAGATATTTGCTGCAATAAATAAATTTCTGCGGTTTCGTAATAACAACTAAGATTTTCACCCCAATAATATTCAAAAAGATTCGGATTGGTAATTTTCCAAGCATTAGTTGTGTACTTGCCCTTTTCTAAGGTAATTAGACCTTCTCGTTCTCCTAAGAGCAAAATAGAACGACAACGGTGATGAACATATTGCACAGGAAACAAATTCTGCTCTCCCATCTCCCCATCTCCCCAACTCCCCATTTCCCCAACTCCCCATTCCCCCATTCCCCCATCTCCCCAGTCCATAATTCCCGCTAGCCACCAACCAATAGAGCGATCGCAAAGGGCAAACTCGATCAATCCGTTCGTAAGTACTGTTGCGGTCAATTGCAGCTTTAATGTCCTAGTTGATGCTTGAGGCTTGCTTGCTAATAAAGAAACCAACTCTTGGCCAACTTGGGCAGGGGACAGACTATATATATTAGCTAGAGGAAAAGTAATGGCAGAGCAATAAACTAAGGGTGAAAAATCAGGACTATTTTGCAGAGCTATTTTGTCTGATAATAAGCTAATAATTTGATTAGTATTGAGGATATTGCCGTTGTTTATTTGATAAGTTGCAATAGTTGCTTGTAAATTTTTACGTATGATTTGCCTAATTGATACTTTATTTGAGGTTAAATCTAATTGTATTAATCGAGAAAAAAACTTGTTTTTTGGTACATTGTTACTCATAAGAAATTGTCGTCATCTCTTATTTTTAACTGGGCTTCGCCCGTAAGGCAGATGGCAGAGGGCAGATGGCAGAAGGCTAAATGTACTTCTACCTTATCCCTTGGGTTTAACAACCCCCACGTTTTTAAGTGGAATAGGACATATTGGTGAGTCTAATTCTCTCACTATGCTTGTTACCTTCTGCCCTCTGCCTTCATTCTTCTGCCTTCGTTTTAATTCTCTATATCTTCCCAGAAGCCGTGGGCGTAAATAAGCTGACAGTTAGCCATAACCCAAAAGCTTACAAATCAATGCTTCTTCTCTATTTTTTATTACTCCCGCGCATCAAGATTAGCCATGCAATTTTCCGATAATTCTCCCGAGGCATCACGTCCTTTTCTCATATGGCAAAAAATCACAGAATGGGGGCAAACTCATTATCGTGACCGCCTTTTTCGTAAAGATGAACTAATTCCTATACGCTCAGGTTTGCTTTATCTAGTGACTCAAGGGGCAGTTCGTCTAGTAGGGACAAATCAATCTCCGATCATCGACGAAGACGAGTTGATTTCCCATGGTGCAGAATCCGACAGCGATTTCCCCCAAGATAATTTTTTGGGGTTTGTTAGTGCCGGCAAGCCTTTTGAAATTGCCGCCCAGTCTGATTTTAAAGTCCAAGCCTATGCTCATTGGGATGACACCCATGTGATTTGGCTATATTGGCAGGATTTAGAGAATTGGACAAATTTTCGCCAAGAAGTCTATGAGAGCCTGCGATCGCAAAATCAGTATCGCTCATTGTTACTGATGGCTTTAGGTCAAAGAAAAACTATCGACCGTTTGTTAAGCTTTTTAAAAGTGATTATAAAAGAACATGGTCAACTGGGAGAAGACGGCTACTATCTTCCCTATTTGCTCACCCACGCCCAAATTGGTAGTATAATTGGGGCGACAAGAGTGACAGTAACTCGTTTAATGGGGAAATTGCGACGTCAGGGGCTAATCCTAATCCGCAATGATAGCCTAATTTGTCTTCCCCATCCACAAAGCGATCGCTAAATTAGCAGATCCGTAAAATTATCAATTCTTATTTTTTACAGGGTTTTTACCCCATAGATTCCCCACCATTTCCACAAAGACTTACAGGTTTTTCCCCATTTTACCCAGACTTTTCCACAGGCAAGAACGAGATAATCATTCTTTCCATAACTAACGGGGGATTTTATTCTTTTGGCTCTACAACGATATTGCAAACCCCGTCTTTGTAAACAAAGGTAACAAAAAATACCCTTAAAGGCTTATTGTCTCGTTAAGTTACAACGACCATCAAAAAAATATTAATATTTTGCAATATTGACAAACCCACCCCCTTCTAGACGAGAATAGTCCAACCTACCCTATAGAAAGTGCAAAATTATTTTACCCAAAAAAAACTAAAAAATATTGTTTTGCCCAGGAAGGCCATAGGCGATCGCAGAGAAATTAAAATTTTTATTTTACTAGCAGGAGCAACCGAAAATTAATATGAAATCCGCCGTTAGCATTTTGGCAGAGATTCCCGAGGAAATTCACCAATCCCTCAAAAGTTACTTGGAAAGTCATCCCAATTGGGATCAGGATCGGGTTTTTGCCGCAGCATTGTCTTTATTTCTATTACAAAATAGCAGTTCCGAAGCTGAAGATTCTTCCCAAAACCACCGTGCTTGTGCAAAAGTGTATCTTGAAACCCTATTTCAACAATATTAAATGAGGGCAGAGGGCAGATGGATGAGGGAAGTAATAAGGGATGAATTATGAGGGATGAGGGATGAGGAATTTACTCTATCCTTTGTTATTATTCACTTTACTCATTGTTAATTATTAATCTATTGCCTTATTGCCTCTGAATTTACATTTTCCTCATCCTTCATCCTTTATCCTTCATCCTTTAAATAAATGAGTAAGTTAATTGTCCCCGAACTTATAGTTGGGTTGGGGAATCCTGAATCTAGATATGATCAGACCAGACATAATATTGGCTTTGAGGCGGTGGATAGCTTGGCCAAGACTTGGGGTTTTTCTTGGAGGGAAAACAAACGCTTTCAGGGACTAGTTGCTGAGGGAGTGTCGCCCTATGGCAGTAAAATGCGTTTACTCAAACCTCTTACTTATATGAACCGGTCTGGACAGGCAGTAAGAGCCGTTATTGACTGGTATAAGATAGCTCCAGATTCTGTATTAGTTATCTACGATGATATGGATTTGCCCGTGGGCAGATTGAGAATTAGGCGATCGGGTTCTGCTGGCGGACATAATGGGATGAAATCGATTATTGCTCATCTGGGTAAGCAGGATTTTCCTCGGTTACGGATTGGTATTGGCAAGTCTGATGGGAAAAGGCAAACGATTGGTCATGTCTTGGGAAAGTTCGCCCCAGAAGAGCAGAAAGTTATTGAGGAAATGTTAGATATTTCGGTTAAGGCTGTGGAGAAAAGCCTCAAAGAAGGTGTGGAGAAAGCGATGAATATTTATAACAGTAAGCAATTGAAAATTGAAAATTGAAAATTAAGTCCTACAATTAGAACCTCAAATAGATAGGGAGCTGTCAATACTGCATTGAACTAAAACGTCGTCACAACATCTAGATTATTCATTACAATAATTTGTACTATTAAACTACATTTGGTTTGAAACTAAGAGTTTTAACATAACCTACCGAGAGACTGGGGAATTAAAAACTTACCCAATTCCCTATTCGCTGTTCCCTATTTCCTTTTAAATATAATGTTTGACCGAATTTTTCGCTTTATAAGTTCAATTAAATTAGCAGTTCCCCTACTCAGTATCATTATCGGTATTTTGATTTGGGCAACCTTTTATGAGTCTGAGGTGGGCACAACTACTGTCCAGCAGGAAATATATAAAAGTCCTTGGTTTGGCGCACTGATGTTTATGCTCGCGCTAAATATTGGCTTGTCGGCATTGTCTCGCTATCCTTGGCGAGGCCCTCGAAAGATTGGTTTTGCCATAACTCATTTTGGTTTAATTGTCCTGATAGCAGGCTCTGCTGCGGTGATCCATCTAGGAGTAGAAGGCATGCTACTAGTCAGAACTGATGCGGGTTATAACGATCGCGTGCGAATCGAGGGAGATGTCTTAGAAGTGCTCAATCCTGATGGAGAAATCGAAAGGGGCAATATTTTTATTAAAGACGATGGTTCGGTTAATCCTCGATTTGTTGCAGGTTTAGAATTAGAAGGTTACAGCGACAGTACGGTAAAAACTGTTAATTTTATTGAGGGTGCGGCCGTTGCCAATCCTGCTGTTACTTTGGCTTTACATAGCGATCGCATGGGTCAAACAGTTAACCGCTCTTTAGCTGTTGCACCTAATGGTTACAATACTGTCAAAATAGGCCCTGCGGAATTAGACATTATTAAAGCCGAGAGTAAATCTCAGTTAGAAAAACTTTTAGCTCCTCCTGTCCCCAGAGAACATCCTTGGGGAGAAGTGATTGTTACATCGGAGATAGCTTCAGGATCTTTTGACCTTAAAGAAAATCAAGACAATGCCGTAGAAATTGCTGATTTAAAGGTAAAAGTCCTAGATTTTTTCCCTGATTTTCGCCTTGATGCCAACAATCGCCCAATTTCTGCCTCGGATAAATTCAATAATCCTGCGATTCTATTAGCAGTTACCACCGAAGACAGTTTAGAAAGATGGTTTGTCTTTGGCAATCCCGATTTTTCACCGATTCATGCTTCTATTTCAGGAGCAGCAATTCCCAATTTAGAGATTGCTTATCAAGTAGCACCACCTCAAGTCACAGATTACTTCAAAGTCATTGTCGGTCAAGATGATCAACTTTTTTATGCAGCCAAATCCTCTAAGGGTTTCGCCTCTGGGGAATATGCAGTGGGAGAATCAGTAACCCCTGGTTGGGCAGATTTTCAAATTACCTTAGCTGAATATATTCCCAATGCCAAAATCGAACGGGAAATAGTTCCCACGCAAAATCCCAATATCCAAGGAGCTGCGGCTTTGTTAGTCAAAACTCCTGCCGGGACAGAAGCCTGGTTACCTTGGGCAGAACCAACTGCGATCGCAGAACCAGAAGGAGAAATTTATGCTGCCTTTAGTCCCAATTTTTTTGAACTGCCCTTTGCGGTTAAACTAGAAGACTTTATCGTCGATCGCAATGAAGGTTCCCAATCAGTGGCTATGTGGACCAGTAAAATCGCGATCGCAGATCAGCAAGAAAATCTTGTTGAAGAAAGGGATGTTTGGATGAATCATCCGACTTGGTACAAGGGCTGGAAAATTGCCCAAGCTTCTTGGAATCCTGGTGATCTAAGACAATCCACTTTGCAGGTAAAACGGGAACCTACTTGGGTAACAGCATTAACCTGGCTCGGTTCGGGATTAGTCGTCTCGGGGATTGCCATTATGTTCTATGCTCCAGCTTTAAGTAAAAAGTTTAAGAAATTAGGAACTACTGAAGGTTAATTGTCTTCAACTATTTACAAGACAAAGATTCGTGAATCTTTCAGTAAGACTTTCTCCATGACGCAATAGAATTTGATCGAAACCTTAGTGTCATGGAGATGTTAAGACAACTATGATTCCTGAAGGATTGCCACCCTTGTCAGAAGACGCGATCGCTCTTTTGAAGCAACAGAAAATTACAGAAACAGAACCAGGGAGTATCCTGCGGGATTTTCAGACCTTGCTCGATTTTATTGGTCAGAAAGGAATTCCAGTTAGTGGTAAACATAATTTGCTGCCAATGAAGACCCTAGCTGAGCTTAATCAAAGTCTCAGCGAACCAATTACAACTAATCTTAAGCGTCCGCAACAAAAATCCTATCCCCCAATTAATGGTCTTTATCTTCTCCTAAGAGCTTCTGGCTTAGGACAAATTGAACATCGTGGGAAAAAAGCTTTTTTAAAAATTAACTCCGAATTGCTATCTTGCTGGAAAAATTTTAACCCCACAGAACGCTACTGCAATCTTCTCGAATCTTGGTTGATTCGGGCTAATGATGAGATGTTGGGAGAAGGACATAATAACTTCAATGAAGGAGCCAAATGTCTGCAATATTGGAATTTCAGCACTGAAAAAGAGCAAAGAATCCCTGACTATGCTGAACAAAAATGGTTAAACCATTTGCCGGGAACCCATAATTTGGCATTAATGAAACTATTTGGATTCGTGCAAATAGAATATGGCAAACCTCAAGCAGGCAAAGGTTATCGAATTAAAAAAATCAAGAAGCTGCCCTTAGGAGATGCTGTAACCCAAATATTTGCTCATGCTTTTTTTGGAGAAAAAATGATCTGGGAATCTCCGGAAAATTCCCTAATGTCCTTTGGAGAATTACAACCGATCTTACAACCATATTTTCCCGAATGGCAAAACATTCTCACCCTATCTCAAGCAGAGAAAATCCCTGGTATTTATACATTTAAGGTTTCTCTCGGAAAAATCTGGCGGCGAGTTGCCATTTCTAGTCAAATGACATTAGAAACTCTTAGTCGATTGATATTAGAATCGGTTGATTTTGATTCTGACCATCTAGATATGTTTCGTTACAAAAATCAGCTTGGTTGCACTGTCGATATAAGTCATCCCTATGCTAGTGGTTCTCCTTCTACGGATGAAGTTTGTATCGCTGATTTATTTTTAAAAGAAGGTGAAATCATGACCTATATCTTTGACTTTGGAGATTGGTGGGAATTTGAGATCCAATTAGAGAAAATCACCGTAAATGATTCGGGAACTGACTATGGCGCAATCATTGAAAGCAGAGGAAAAGCTCCAGCTCAATATCCCGATTGGGAGGAAGAAAATTGGCAAGAAGCAGATAATTATGAGTAACTTAATCATCTGTATTAACTAAAATTCTAAAACCACATCATGTACTATCAAGCATTAGCAACCGATTATGATGGCACGATCGCGACAGAAGGCAAAGTTGAAAAATCCACCTATTTAGCATTAAAAAGCTGGCAAGAGACAGGTCGCAAACTGATTATGGTGACGGGAAGACGACTAGATAACCTCTACGATATTTTCCCAGAAGTCTCAACCTTTGACTGTATCGTAGCTGAAAATGGAGCTTTAATTTCTTTTCCTACCGAAAATAAAACAACTTTACTTGGTGAAACCCCTCCTAATTCTCTCATTGAAGCCCTCCAACAACGACAGGTTGAGCCATTATTTATCGGACAATCTATTTTTTCTACTTGGGTTCACAACAGACAAACCACAGCGGAAGTTATCGCAGAATTAGGTTTATCATGGCAAGTTAACTTAAATAAACACACAGTGATGTTATTGCCAGAAAGTGTAGACAAATATTCAGGATTACAAACTGCCCTCAGCCAAATGGATTTAACTCCAGAGCAAGTTGTAGGAGTCGGAGATGGCGAAAATGATCTTCCGCTGTTGAAACTATCTGGATTGTCCGTATCAGTTGCCAATGCTTTGCCAGTGCTCCAAGATTGTAGCGATTGGATAATGACCAAAAATAGCGGAGATGGCGTTGCGGAATTAATCGATAAACTCCTTCACAATAACTAATCTTCTATGGGATTAAGCATCAGTTCCACGAAAATCGGAGAAAAGTGATAGGCTGAAGCCGAATTAATCCCAAGTCGAAAGGATAAGAGAAATGCAACTGGTAGATCGAATTCGTTTAGGTTTAGCCGTAGGTGTCGCAAAAACCGTTACAGGAATGGTCAAAATGCTACGCTTGGGTGCGGCTTCTGTGTTGCCTGGGGAAATTTCTCGTCGCTTACATCCTCGTCTACTTCCTCTGATGTTTGAGCAGGTTAAGCAAGGGGTAATTCTCATTGTGGGCACCAATGGTAAAACCACAACCTCTTTGCTTTTGAGAACTATTTTAGAAGACCAAGGCTATCGAGTTACCCATAATTCTAGTGGTGCAAATTTAATTAATGGTTTGATTACTGCTTTGCTGGTTGATACTGATCTTACAGGGAACTTGAATGTTGATTATGCCATTCTTGAAGTTGATGAAAATATTTTGCCTTTGGTATTGAAAGACTGCCAGCCGAAATATATTTTGGGTTTGAATTTATTTCGCGATCAGTTAGATAGATACGGGGAAGTTGATACGATCGCTCAAAGATGGCAAAAAGCGATCGCACCTTTACCTACGGACACAACAATTGTCTTGAATGCTGATGATCCGACTTTAAATTATCTGGGACAAAATTTAACGCAAAAAGTTTTATTTTTTGGCTTAAGCGAACCAAATTTATACTTAGAAGAAATTCCCCATGCAGTTGATTCTATTTATTGCCCTAGCTGCGGCACTTTATTGAACTACCAAGGAGTTTATTTATCTCATTTGGGCGATTATGAATGTCCTAGTTGTGGTTTTGCCAAAAATGCAACGGCTATTGATAGCAAGGACTGGGGCCAGATTCTGATCGGAGTTTACAATAAATATAATACGATCGCCGCGGGATTGTTAGCTCAAGAATTTGGGATTGCTAAGCCAGATATTTTTCAAACTATTAGTAACTTTAAAGCTGCTTTTGGCAGAGCAGAAGAGTTAACTATTGATGATAAACAGGTGCGTATTTTATTATCCAAAAATCCTGTGGGGATGAATGAAACTATTCGAGCCGTGAATGATATTAATAAGACCAAAGAAGCGGCGGTAACTTTGTTGGTGCTCAACGATCGCATTCCTGATGGCACTGATGTTTCCTGGATTTGGGATGTGGATACCGAGCAGTTGGTAGCGACTGGTGGCAAGTTGATTGTTAGTGGCGATCGCTTTTTTGATATGGCATTACGTTTACAATATAGTTGCGAGCAGATTGGGGCTGAGAATACAAATTTTGAGTTGATTATTCAGGAAGATTTGGGAGCTGCGATCGCGACTTCTTTGGAGTTAACCAAGAAGGAAGAAACCTTGCATATTCTGCCAACTTATTCGGCAATGTTGGAAGTGAGAGAAGCTTTAGTCGGCAGAAAAATATTATAGACACGACAGGTAGTTTTCTTTCGTGCCATTCAGATAGTTTACTTAGGGTTTGCTGAAAAAGTATTAACCTATTTTAATAGATATTAAAATCTAAGCCTTAATTGTCTTTGTTGAACTTGGACAATCGAAACAGACTGCCAGAAAAACAAGCTATTTATCAAAAGACAAGAAAATAGCCGAAAAAGCTGCCTAAGCAACTGTTCAAGGTTCATGACTAGAAAAGTAATCGCTATGCTACTTTCAGACGTATCAGAAAGCTTTGTCATAATCCGACCGAGACCAAAGCGTCTCTTGGCTTGGCCAAATTTGCCCTCGATGGCATTGCGATATTTTTCATCTTCACGCTGCTGTTGGATCAGCTCTGGTGAACGATTTGTCGGTCGACGACCCAGAGGTGGCCCACTCAGCCTAATTCCTCGTTTTTTGCACCAAGCTCGATTGGATCTAGTGCGATAAATCTGGTCGACATGAAGTGATTCGGGATAGCAACCGAATCTTTGATAATACTTCTGTACTTGTGATTCAAGGTCTAGTGATTCATTAAAATTGTCCCAACTGAGATGATCGAGAAAACAATAGCCATCACTGTAGCTCACAGAAATTTTGGCGCCAAACTCCACTGGAGTTCCGGCTTTTCCTCGGACAATCGGACGCAGATGAGGTTGAGTTAAACTTACTATGCGATCATCAATCCGGTTGGTTTTATTCTCATACATCCATTGTTGCTGTCGAAATAATTCATTGATGACTAACAACAAACGATAATTCTGCGGATTTAATTCTGATAAGCTGGCTCCTGCGGCGACTAGTGCATCTAGATGAGCTAGATTTCTTTTGAGATAAGATAGTTGCTTGCGAATTGCTTGACGAAGTTTTTTTCTCTTGGGTCGGCGTTGTTTAGCTAGTTCTAAATAGTCTTTTCTTGCAATTCTTCTATATGTCCTGGGTTTCTTATCTAGCTTCTGTTTCACTTGTTCATACAATCTATCTATGAGCTTTTCTGTTTGCTCTCTAGCTTGATTCAAGAGTTTCAAGTCTGTGGGATAGTTGATATCTGCTGGCGCACAACTGTCGTCTAAAATTAATTTCCCTTGATTTTGCGGCGACTGTGATTCTCTTGGCGTATTTTCTTCTGTTTTCTGTTGTTCTGGTTTTTTCTTCTGCTGTTTCGGCATTAGATTCAGGACAATTCTGTCGTTGATTCTTCCGACTAATTCCTGATTCAATCGTTTCCGAAAATAGACGAACATCGATGCTTCAAATGGTGCTTGGCTGATAAATCCTGGTAACCCCAGAAAATACTGTAGATAAGGACTCTCTTTAATTCGTTCTACGGTTTCTCGATCGCTTGTCCCGAGATACTCTTTGATGATTAATGCTCCCAACGCCATGCGAAAGGGCTTTGCTGGAGCCCCCATTTTCTTACTAAACTGACTGGCATATTCTGTTTCCAATTCTGACCAGGGGATTAGTTCTGCTAGTTTAACCCATCTATTATTTTCATCTAGCTGAGTTGTCGTCTGTAGATTAAAGTTGCTTACTTTACTCTTAGCTACACTATTAATTCGGTACATTGTCCAAGTATAAAGTGCAAGGGTTTTGAGGTATTTTAGCGATTTTTCTCACACTTTACTAATCTTTTAGTCTCTGAAAACCTTATCTGCTAATGGTTTTTTCTTTCTCAGCAAACCCTACTTAAGGTAGATTTTCCGATTAGGTTATTTCATCAACAAGGGTATAGCTTTAGGCATATAACAACTGATTCTTAATTTCATTAGCCTTTAATGAACTTACTAAAACACCAATGCGTCGAGCAACTTCATAGGCATTTTTCTGAGGAACAATAATAATCCCAGGATGTTGTTTATTTTGCTCCATATATTTGAGATGTAATCGTTCGAAGTCGACTCGATTATGAGTTAAGAGGCATCTACCCAAAGAAGTTGCGAATTCTAGTTGCTCATTGTCGGTCTTACCAAGAGTTGCTTGTTCGGGAACAGTTGTCACATCTAAACCACGAGCTCTTAAAAGTGTAGCGACCAAAGCCGACATATCTTCATCGGTGTAAAGTGTTGCCAGCATGATTATGATTCATCTAAAGCTGCTTTTACAGAAATATGAACTAATTCATCAGGTACTTGATTTCGCTCAATATATTCATTGATTTCTATTTGATGATCGAGATAGAAACTTAAAGCATCAAAAACTTGAGCTAGGGTTAAATGAGGCAAATGGTTCAGAATTTCTTCTGGCATAATGCCTAATCGCCACAAACCGACAATAGCCCGTACAGATGTCCGAGTACCGATAATAATCGGCTCTCCACTCAAAATTTCAGGATTTCGAGTCACATAACGAGATACAGCTGTGGCAGACATAGAAATAATGGAATTGATTTTGTCTCTAGTTTACCAATAGATTTCGCCGAAATTATATTTACAGCTTACTTGAACATGGCTCGAAGATTATTAAAATGCGATCGCGGCAAAGCCTGAAACTTCTTCCTCAAGCTTCTTAAAGTACAATCAGATCAGAATCGAAAAACTATCGACGAGTTTAGAAGTTACTAAAAATGTCTGAATTTGAACAAATATATCAGGATATTGACACGTTACCAGAGGAAGCCAAAATCATACTCCTCGATTTTATTCAGCTACTGAAAAAATGTTACTCAAAATCAGAGACAGAAAGTAATCAGGAGGGAAAAAGTACCTATGAAAAATTTGAGGAAATTGGTTTGATTGGCTTTTGTTCTGTGGAAGAAGATTTATCGACTAATTACAAAGAGGTTCTTGCTGATACATTAGCATCCAAATATGATAATAGTTGATACAGGATTTTGGCTAGCTCTTTTCGATCAGAAAGATACTTATCATCAACGAACAAAACAGGCTTTGAAATAATACAATGAACCTTTAATTACAACCTGGTGTGTTGTGACGGAAACTTGCTATCTTTTGCTGAAAAGGAAAGTAGTAGCAGTCCAAACTTTATTTATAAATAGTATTAACTAGGGATTGTTTTCTGTCTTCAATTTAGAAGTTTATCATACTTCTCGGATTAGCCAATTAATGGAAAAATATGCAGATCTTCCAATGGATTTGGCTGATGCTTCCTTGGTTATTTTGGCAGAACACTTAGGCCATGGACGGATTTTTTCAGTAGATCAGCGCGACTTTAATACCTATCGCTGGAAACAAAATCATCCTTTCGAAAATCTTCTCATAGCTCTTTAATGACTAAATAATGCAGGAAGTTTATTGCTAAAGTGGCAAATTAGTTAGCGATCGCACTGCTTCAAAAGTCGGATCTCGCAACACGATCCAACTCCCTTGCGGCGCATCATAACCATACTCTTGAGCAATCTTCTGAAACTCTGCTGACTCTATCACCCTAAGCAATCTCGTTCCTGCATCCGAGAAAGATAAAAATTGATTGCTACTAACCATCGTGTGAGACAGAGCCACTAACGTAAATTGAGGATTAGCTTTAATGATATTTTTCCCCAAAGAATAATAAGTTAAAGCCCAAGGAGAGCCACCTTCTTCTAGTTGCACTTTTAGCTTAGAAGAAGTTGATTCGGCAAAACCCGAACGCAATCGCAACTCCTGCATTTTCTTACTTAAGGCTTGGGAAATTTGGGTTGGCAAAGGTTGAAATTGATTAATTTGTTTGCTCACTTCCAAACTAGGAGTATCAGCAATGCCCTGAAGCGCCATGTTGTACCAAATAGTCCCAATCAAAGTTTCCGCCATCACTCCACCATTAGATTTACGCGCATCTGCCATGATGACTCCAGGAGGAGAAGCATAACGAGTAATGCCAATCTCATTCCAAGTGGCATCGCCCTCTAAAAGATCAGCAAACTTGACTGCATCTAATTCAGAGGAAAAACCAAAGCTTTTGAGTGAATTATCAGTAAGAGCAGAGAGAAAGCCACTTTTACTCATTTTGTTCGCAGCTTTCTTGTTTACTACTAAAACCAAAGGATCTAGTAAAGTAGCTTCATTTTCTAATACTTTCTTGCCATTAGCTTCAATAATTTCTTTTCCCGCCTCTGCGATCGCCGAATCTCCTGTCCAAACATAATCGAGAGTATCCAAAGACTGACTAGTCGCCTGATTAAAAACTTGTAACTGAGAAACCGAACCCTTCTTGGTGGTGCTAGCATCGCTTACTTGCAACTCGGCACTAGACAACAATTTTTGCACCTTATTATTGCGCACAAGTAAATCATATCGTTCCCCACCGACATAGCCATAAACAAGATCCGGAGCTTTCAAGCTTTCCTGAATTTGAGGTACACCAAAAATGATTAAGGTTAATGTCGCGATCGCAATTAAAACATAGGCAATGATATTAGAAAAATTCTGAATCCGATCGCCCACACCGCTCGTCAGAATCAAAAAAGCGATTCCCATCAAAATCCCCAAGACAACGCTAATGGCCCAACCTGCTCCGACAACAGCAAATGCGAGACACAGCAACAACATTAATAAACCAGCAATTATTTTAGAAAACCTACGAGAATTCATAAATCAGTCACCTATTACCCATTACCCATTCCATTACCCATTACCCCTAAATCTGCGCCTCACGAAATGCTTTCAAAAGTTCCTCCAAAGTCTCATTAGCATCTTCAGAAATAATCGGACGGGCATTAAGCAGTTCCGCCAGATTAATCAACGCTTTGCGATCGACTTCTCCCGCGCCAACAATCGTAAACTCAGCATTTTTATCCTCCAGTTGCTGGAAAATATTTAATAAATCAGCATCGACAGGGTCGGAAAATTGACCATCAGTAAACAGAAAAATTTCCGTTTTATACTCAGGCGCAATAGTTAAAGCCGTTTGAAAACCAATTTTTAGCCCCTTAGCAACCGGAGTTCCGCCTCTTGGTTGGACATCTTTTTGTAGCGATCGCAGAATAGCCACCCGATCTATCTCAGCTCCTGCGGTAGATCCTGGAGGGATTTGATAAGCATTTTTGCCCTGATAAATAATCAGGCTAAAGCGATCATTAGGAGAATAGAGATAATTATTCTTAGCTCGCTCGACATTGAGCAACTCTTGGAACGCTTCTTGTAACTCTCGATAACCTGTTCCCTGCATCGAACCCGAAGCATCAACGATTCCCACAATCCAACGTTTTTGACGAATATTCGGATGGAAACTATTGAGTAAATTGCGATGGATCTCGGCAACGGGCGTAAATTCTTGAGTGATTCCTTCTGGCAAAGGAGGATTGAGTTGTTTTAATTCTTTGAGTAGATTTTGGCTAGCGGTGTCCAATTTGCCAAAGACTTGTTCCATTAATTGCTGTTTCAATTGTTCATTGCTTGTGGTGACAAACCATGTGGGAGTAACTGCGATCGCAGGAGAAACGTCAATTAGCGCAACTTTTTGCGGAAGCTGTAATTTATCTCCCTGGTAATAAACTGCTTTGCCATCTGCTGTGTAGAGAAAACGATATAAAGCAGCGAGAGTATCGTCGGGCCATTCTTGAGCAAGTTTCTGAGCAAGATAGGAAGTACTTTCACTCGATATTGCCAAGTTTTTATAAATTGGTTGAAGTGAAGCTAAAGATTCAGGAGTTATTTGTTCAGGAGTTAAATTGGGACTAATTTCTCCACGAACCAGCCAAAGTAAAGTATTGTAGCCACTATTAGAATGGGTTGGAGTTGTAGTCGCTAAGCGAATTTTCCCAGCTTTCAAAGCCGCAACAACTTCTTCTCGACTAATAACTCTGTTCAGCCAGCCCAATTCTCTAGCCTTGGCAACAGGTAAAGCAAACTGAATTCTCGTTGAATAAACTGCATCGGAAGTGTTAATCCAACTAGCATCAGGACATTTAATATTAGGCCACATTTCATCCGCAATCATCATCGCCGAAAGTTGGCCTGAACAAGCGAGCTCTGTGAGCCTTACTGAGCCTTTTGTTTGGACTTCTACTGGTCGTCCTGTAGCTTTTTTGATTAAAGATACGATTTTGTCTTCAAAAATCAAATTTTCTGAAGAAATCCCAATCTGAATTGATTGAGTATTATTATTAGGGACATTAGTAATAGTAGAGTTACTACAAGCATGAATTCCTAAAGCGATCGCTAAACCAATGATAAAATTCAAAATCGCTGATCTCGGCCTATTTATCAACATAGCTACGCAGAGTTAAAAGTCGGTCTAATTCTAACCAAGGTCATTTTAAAACGCCCACAAATCAAAAGCAGCTCAACAAAAGTTTTACTTATTACTTATTACTCATTACTTATTACTTCAGATACTGTTCAGGTATTGTGGTACCTTTTGCCCAAGATGAGTTAAAAAATTGTTGGAAAAAAGTTCACAATCATATAGATAAGGAAATAAGTTTATGGCTTTCCCAGAATTTAAGCGTCCCAATATTATTATCCTCATTAGTGATCAGCAACGAGCAATCCAGCATTTCCCAGAAGAATGGGTCAAGAATAATCTCCCCAATCTCAATCGACTCAAGCAGACAGGCATCACCTTTAGGAATGCGCAAACCAGTACTTGTGCCTGTTCCCCATCTCGCGCAACTCTCTGGACAGGAATGTATCCTTCAACAAATGGAGTATACAAAGTCCCAGGAACGCTTAAGCCCAACCCTCGCAATAAAACTAATATTGTGGGCAATGTCTTAAAAAAGGCAGGTTATCGGGTTATCTACAAGGGTAAATGGGATCTATCAGACTCAACCTTTGATCAACCATCAAAGGAGACACCGCGCCTCAAAACCTTGACCTCTGAACAACAGCAAACTCTCCAAGCAGAGGATGCTGCGATGCTGACAAATTGGCAACTTGACGGTTGGCTCGCGCCAGATTCGGGAACCAGTATTACTGACCGGGAACATGGTTTGAACACTTTGGGTGGAAGTTCTGCCAATAACGATGGACGCTATGTCAATGGGCCAAGTTTATTGTCGAGTCAGCAAACCGCGATCGAATTTTTGTCTCAAAATCAAAATCCCGAGCAACCTTTTTGCTTGATAGTTTCGTTGGTGGGGCCTCATGATGTTTGGGTTTATCCCGAAGTTTTTAACCAAGGACTGACAACCTTTCCCAGTGCCTTCCAAAATTATCAAGGATTTACCTTACCTCAAAGCTACTACCAAGATGATTTGACGACCAAACCCTGGGCGCAAAGTAATTTCTTAAATAGAGAAGGCGGTAAACTAAGCGAAGAAGATGCTCTCAACTATGTCAAGTTCTATGCCTATTTACATACTTTGACCGACAGCCATTTTGGTCATGTACTAGATGCTACCAGTGACTCTCTTTGGGACAATACCATCTTGGTTCGTCTTGCCGATCACGGTGAGATGGGCATGGCTCACAACGGTCTTACAGAAAAGCAAAATACAGTATATAGAGAGGCTATAAATGTACCTCTAATCTTTAGTAATCCTAAATGGATTAAACAAGGGATTGAACTCGATTCTTTAGTGAGTTCAGTAGATCTGTTACCGACATTAGCTGCGATCGCTGGCCTAACGAAGGAACAACAGCAAGAATTTGAGTTTCAAGGCATTGATTTTTCTCAAACTTTACTCGATCCTTCTCATCCGACCCAAGATGCTTTGCTATTTAGCTATGACGATGGAGTTAATGACACTAGTGTGGCACCTCCTGGAGACAAGAATGCCATTCGATGTCTGCGAACAGCAGAATGGAAATATGCGGTTTACTATGCTTCACCGGGAAATGATGGACAGATTGTAACCTCTAATGGTTTTCAATATGAACTGTATAATCTCCAAAATGACCCTCTAGAATTAACCAATTTGCTGCCCGTAGGGGGCATTGCTTCAGAAGAGGCCAAAACAGAACAAAAAAAACTCCATCAGCTATTGACCTATAAAATGAAAGAGACCAAAACTATGCCACAAAATTGGCCAACAACTGTATAGCCCTTCTTATGTGATCAAATGGTCAATATTAAATGCTTAAGCGTCCCATATATTTAGATTGTCATGCTACGACTCCTGTCGATAAAAGGGTCTTAGATGCCATGCTGCCGTATTTTTGCGATCGCTTTGGCAATGCTTCTAGTACAACTCACCTTTATGGTTGGGAAGCAGAAAGCGCAGTTGACCAGGCCAGAAAAACTATTGCCGAAGCGATTAATGCCACCCCAGAAGAAATAATTTTTACTAGTGGTGCCACAGAGGCCAATAATTTAGCAATTAAAGGTATCGCCGAATCTTATTTTACCCAGGGCAAACATATTATTACTGTCGCAACGGAGCATCGTGCAGTTCTCGATCCCTGTAAATATTTACAAACTCTTGGTTTTGAGGTCACTTATTTGCCAGTGCAACCTGACGGCCTAATTGATTTATCTCAACTTCGTGGGGCAATACGCCCTGAAACAATTTTAGTCTCGGTGATGGCCGCTAATAATGAAATAGGAGTGATTCAGCCTCTAGAGGAGATTGGTCAGATTTGTCGTGAACATAATGTTTTGTTTCATTCTGATGCGGCTCAGGCGATCGCAAAGATGCCTCTTGATGTGGAGCAAATGAACCTAGATCTGATGTCTTTGACTGCTCATAAACTTTACGGTCCCAAAGGGATTGGAGCCTTATATCTGCGACGTCGTCAGCGGCGAGTAACTATTGCCCCACAAATGCAAGGAGGTGGCCAAGAAAGAAATATTCGCTCAGGAACTTTATACACTCCTCAAATAGTTGGTTTTGGCAAGGCGATCGAATTAGGGCTCGATCTAATGGCTTCGGAGCAACAATATTTGCTACAGTTGCGGGAAAAACTTTGGTCGCTCATCAATCAGTTATCAGGCATTTATCTTAATGGGCACCCAACCCAAAAACTAGCAGGAAACCTGAATCTTAGTGTTGCAGGTATAGATGGGACAGCTTTGCTCTTGGCGCTACAACCAATTGTTGCTCTATCTTCGGGCTCGGCTTGCTCTACTACGAGTACTAAACCATCTCATGTTTTAACAGCTTTGGGGAGAGAGGCCAAACTAGCTCAGGCTTCAATCCGTTTTGGCATAGGAAGATTTAACACCATCAAGGAGATCGAAACCGTAGGAGAAGCCGTAGTTGCCAACATTAGATCTTTGCGTCAAGCTCAAGTGAGATAACAAAAACAACAGTCTTCTCGGTGAATAAAGCTCCATGGAAAATTCAGCAAACGCAAATTTTCTTGTCAAAAGTTATGCGTCGAGGTTATATTCAGGTTAAAATTCTGGTGGGTAGCATCACTACAAATTCGTAGTCTAAAATCATATAGCTACAACTAAAGCATGCAGCTACTGGCAGCTCTTGTTTTTGTGTTCGACAGATAAAAAGCTAATCTTCCGCTACTCGTTGTAGAGTGGTAACCCGAGGTCTTATTCTAAATTAAGTTCCAACGATCGCTTTCACTGTGATTAGGTTGATCAGCCTGTGAAACGAAGTTAGAAAACCCCAGATTCTCCCAAGCCAGAAAGAATCTTTAACCTCGATTTAGATAGTTTCCAAAGAGTGCTAAATCTAAATATATATGAAATTAAAATATCCAGTCTGCTTATTTTTTTTACAAGTGAAGAATCTCATCGAACATCTCGGTGTTAGCAAAATCAATTAATCGAGAATTTGAGGAAAATTAATGCCAAAACAAATCATAATTGCAGAACAGCATCACATAGCTGCTGTTTTTTGGGAAGAACAGATACAGGAATTAGTTGTCGCCACAGGAACTCAACAAGTTAGTGATATTTTTCTCGGGCTGGTCGAAAATGTCATTCCGGGTATTGATGCGGCGTTTGTCAATATTGGTGATGCAGAGCGTAATGGTTTTATTCACGTTACAGATTTGGGCCCATTGCGTCTGAAAAAAAATGCCGCGACCATTACTGAACTTCTAGCGCCTGACCAGAAAGCTTTAGTTCAAGTAATGAAAGAGCCGACGGGGAATAAAGGGCCTCGTTTAACGGGGAATATCACTTTGCCGGGACGCTATTTGGTATTAATGCCCCATGGTAAAGGGGTGAAGCTATCACGACGTGTTCGAGACGAAAATGAGCGGAGTCGGCTACGAGCTTTAGCGATTCTAGTTAAGCCAGCAGGTATGGGGTTACTAGTTCGGACTGAAGCTGAAGGAAAAGCTGAAGAAGCGATCATGGAAGACCTGGAATTGTTGCAAAAACAATGGGAATCCATTCAAGAGCAAGCCGCTTATAGCGCACCTCCTGCATTGCTGAATCGCGATGATGATTTTATTCAAAGAGTCTTGAGAGATATGTATTCTGCCGATGTTAATACCATCGTGACAGATTCTCAAGCGGGCATGAAACGAGTTAAACAGCATCTCAGCAATTGGAGTGGTGGTCGTTCTCCCCAAGGTGTTTTTGTCGATTATCATCGCGAACCACAGCCCATTCTTGAATATTTTCGAGTAAATGCGGCAATTCGTGAGGCTTTAAAACCCAGGGTAGAATTACCTTCTGGTGGTTATATTATTATTGAACCTACCGAAGCTTTGACCGTAATTGATGTCAACTCAGGTTCTTTTACCCGTTCGGCAACGGCAAGGGAAACCGTACTATGGACGAATCGGGAAGCAGCCACAGAAATTGCTCGTCAATTGCGCTTGCGGAATATTGGTGGGGTAATTGTGGTTGATTTCATTGATATGGATACCAACCCAGATCGGCTGAAATTATTAGAACATTTTAATAATGCACTGCGGGGAGATAAAGCTCGTCCTCAAATTGCCCAACTTTCTGAACTTGGTTTGGTTGAACTTACTCGTAAGCGTCAAGGAAAAAATGTTTACGAATTATTTGGTCAAACTTGCCCAACCTGTGGTGGCTTAGGTAATCTCGTTCATCTTCCAGGAAAATCGCAAGGGGAGTCTCTGGAAAATCCGACCATTGTCCCTGCTGCGATCGCATCTCCCGCTGTCACCGAGCGCTTTGAACGCGAACGCAGAATTATCAATACTCCTGCCGAAACAGATTATGAGCGCAATCCCTATCAATTGGATCTAGCTAATCATCCCAATTATCAAGAGCAAGGTGGTGCTGCCCCCAATAGTCGTCGCCGTCGTCGCCGTCGCAATGAGATTTCCCTCAAAGAGGATGTTAACGAAACAGAAGTTACAGTTATTCCCTCTCGCGATCGCGATCCCGAACGTACCAGCGATCGCTTTCCTGAAGAACGGAAAACTAGAATTCCTTCGCGGGCAGCTCGTCGAGAAGAAGTGCCTCAGGAAAAAGTTGTAGTAGAAATGACTGAATTTGAACAGGAAATCTATGCTCTGATGGGGGTATCTCCTTTGGTGCGCTTGGATAAAGAATTTAAGTCTCCCAAGTCAGTTTTGGTTTATGTGACTAAACCAGGAGAAACCCTAGAATTAGAAACCGAGACTGAGACAGCAGCAGAAACTGTTGAGCCAGAAGTTAGCGAGTCCAAAGAGCCTATTATTAAACCATCTGCCAAGATTATCACTCAATCTTCTATTCTCGACACTCTCGAAGCAATCACAGAAGAACCAGATATAGAGCCAGAGACCATTATAGAAACAACAGTCACTGACTCGGTTTCTGAAACAGTAGAACCCACTAAGGAAACAGCAGAAGAGAACCAGGAAGAAACTAAAGAAGCAACAATTGAGGAAACGGCCAATCCCCGTCGTCGTCGTCGTCGTCGCTCTTCAGCACAAAAAGAGGTTAGTGTTTAATAGGGCTTCACCCTTGAAGGCAGAAGGCAGAGGGCAGATGGCAGATGAGACTTATTTTAAACTCTCTGAATATGGGCAAGATGCTTTAGTGGCTGGGGTAGATGAGGTGGGACGAGGGGCTTTGTTTGGCCCCGTGGTTGCTGCTGCGGTGGTTTTGCCCTTATCCCAGTTACCAAAATTGCAGGAAATTGGGGTGCGAGATAGTAAACAACTATCACCCCAGAAAAGACAAAAATTAATAGAACCCATAAAAGCGATCGCCTCTGGAAGTCATGTTAGTTACAGCACAGTGGAAGAGATTGACAAAATCAATATCTTGCAAGCTTCTCTCCTGGCAATGAAACGTGCAGTCTTAGCACTTAATCCTGTTCCTGATATTTGTTTAGTCGATGGCAAATTTTCGATCCCCGATTTAGCGCTGCCCCAAAAAACCATCATCCAGGGCGATCGCCAATCACTAGTTATTGGTGCCGCTAGTATTCTGGCGAAAGTATGGCGAGATAATTTAATTATCGATTTAGCCTCGCAATATCCAGAATATGATCTAGCTGCCAACAAAGGTTATCCCACCAAAAAACATCGTCTTGCCATACAAAAATATGGAGTTGTGATCCATCATCGTAAGTCCTTCTCTCTTAAGTCGAAATAACCTTCTTAACAAGTGAGACTTCTGCCATCTGCCATCTGCCATCTGCCTTCATTTTAATTTGAAATTTCCGCCTCAAAAGCAATTCCCTCTTCAATAAAGTTAGTCAAGTTATTCCGAATATCATCAGCTTCAGCTCCGGCAGCATAAACATAGGTCCCAGGAACATCCGAATTCTGAAAACGGAAGAAGGGGGTTTCCTCTCCTGCACCAGCACCATAAACGTAAAACGAAATTCCTTGATCCGTAAACTTATCAGCAAATTCAGGATCTGTGATGATGCTATTGCGCTCATCTTCTCCCACATATAAAAAAGTACCAGGCAGATCATTATTTTGCAGACGGAATAAAGCTATCAGATCATCATCAGGTTCTAGAGCAGCATTGAAAGCAATTCCCTCATCCACAAAGTTGCCAACAAAGTTTTGATTAATATTTTCCTGTTCCCCTGCGTTTAAATACAAAAAGGTGCCTGGTACTTGAGTATTCTGAAACCGAGAGATCGGACTAAGTAATTCAATAGTTTTATTTGCCAATTCCTCAGCAATGACTAAATCAGTATCCAGATTGAGAACCTCAGGGGCATTATTAGGTTCTCTAGTTTGGCGATACCAAGCGATAGTAAAGTCATCTCGACCAGCAGAAAGGACATCAGTTAAGCCGTCACCATCAACATCTGCGGCAAAGACCCCGTATGCTCCATCGGCAAAATCATCAATAATTTGTTGGCTAAAATTGCCATTGCCATCATGTTGATACCAAGAAACCGTATCATCATCGACACTGGCGGATAAAACATCAAGAGTGCCATCGTCATCTAAATCCACGACATATACTGATCGCGCGTCTAGTGCTTCGTTATCAATAACTTGTTTCGTAAAATTGGCATTGCCATCATTCTGGTACCAGGCAATTGTATGGTCAAGCTGACTGGCGGTGACGACATCAACAAAGCCATCACGATTTAAATCGGTTGCGAAGACAAAGTAAGCCCCCATTGAATTGTTATCAATGATTTGCTTAGTAAAGTTTTGGCTACCATCATTGGCATACCAGGAAATAATATTTTCCTCATTGCCCGCAGCAAATACGTCAAGATCGCCGTCGCCATCAATATCTGCGAAATCGGCATATTTGGCTCGACCGAGACTATCATCAATCACCCGCAGAGCAAAGTTTTCGCCACCATCATTTTCGTACCAGGTGACTGTTCCTGCATCCTGGTTGGTCGTCAGTAGATCAATGTCACCATCGAGGTCGATATCTCCTGGAACAATCGAATGAGCTCCATCCGCATTGAGATCAACATCACGCCTCAGGAAATTTCCCGCGCCGTCATTTTCATACCAGACAGTCGCATCTGCTTCATAACCTGTTGCCAGGATATCAATATTCCCATCCTGATTGATATCTCCGATATTTATAGGATAAGCCCCCTGTAGATTACTACCGTCGAGGCTCCCGCTAAAATCTCCGTCCACTGCTAGTTTGCTAAAATTCTGACTGCCATCATTGGCATACCAGGCAACATAATCAAGTATGAAATTCGTTGAAGCTAAGTCAATATCATTATCACCATCAAAATCTGCTGCGACAACAGCATGGGTATTATCCATTGAGGTGTCGACAATTTGCTTAGAAAATGTAATGTCCATTATTTATCTTTAGGGTGCTCAATTACTTCTGGTGTCGATTCTTTGTCTTAACGTCAGTTCAGTGCAACTAAAATCTATACTGTAAATCAGAATTTAGAAGCCAGAAGAAATAAATACAGTTGATAATGGAATAAAAACAACAGATAAACAAGAATTACTATAGCCAAGAAGCCGCTTTATCTTGGTACTCTAACTTTATGCTGATTTTTGAAATATTACCCTAAAGTTTACCCTTCTGAATTCTGACTTGTGGGTCAAAACCTTTAAATTCTCTATATCGAACTCGGTCTGTATTACTGAGATATTACTAAAGCTTGGAGCAAAGATCAAACATCAATTACAAATTATAGTAAACATGACCTGGAAAAAATTAAGATGATAGTGGGAAAAAGGGTCTAGATAGTCTTTCTTAAGATGCTTCTTAAAACCTTAATTGATATTCCAATCTGACTTCATGGGAATTGGGTACTCCATAGTTATAAGAAGAGCGAAGAGAAGAATCTTTGTTAAGTTGATAAACACCTTCTAAATCGGGAAAAAGATGTAAATAATCCAATCCGATTTTTCTTCCAAATTTAACTACCTTATCATCAACTTTATAAAAAGCTCTTCTGTACAGAGGTTCTATGACAAATGTATTAACTCCGAGGTCAAATAATTCTGATTGACTGCTATTTGCTAGATTTTCCGCAAAAGATAAGAATTCATTGCCTAATAAAGTAGTAATTTCTCCTTCACTGCGGTAGGGAATACTGGTCAGCTCCACCGTAGATAAGTTTAAAGGTTCATTTTCATTTTCTAAGGCGGCAATATTAAAGCATGTGGTGAGCCGATTCAATTCTTCTACTGTGTAATGGGCATTGGCATCAACCAAAGCAGTGTCAGTCGGACGAATCTCACAATCATTTTTGGGAGCCAAACTTGGTATGATCGCTGCGGTTTCGCCTGCCACAATCAAATTGACGGTAATCGAATTTCGATAATTCACCTGAGAAATGGGATCTCTAATTTCACTACTTCCCACATCAGCTACCCTGACATCTGCCTGATCGAATTCGTTGATCACCGTTCTGAATTGAATATCTAAATAGGGGTTTAAGATTCCTGCTTCGGGAGTAAAAACAACTGTGTTTTCTCGAGAGCGATTTAATAGAAATTCATTGCTCAAAAAGTTTACCCAGGCCTGCGCTATGGTAACAGTACCTTCTGGTTCAATGTTACTAGGATCGTCAACTGTCCCGTTGAGAACGATATCTCCATTAATATCAATTCTATATACTGGTCTTTGTCGAATAGTTAGATTTGACAAGCCAATTTGTAGAGCATCTAGTGTTGGGATGAAGAGCGGTTGAGTATCTTGGTTATTCCCAGTACTAGTGGGAGTAGTTGCGGCAGTATTTCTGCGGGTGAGGTTTTGAGCTACTTCTGTGGTGTCACTACTAGGAGTCGTGGGGGGAGCCGTTTCGATTTTGGGGACGTAAACTCTACCATCCTTAATTTGCAACTCCCCACCAATTAATGGTTGCAAGGCTGCCCCTGTAACGCTGATATTTCCTGCAACCCCGCCTTTATAGAGCTGCTCGATATGCATCTCGCCATCTCCGTCGGGTAGATCCACTGTGAGAGGGTTCTCCAGATTATTAACTGCTGTCAGGAGTGGTAAGGAACCATAAACGGTTAAATCTTTTTCGGCAAAAGTACCGGACAAACTTTCCACAGTTAATATTTGATTGTCTACTGTAACTTTACCCGTACCTTGGAAGGGTGCGGAGAAGAAGGGCGTTACTAAATCAACTTGGGAGTTATCTAAATTAACGATTCCTGTGGCATTAAGATCATATATGGGAATGTCTTTTGCCAAATCAAGACGAGCCTCAACTTTGAGATCCGCATCCCCCGCACCACCAATCCAATTTAAATAACCACTGCTGAGAATGCCTAACAGAGCAAAGGCTTCGGTCTCTAGTTGAACCTCTGCCGTCACGCGATCGCTGGTCTCGGGAATAATCGGATAAGGTACAGTCGCATCCACTTGAATGAAAGATGGTTCACTAGTATCAAATTGGAGTCTGGTACTGTCATAATCAAAGTTCCCCACAAATTTATTAGGCAAGGGATTACCGTTAAAGAAACCATCAAGAAAAGCGACTTCTCCGGTAATCTGGGGCTTGGTAGGAGTTCCGGTTAATTCACCGGTGACGTCAATTTCGCCAGCTACATCAACGGGAAGTTCGATAAATTTACCAATGGTCGCAAGAGTGAGATCTTCTACTTGAAACTTAATGTCTTCTTCCTCGGGAGAGAGCTTGCCTGATGCAGAGAAAATAGCATCTTCTAGTTGTAGTTTGGCGATTTCGAGATCAACAACTGTGCCCTGCAAATCACCGGCAATTAATATTTGAGGAATATTGACAATCGGGAGTTCTTCTCGAACTAATCCTTCTGATTCGGTAAAATTGTAAAACTGTTCTTGAGGTTGCCATTGCCAGTCAGCAGCTTCAATTTTGAAGTTCGCCTCCGGTTGCTCCAAGGTCCCCCCAAAACTGATCAAGCCGGTGAATCGTCCCTTGATATCTAACTCTGTAGGAATCCCACCTTTTTCCCTGGCTGTAGCAAGCTCCTGAATATTATTTTCTACTTGGCTTAATCTATTAAGTTGGATGGCAATCGATTCATTAACCGTCACAATGTCATTGCCGGGAGTAATCGTGGCTGGTTCGGCGTAATCGGAAATGTCAAATAGCGAAATCACGTCTGTAACAGTAAACCAGCGCAGACTAGTTAAAATATCCTCAATATAGGCTTCGGGGATTTCTAATTTGCCTGCGATCGCAGCTGTTTGTAGATTCAAGGAAGCATTTACATCATATTGACTTTTTCCCAACTCCAGAGAAGCAGTGGTCACCTCTGCCACATTACTCTTGGGATCATATTGGAAATCAGCGTTCAGCTGATCTGCTTGGATATAACCAACTCCTGGTTGGGCTACTTTTACTTGTCCGTTAGCGGCCAAAGTATAGAGATTAAGATCAATATTTCCAGTAGTGTTTCCGGTTAAGGAGCCCGTAATTCCCGCTGCTTGAGCTGGAGCGACGCTAAGTAAGGTTAGGGGAAAATTATTAATATCTAAAGAGAAGACATCCTGGTTTTTATTTCCAGTGACAATAATCGGTTCGTCAGTACCCTCCCCGACACGAAATTCTAAGTTAGTGGGCACATAGGGCAAGCGGCAATCACTTGTGGTGCAAGGAACAGCGGCAGCAGCGATGATATCTCTTTGTCCTTTGATGTTTAAGACGATTTCCGAGCCGGAACGGACATCAACTGGGCCTGACATTACAGGATCAAAGGCAACGTCATTGAAAGCAAAATTTAAAAGTTTTAAGTCCCCGATCAGCGAGACATTACCTGGTTCTATCGGAGCCGAAATTAAGTTTTTACCATTAAATGCTCCGTCAAATTCAGCTTGGCCTTGAATATTGACGCTATCTGCTACTAACTCATTGTCATTACTAGCTATAGCAACCAGTTCTTTAATGGGTAAGCGATTAAAGTCGATATTGGCGTTAACATCCAAGCTGGCATCTGCGACATCGGGATTAGTGAAAATATCAGAAAAATTTAAATTGCCAGTTGCCTGGAGATTTTGGGAGCCAGATTGGACATCAACACGATCAATAGCCAGGGGAATATTGACTTCATTATTAATTATCGGGCTGATATTGCCACTAATAGCCACCTGAGCATTGATATCATCTAGATCCAGAGAGGTGAGACTACGGCGCGAAACACTATTTAATAAGGCATTAGAACTAATTTGACTCGCATCAATATCAGCGCTAAATTGATTATTGGCTAATTGTGCGATCGCGTTAACGTTTCCTGATGCGACATCTAAATCTGCATCGACATCGGCTTGCCAACTACTGAGATTGGGATTTTCCTGGAAAGTTAGCAACTGTTGCAATTCACCAGAAAAATTGGTGGTACTCGATCGCAGTCTGGCATTAACAGGTAAAGCCGCTACAACTCGATTTAAATTAATCTCACTAGTATTAACCTTGCCGCTAACAATACCCGAATCTAACTGACTATCAACAGCAATAGGATTGCCATCAACAGCTAAATCTAGAGCAGCATCTAGTTGCCAACTATCGAGTTTCTTCTGATCCCCAAAGGTTAGTAGCTCCTCTAGTTGTCCCGAAACATTAATGATTCCCGTATCAAGATCCGCTGGGACGGGTAAAAGATCGACAAAAGGTTGTAAAGCAATATTATCTGTCGTGGTAACAGCCTCGATGACTCCCTCATTTAATTTGCTATTGACCGCAACCTGACCGCTATCGACATTCAAACGTAAATTGACAACTCCCGTGATTTTATTTGGCTCAAGCTCGTCGAGTTTGCCATTGAATCTGATATCTGCATTTTCTAATGCCACCGGTCGATTCAGATTGAGATTCGGGATTTCAAGCTGAGTTAAAAAAGGCGTGAGGGACAAAGAATTAGCAGCAATATCTGCTTGCCATTGTTGATTATTCAAATCTGCGATCGCTTTAACTTCGGCCGCTCCATCACCCACATTGACTTGAGTATTCTGTAACTGCAATTGATTATTTTCTAGCAGCAGCTCCCCTGAGCCTGAAACATTATTGGCAGCTATCGTCTTCCCTTCAGGGATCTGCCAATTTACCAGAGCATTCAGATCACTTATCGTGCCGGTCACTTTCCCCTGGGCGCTAAGATCTTCTACTGTTACCCCAGAAGGAAGTTCATAATAGATGCTAACTAAATCTTTGCTTGGCAAGTCAGCACTGAAATTAAACTCCAGCGGCATTTTACCGAGATCGATCTCTTTATTACCTGCTAGGGCTTCTGGGATTTGGATGAGAATTATCCCCTCAGCATCTATGGTGCCGCCGGCTACAGGAATGATTTGCAGATTATCTAAAACTACTTCTGCTAAGTCCGCTTTAAAATTGGCTTGAACTTTACGAAACTGGGTTTTATCCACATTGACGATGCGGGTATTATTGAAACGTCCAGTCAATAAAGGCTCCTGAATCTTGCCCCGTAGCTTGAGAGCTGCGGCCACTTCCCCCCCAATCGCTACAGGGATTTGTTTGGTGATCTCGGTAGGTAAACTAGAGAGGCGAAACGGTAGGACATTGACATCCAAGTCATAACCCTGCTCAAAATTTACTTTGCCCTCAACTTGCGCAACGATATCTCCGAAACTAGCTTGAGTTTTGCTAACCTGGGCGTTCTTCCCATCAAAATCCAACTGCGACTCGGCTTTAACTGTAGTGGATAAAGCTGTGACCTCCCCTGCCACATCATTAATACTGACAAGTCCTTGGATGTTTGCTGAAGTAATTTCTTCCAATGAGGGAATATCAACATCTAAATCGGTATTTAAAACTCCACTACCTAAAACAATAGGGGAATTGGGAATTAAAGTAGCAACATCTGTTAGGGCTAAATCTTTTACTAGTAGCTTGGTCTCAGTTTTACCGGTGTCTAAAAGAGTTTCACCTTGCACTGTCGCTTTCGCTTTTTCAATTGAGGCTTCAAGATCGTAAGCGACTAATTCTCCTGCGTTTTGGTTATATCTGGCCGTGCCATCTACTCCCACTTGAATTGGCGATTTCCCGTAGGGAACGAAAGTGATTTGAACATCTTCTAGATTGGCTCCTGCGTTTAATTTAACAGGGAGTTCTGTCTTTTCTTGATTGGGATTTGTTTCTAGAAAATCAAGATTGAGCCATTCTCCATCAGCTGCTTGTTCGAGATAAATTCTCGGTTGAATTAAGGTAATATCCGCAGGCAAGGTGCGACGAAAGATGATAGGGAAAATATTAAAATCAACCTTAACCCCTGCGAGGGTAATATTGTCAGGATCACTAGCTGTAGCGGGAATCCTAGTCTGACCAAATTCTATGCCGCCGAGGGAAAAACCCTTGACTTCCCCCAAATCTATGGGGCGTTTGATAATATTGCCAATCTGAGTTTCGAGGAATGGTGGTAACTGATTTTTGACTAAGTATTGAGCTCCTGCATAGCCCACAACCCCTCCTGTCGCGATCGCAGCAAGTCCGATAGTTACCTTTTTACGAGAAGGTTTTAAACTATGTAACAAACGCTTAACTAGATTGGGTTTTTCTGGTTCGGGATTGGGAGAGGGATTATTAATTGACTTAGTCATGCTCGAAAACTCATAGGTTAAAATCGCCTGGCAATCAGCTGTAAGCTGTATAAACTACCATTCATTTTATCTCTAAAATCTTTCGACGCTACCCAAAAATACCGGCTCGACTCTAATGGCCACAATCCCTGCAGGACGAACCACCATATATTCTCCCTGAATATTCTTAATCGGGACACTAATAAAATCTTGAGAATCAGACTTGGGAACAAGTTCGTTGCTGTACCATTTTTGAAAATCTTGTACAGTGGTAAATCTAACTTCCTCCTTATGTCCTCCAGACATAAAGATACTCACTGCGTACTCGTCAGGTTTTCTGGGCATAGCTACCACACAAATAAATCAATATGCAGTCCCATAGTTCCCAGAATGCTCATCAAAGTATCAATGGATGAGAGATTGATATGAACTCATAATTATTAGAATTAAATAATTATTCTGGAGAGTCCTGGCCTTTATTAGGGGAAGAATCATAAAGTGCGTCCAATTGTTGACGGGCATCATCAACAGAGACAGATTTCATGACAAGTAAAGGTTCATTGATTACTCTTCCCTGTTCATCTAATAACTCAGGATGAATATTTTGAGGCACAATTGTTCCTTTGGTTCCACTCCGATTTCCCCCTGAATTAGCTCGTCTATCGTTGGGATAAACTCTTTGAGTATCTGTGCTGAAAGAGATTAAACTGCGAACCAGGTTAGTAATTGCGAGAACCGCAATTATCGTAAAGGCAAGAATATACAGAAGATGCAGCATGATTATTTTCCTCTTAATGTCTTTATTCTATTTCGTAGATGAATTTTTTAAATTATATTTTTTTCTAATTAGGAGAGATAGTATCACTGTTCTTTGTCTGACGCCATCTTTTGGCTATCGACCAGCATTCAGCTACCACTTGATGCCATTCAAATAAGGTTTTTGAGCTGACTCCTGCCTGCTTGCCTGTTGCTTGAAACAGTATTTGGGCTGAATATACTTCTTGTTGATGATGTTTGATTTTTTTTAATAATTGAGCCTGTTCCGAATGAGATAAAAACGGCATTGTCTCAGATTCTAATAAAGAAACAGAACGGTTAAACCAAAACTGGATATCCTCCAAGAGCGGCTCTAAGAGAGCTTCTAGGAGTTCTTGATCTTGGGGTTGCTGGGAAGACATTTCAGGATAAAAAAGTTTGTTATTACAATATATATCTTAGCTTTTTTAACATTACTTAACAAAAGATAATATTTTTCTCATGATTCTCCCCTTTGCTCACTTATTGCTAGTCAAGTATTTCTGCCACGCAACGGGGGAGATTTCCGCTAAAATACAACGAGTTCACTTGCATAGCGAAACAGCAATATGCCCAGCGTAGATCAAGAACCATCAGTGGTAATTAAATTACCTCGTACTAGCGAATCCGAATCCCTGAAAAAAATCCGTCATACAACATCTCATGTCATGGCGATGGCAGTGCAGAAGCTGTTTCCCAAAGCGCAAGTAACTATTGGGCCTTGGACAGAGCAAGGCTTTTATTACGATTTTGATAGTCCTGAACCCTTTACCGATAAGGATTTAAAGCGGATTAGAAAAGAAATGATCAAAATCATGAATCGCAAATTACCGGTGATTCGTGAAGAAGTTAGCAGGGAAGAAGCAAAAAGTCGGATCGAAGAATTAGGCGAGCCTTATAAACTAGAAATCCTCGATCGCATTGAAGAACCGATTAGCTTATATCATTTAGGAGACCAATGGTGGGATTTATGTGCTGGCCCCCATGTTGAAACTACTGGTGAGCTTAACCCTAAAGCTTTTGCTCTAGAAAGCGTTGCTGGTGCCTATTGGCGTGGTGATGAAACTAAACAACAGTTGCAGCGCATCTACGGTACCGCCTGGGAAACTCCTGAACAGCTGGCCGAACATCAGCGTCGCAAAGCAGAAGCTCTCAAAAGAGATCACCGGAAACTCGGCAAGGAATTAGGCTTATTTATTTTTGCTGACCCCGTGGGACCTGGATTGCCATTATGGACTCCTAAAGGTACTATCTTGCGATCGCAACTAGAAGACTTCCTCAAACAAGAGCAGGTAAAACGCGGTTATCTTCCCGTGGTAACTCCCCATCTGGCCAGGATAGATTTATTTAAAATCTCAGGACATTGGCAGAATTATAAGGAAGATATGTTCCCCATGATGGCAGAGGACCAAGAAGCTGCCGAGGCCGAACAGGGTTTTGTGCTCAAACCAATGAATTGTCCCTTTCATATTCAAATTTATAAGAGTCAGTTGCGCTCCTATCGGGAGTTGCCAATACGTTTAGCCGAGTTCGGTACAGTTTATCGTTATGAACAATCCGGGGAATTAGGCGGTTTAACCAGAGTTAGAGGCTTTACTGTCGATGACTCTCATTTATTTGTCACCCCCGAACAATTGGATGGGGAATTTCTGAAAGTAGTAGATCTCATTCTCACTGTCTTTAAGAGCTTACAGCTGACAAACTTTAAGGCTCGTTTGAGTTTCCGCGATCCTGGTTCTGATAAATATATTGGTTCTGACGAACTTTGGGAAACTGCCCAAGGAGCAATCCGTCGTGCGGTACAAGCTCTGGATATGGATTATTTCGAGGCCGAAGGCGAAGCGGCTTTTTATGGCCCGAAACTAGATTTTATTTTTGAAGATGTTCTGGGGCGAGAATGGCAATTGGGAACAGTGCAGGTAGATTACAATTTACCGAATCGCTTTGAGCTCGAATATATTGGCGAAGATGGAGAGCGCAAACGCCCTGTAATGATCCACCGTGCGCCCTTTGGTTCTCTAGAGCGCTTGATTGGGATTTTAATCGAGGAATATGCCGGAGATTTTCCCCTTTGGTTAGCACCAATTCAAATGAGATTACTTCCCGTGAGTGATGCCCATCGGGATTTTGTTCAAGAGGTGGCGGGCAAATTGCAGGCTCTAGGGGTACGAGCCGAAGCTGATAATAGTCGGGAGCGACTTGGCAAAATGATCCGTAACGCGGAAAAACAAAAGATTCCGGTGATGGCGGTTGTTGGAGATAAAGAACTAGAAAGCAATAGTTTGAGTATCCGTACTCGTGCGACCGGGGAATTGGGAGCAATTCCTGTGGCTGAGGTTATGGAGAAGCTGACAAATGCGATCGCATCTCATAGTAATTTCTAGCTTGAGGAGATAGGCTCAATTTTTGAGCCTTGCACTCGCTTTTCAAGGACAAAAAGAAACACTTTAATTCAAAGTTGAGGCTTCATGTAATATTTCTTTACTATTTTCCCAGGGAAAACAAAAATAAAGGTAATTTTCGATAGCATGGTTAATGCCGATAAATTCAACATAATGATCATCAAGTGACTCAAACAAACTTAGATTTCTTGGTTCAAGCCGATCCTGAAATTGCTCAAGCGATCGCTTCAGAATTGCACCGTCAGCGAACCCATATCGAGTTAATTGCCAGCGAAAACTTTACCTCCCCTGCGGTTATGGCAGCTCAAGGTTCCGTATTGACCAATAAATACGCCGAAGGATTACCCAGCAAAAGATATTATGGCGGTTGCGAGTTCATTGATATTGCCGAGCAATTAGCCATCGATCGCGCCAAGAAAATATTTGGTGCAGAAGCCGCCAATGTCCAACCCCATTCCGGTGCTCAAGCTAACTTTGCCGTGTTCCTCACGTTGCTTCAACCAGGCGATACCATCATGGGCATGGATTTATCCCATGGGGGACATCTCACCCATGGTTCACCGGTAAATGTATCTGGAAAATGGTTTAATGTCGTTCAGTATGGCGTAAATAAAGAAACTGAACAGTTAGATTTTGACCAAATAAGAGAGCTAGCTCTTAAAGAAAAACCCAAATTAATCATTTGCGGCTATTCTGCCTATCCTCGGACAATTGACTTTGCCAAATTCAGAGCGATCGCAGACGAAGTAGGAGCTTACCTGCTAGCAGATATTGCCCATATTGCGGGCCTAGTTGCCACCGGACATCATCCTGATCCCATTCCCTATTGCGATGTCGTCACCACCACAACCCATAAAACCCTACGCGGACCCAGAGGTGGTCTAATTTTGACCCGTGATGCCGAATTGGGGAAAAAACTTAACAAAGCAGTTTTTCCTGGAACCCAAGGCGGCCCTTTAGAGCATGTGATTGCAGCTAAAGCAGTGGCTTTCGGCGAAGTACTTAAACCAGAATTTAAAGAATATTCTGCTCAGGTTATCGCTAACGCGCAAGCTATGGGTGAAGGCTTTAAAGAAAGAAACTTTAAGCTGGTTTCTAACGGCACAGATAATCATCTCATTCTTGTTGATCTGCGCTGTATTGAAATGACAGGCAAAGTAGCAGACAAATTAGTCAGCGGCATAAATATTACAGCAAACAAGAATACTGTACCCTTCGATCCTCAGTCTCCCTTTGTCACCAGCGGTCTACGCTTAGGATCACCGGCTATGACAACCAGAGGAATGGGGACGACAGAATTCAAAGAGATTGCTAACATTGTGGCAGATCGACTGTTAAATCCAGAAGATGAGGCAGTCAAGAGTGATTGTTTACAACGGGTAACCAAACTCTGCGATCGCTTTCCTTTATATCCTTACTTAGAAATTCCCCTGACAGCGGGAGTTTAAGAGGAGGAAAACGCCCACCCCATTCAATAAACCATAAACCGAGATGACCATACAACTCTATCATTTGATTGCATTTCTCATATCTGTGACCGTAGTTTTATGGACTATTCCCGATGTTAAAACCGTTGGTCTTAAGTTGGGAATAGTAGATCGACCCAATGCCAGAAAGATCCATCACAGCCCCGTCGTTCGTGTCGGTGGGGTTTCTATTTTTGGGGGAACGATGATTGCCCTCCTAATGGTCTGGCGCTTAGGTGGATTTGACACAGTTAGTGTGCCTGAGCAAGAAGTCCTGGGCGGTCTAATGCTCGGAAGTGTGGGCTTCTTTTGTATTGGCTTTGCTGATGATCTTTTGAGTCTTTCTTCTGGTTCAAGATTGTTGATGCAAATCGTGGTGGCAACTCTCACTTGGTTTATGGGATTACAAATTGATTTTCTGTCCATTCCCTTGATTGGGTTGATTCACCTCGGTTTATTTAGTTTGCCGATTTCTGTCATTTGGTTGGTGGGGATGGCCAATGCCATTAACTGGATTGATGGAGTGGATGGTCTGGCCGCAGGCGTTTCCGGTATTGCCGCAGTGGTGATGCTGATTGTGACTTTATTTATGGATCAGACTGCGGCTGCTTTAATCGCGGCTGCTTTAGCTGGTGCAGCTCTAGGTTTTTTGCGCTACAATTTCAACCCTGCTCAAATCTTTATGGGGGATGGAGGGGCTTATTTTATGGGCTTCACCCTAGCGGGGGTTGGCATAATTGGCTTGGTAAAAACAACTGCTATGACTGCTGTTTTATTGCCTTACCTAATTCTGGCTGTACCAATCATTGATATGTCAGCGGTAATTTTATCTCGTATTAGTAAGGGAAAATCCCCTTTTGTCGCGGATAAGAGCCATTTACATCATTGGTTATTGAAAGCTGGTATTTCCCAACGTCTGACGGTGTTATTTATTTATGCCTTAACCCTGTGGGTTGGCAGTTTGGCAATGGGCTTTTCTAATATGCCTAGTGGTTGGGGCTACGCGATCGCTGCTACTTTTCTCTTGGGTTATACAGGTTGGCAAGTCTACCAGAAGAAACAGTGATTTTTAAAAGGATGAAGGATATTAAAAGGATGAGAGATAAAGGATGAGGGATGAGGAAGAAAATAGTAACAAATAACTGATTGTTAGATATTGGTTGTATACTTCATGATTCACAATTAATAATTTATGTTTTTATGACCGCAGAGATTATTTGCATTGGTACAGAGTTATTACTCGGCGATATATTAAATACTAATTGTCATTATTTGGCTCAGGAGTTGGCTGCTTTAGGGATTCCTCATTATTATCAAACAGTGGTTGGGGATAATGTAGCGAGAATCCATCAAGTTCTAGACATTGCGATGAAGCGCTCTTCAATTTTGATCTTTACTGGCGGGTTGGGGCCGACTCCTGATGATTTGACAACAAAAGCGATCGCAGATTTTTTCCAGACTCCCTTAGAAGAAAGCCCTGAAGTGATTGATGATATAGCTCAAAAATTCGCCAAGATTGGACGCAAGATGGTAGCTAATAATCGCAAACAGGCGCTGATTCCTGTAGGTGCAAATATATTACCCAATCCCACAGGTACAGCTCCAGGAATGATCTGGCAAGTTCCTTCCAATTCCGAGCCGATCACTATTTTGACTTTCCCTGGCGTACCTTCAGAAATGCATCGGATGTGGCAAGATACGGCAATTCCTTTCTTGAAAAGTTTGGGCTGGGGCCAAGATATTATCTACAGTAAAATGCTGCGCTTTCGGGGCATTGGAGAATCAACATTAGCCGAAAAAGTTAACCATCTTTTCGATTTAACGAATCCCACCGTCGCTCCCTATGCATCTCAAGGGGAAGTGCGTCTTCGACTGTCGGCTAAAGCGACATCTGAGACAGAAGCGATCGCCCTGATTGAACCAATTGCCCAGGAAATCCAAGAAATTGCAGGGTTAGATTATTTTGGCGCTGATGATGAGAGTTTAACCTCTGTAGTGGGAAATTTATTACGCGATCGCCAGGAAACCCTGGCCGTTGCCGAATCCTGTACCGGCGGAGGTTTAGGCGCAATGTTAACAGAAAATCCTGGGAGTTCTGATTATTTTCTGGGGGGGGTTATTGCCTATGCCAATGAAGTCAAGCAGTCTCTGCTTCAGGTCAAGAGTGAAGACCTTGCTCAATTTGGCGCAGTTAGTCATCCTGTCGCGCAGCAAATGGCGATCGGCGTCAAGAAAGCCCTAGACACCAGTTGGGGCATCAGTATTACAGGCATTGCAGGGCCCGGAGGCGGCACAGCAGAGAAACCAGTAGGGTTAATTTATATTGGACTAGCAAACCCTGAAGGCACAGTAGATAGCGTTGAATATCGCTTAGGAGACACCAGAGGACGCACTCTCAACCGTCATTTAACCATTGGCAACGCCCTAGATCTCCTGCGCAGAAAAATCCTTAATAACTAAAGACATTAGGCCATTCTCCTCATCCCCCTCTTGGTCAGCGTTCCCTTGCGTCTTGCGCCGACGCGGGGTCTGACCGCTCATCCCTCATCCCTCATCCCTCATCCCTCACCGCTCATCCCTCATCCCTCATCCCTCATCCCTCATCCCTCATCCCTTATTCTAGGTTGTTTCTAGCCAATCATAAATGCGGTCTAATTCTTCTAAACTCACCAAGCCGTATTGCCATAAAATCATGGGAATCGGGCCTAGGTTTTGTTCGAGCGCCTTTTGTGCGATCGCCAAAGAATCCGCTGGCATTGCCAATTCTTCCTGTAAAAATTGAGTAAAGTTTTTATAAATAGAGTTTTTTAACATGACCAATTTCCTAAATCTTAAATTCTATAGACACTGACCAAATCAATCAGCGATCCCGCTTTCCACCTCAATAAAATAGAAAAACCTGTATATTCTCTACTATTATTTGAGTTAAACAAGGGCTTGCCAATGTCTTAAATCACATTTTGATAAAAAATTAATTGAATTCGATAGGTACAAATAACTAAAGAAATTGTTTAAACCTATCTACGATGAAAATTGACTTTTTATGTACTTTTGAAATATCTAACAACTCTAACAGAAAAATATATTAAGGGATCTTTTGCTTTGCTAAAATTTGTTGCGTAATTTATCATTTGCTACTTCATTTAAGTCTCACGGAGAACATATCCTACGCCCCTAACTGTCTGAATCAATCTTTTTTGATCGTTAGTTTCTATCTTAAGTCGCAGATAACGAATATAAACTTCGATGACATTGGATTCCCCTTGATAGTCATAGCCCCAAACATTGGCAATAATTTCTTCTCGAGAAAGAACCTGACCAGGATTCAACATAAAATACTTCAGCAATTCAAACTCTTTCATCGTGAGATCTATTTTTTGTTCTTTTCTGACTGCCTGACGAGTGGTCAAATCTAACATTAGTTCGCCAAAACGCAACTTCTCTTTAAGTTCAGAAACGGGTTTGAGATACAAATGAATAAGTGCCAATAAATTATCTTTATTGTAGGGTTTGAGCAGATAATCATCGGCAGAGGCTTCAAGACAAGCGACTCTTTCTGTTACGGTTCCTTGTTCGAGCAACATCAGAATGGGTATTCTACTACCCTGATTTCTCAACAGATGACAAAAACGAATTCCAGCTTCAGCAGACCAAATTTTATCGATAATTACCATCGCGATTTTCAGGCTGCTAAATCGCTTCCAAGTTAAGGCTAGGTTTTTTTCGACAATGGGAAAATATCCTGCTATGTGTAAATCGTGACTGGCATGTCGAGCAAACATTTCATCTGTAAGTAACAGAACACGCATGGGCTCGGAACTATTGAGAGACATGGGGAAAGGATGAGGGATAAGGGATAAGGGATAAGGGATAAGGGATGAGGAAGGGAAAAAATACATAGTACTAATTCTTAGGAGAAATGGGCAAAACAAAGAATAAATTCCTCATCCTTCATCCTTCATCCTTCATCCTTCATCTTTCATCCCTTACCTCAGGGTAGTTCGACAGAAGTTGGCTTAGCAATATGAGGCAATCCCCAACCCAATTTTTCTCTCAAAATACGGAAAAATTCGGGAGATTTCAAACGAATAAAACGAGCATTGAATTGGGATTTGGAAATATTTATTCGATCATCTGGCACAATATAACAACCCCCATTACCATCAACCACCATTACCATACGATTTTGGGTAGCAGGAAAGACATTGACAATTTCGGTATCGGAAAAAACTAAGGCCCGAGAAGCAAGAGAATGGGGGCAAATTGGGGCCAGTTGCAAAACAGGAACTTCAGGGGTCACCACAGGCCCACCGGAACTCAAGGAATAAGCAGTTGAGCCTGTGGGAGTAGAAATTATAATGCCATCGGCAGCAACATCTACAGGAGCATGTCTACCAATTTGAATTTCAAAATGACACATGCTAGTCAATGGTTCCCGATGCAGAACCATTTCATTTAAAGATAAAGCTTCCCATAACAAACTATCTTCACGAAATACTCTAACAGCTAGCATAGAGCGGTCTTCAATTTCATAATCTTCAGCTAGTAATTGTTCAATGGCCTGGGGGATTTGATTAATATAGGTTTCGGTGAGAAATCCCATATGTCCTGTGTTGATAGCAAGTAATGGGATATTCAGAGGAGCAATTTGGCGACAGGCAGAGAGGACAGTGCCATCTCCCCCCAAAACAAGGGTAAAAGCTATATCTTTGTCAAAATTAGGAGGGACTAAAGATTCTATGCTAGTGTGACAAACGGGACTTTCAGGACTGGCGTACTGCAAAATACCGCCTAAACCTGTGGCTTTGGCAACATTCCAACCGCAAGCAACTAGCATTTCTTCTATTTCCGCGGCAATTTGGCAAGCTGTTGGTTTAATATCGTTGTAAATAATGCCTGCTTTTGGCTTTGGCACGACTAATCTATCTATCCTTATTTTTAGTTTGTATCTTATCACCTGCTAAAAAACTAAACATAAATTGCTTATATTCAAGTTTGAGAGCAGATTAATTGCCTATTTTTATAAAAATATTTTTAAAATGAGTCAACAGCAAGTTATTGGTATTGATATTGGGGGCACGACCATTAGTTTAGGATGTTTTCGTGCAGATGGGAATTGTCTCGAATCAATTAATCTGGCAACGCCGCAACCTGCGACCCCGGAAGCGATTGTCAATGCGATCGCGAGTCCCATTCAAATATTCTCTGATAAATATTCTTGTTTGGCGATCGGGGTCGGCATGCCTGGTCCAACCGATGCCACAAATCGCATTGCTAGAGTGGGTATTAATTTACCTGATTGGACGGATATTCCCTTGGCCGAATGGCTAGAAAAGCGGACGAATTTGCCTGTGACCCTTGCTAATGATGCTAATTCTGCTGCGGTCGGAGAAGCTTGGTTGGGGGCAGGAAAAGATATTAAGAATTTTATTTTATTAACTCTGGGAACAGGCGTTGGCGGCGCAATTTTTCTTAACGGCAAACTATTTACTGGCAGTTATGGAGCCGCAGGCGAGTTGGGTTTAGTTACTCTCTATCCAGAAGGCTATCCTTGTAATAGTGGCAATCAAGGTTCTCTAGAGCAATATGCTTCGATTGGGGCAATTCGTCGGATGACAGGGCGAGAACCTCTTGAGTTGGGTCAATTAGCGGCCAAGGGCGATCGCGAATCTTTGGCTTTTTGGCAACAATACGGAAAAACTTTAGCCGCAGGAATTGCCAGTCTAGTTTATGTTCTAACCCCTGAAGCCATAATTTTAGGTGGCGGCATTAGTGCTAGCGCCGAATATTTTTTTCCGGCAACTTTAGCCGAGATAAATAGAAGAGTTCACCCTTCTTCCCGCCTAGGTCTCAAACTTTTAAAAGCAGAATTGGGTAATCAAGCAGGCATGATAGGAGCTGCGAAACTGGCTTGGAATTTGATTACTTCGAAGGCAGAAGGCAGAGGGCAGAGGGCAGAGGGCAGTAATCCTAGTCAATGCTCATCGGACGGGGGCTGACCGCTTTTACCTTAAGCCACAACCAACTTGATTCTTTCCGGGACGCATCGGGTTCACGTTAATTCAAAGTATAAGTGACTTCTTCAACTTCTCCCGGCTCGCCTAAGATTTGACCTTGGCCTTTGTTGTAAGTTACAACCACTCCTCCAGCATTACCAGCAACAATAGTAATTTTTTCTTTACCAGTCCAACTGCGATTTGTGCCTTTGAGCAAAATCCCTTCAAACTCTACTTCCTCATCTACTATCACTTTCAACCAACAACGTTCTTTGACATTTACATCCACAACCACCGAATCAAAAACTGTGGTATTCGATTGTGTGACTAGTTTAGAAGCAGAATTTTTCGACGGGGCATTAGAAATCGAGGTCGAAGTAGTTTGGGAAAGATCAGTTTCTGTAAATAAAATGGGGTTTTCTGTTCTACTAGGATTGTCTACCACTGTCGCAATTCCTTTGACAGCAATGCCGACAAGAAGCAGATAGAGTAAATAGAGATGTTGTGATCGCAATTGCCATTTAGGGAATTGCCATTTAGGAAGATATTTTTTGATGTTAAATTTCTTGCGGGCTTGAGCCGGAATAGTTGTTGGTTCTAGATCAACCACTGTATAGTCTGGAACAGCTGACATACCAAGAGCATTGGCATATTTTTTAATTAATGCTTTGGTATAAAAAGGTTCCGGCAGATCTTCCAAGTGACCCTGCTCGATCGCGACTAAGACCCGCTTAGTAATCTGAGTTTTGGTGACAATATCATCTAGTGAGATACCTTTCTCGGTACGCACGCTCAATAAATTCGCCCCAATCTCTTGTAACTTTTGACGTTGCAAAACCTGTGAATTTTCTGCCATGGCAAAAGCTTGATTTTTATGATTTTTTAAATGATTTTTTTGATGATCTTTCATGAACTGCGCTCCTCTTAGATGCAGCTAAATTATTATTTTTTTGGTTACGGTTGGTTTTTAAAAAATCAACCTCTGTTTTACTTAAATATCGATATTCCCCAGTTGGCAAATTACCTTTCTCAACACTTTTTAAAGTGACTGAGCCGATAGATACCCGATGCAAGCTAATGACAGGAAAACCTAATCTCTCAGCAATTAGTCTAATTTGTCGGTTTCTACCTTCAATCAGGACAATTTCTAATAAAGTCTTCTCTCGCTCTTTCTTGATCACAGTTATTTTTGCAGGCAGAGTTTTACGACCAAAAAGCGTCACTCCGTTGCGCCAGCGTTGCAAATCCTTATCCGTAGGAGAACCCTGTAAATAAACACGATAGGTTTTGGGTAAGTGATAGCGAGGATGAGTTAATTTGAGAGTTAAACTGCCATCATTGGTGAGAAGCAATGCACCAGTAGACTCAACATCCAGCCTGCCCACAGGATGAATTCCTTGCCCCTCCTTAAGTTTAGCAGGGAGTAAATCAAGTATGGTACTACGTTGTTGCGGATCGTAACAAGTCGAAACGACTCCCAAAGGTTTGTTAACCAAAAGGTATATTTTCTCTGGACGATCCTGCAATTGGATTTTTTTGTGATCAACTTCTAAATTATCCACTGCCAAATCTATTTTGTCTCCTAATTTGGCGATACGATCATTAACTTTGACCCTCCCGTCTCTAATCATTTGTTCTGCTTTCCGCCGTGAGGCAATACCCCATTGAGACAGGATTTTTTGTACTCTTTCTGCCACGAACGATTCTCCTGTTGATATCAGTAACCATCATTATTGCAAAACTACAATTTCTCAATAATCGCGAAGAATCATTTGCTAGAGTTCCCCAAAATTACATAAGAATAGCAACTGGGTGTCAGTCTTAGTAGGTCATAATCAATTAGGATCGGATTTCATCATATAAATGATTATTGATAAATTACTGGCTAGTGCCGTTAAAATATACTTGCGATCGCAGGTTGAGCAAGTTAAAAACTTAAAAGTCAAAATCAAAGCCAAAGATCGACAAATTCTGAGCGGGGAACTACCCCAGGTACTTATTGCGGCAAATGCTGCTGTTTATCAAGGTATCTATTTACGGCAACTAGAGGTCACGGGAAATAATATTCTGTTGAATCTTCCAGAAATTTTAGAGAGAAAACCCCTCAAGTTATTGGAGCCGATAATTGTCAATGTTCAAGCTTTGTTGACAGCCTCGGATTTACAATCTTCTCTAGCATCCGATTTGTTTTTGAGTGGTTTAGCTGATTTTTGGCGGGATTTGCGCTCACAACAAGTCACAGTTTCCCAGGGAAATTTGCCAGATGACTCTGCTATTACCTGGCAGCAAATTGCCTTGCAAGACAATGTGATAATCATGGCGGGAAATCTCGAAAACAAACAAGGAAAAGATATAGAGCTCAAAATCACTACAGATTTACATTTATCTGACCCGCAAACTTTAGTTTTTACGCCATTAGATATCCAAGGGATTCCCGAACTAAGCAGCGAAAAATTACAGCCATTGAAAATTGACTTGGGCGAGGGGGTCGCGATCGCAAACCTAGCCATCTCTCAGAATAAGTTATTCGCTTCAGCCGAAATCACCATATTTCCGTGATAGCTCTATTGCCAGAAATTTTTATGGTTCTTCACTTATGGAGACAAACTCTCTCAAGCCAAATAAAAAAACCTTCTGCCCTCTGCCCTCTGCCCTCTGCCTTCTGCCTTCGTCTAACGCTAACTCTGTGCATTCACGGAAACACCACAACCTTGCTATACTTACGACTAAAACAGATTTTATAAGAATAATCTCCTTATAGTATAACTTTTAGTATGCAGCCTACCGATTCTAGTAAATTTACAGAGCAAGCTTGGAATGCGATTGTTCAGTCTCAGGAAATAGCTAAACAATTTCAAAATCAGAATTTAGAAGTAGAACATCTCATTTTGGCTTTGCTAGAACAAGAAGGACTAGCCAATACTATCCTAGAGAAGTCTAATGTCGAAGTTGCGCGCCTCAAGAAGCAAATAGAAATATTCACCCATCGACAACCCAAAATTGGCGGCTCCCAACTATATCTTGGTCAGGGTTTAGACAAAATGCTCGATCGAGCAGAATCTTGTCGTAAAAGTTGGGAAGATAAATATATCTCTGTCGGCCATATTTTAGTAGCATTTTCAGAAGATGCGCGCATTGGCAAACGCACTTTGCGAACTTTGAATATTGAACCGCAAAATTTAGAAACAACAATTAAATCGATTCGCGGTACACAAAAAGTAACCGAACAAAACCAAGAAGAACAATATCAGTCCTTAGAGAAATACGGCAGAGATCTCACAGAGGCAGCTCGCTCCGGCATGTTAGACCCTGTAATTGGTAGAGATGAAGAAATCAGAAGGGTCATTCAGGTACTTTCCCGCCGTCAAAAGAATAATCCGGTATTGATTGGAGAGCCTGGTGTCGGTAAAACCGCGATCGCAGAAGGATTAGCCCAACGCATTGTTAATGGGGATGTTCCTGAATCCCTAAAAAACCGCCAGTTAATTTGTCTTGATATGGGCAGCCTGATCGCTGGGGCCAAATATCGAGGTGAATTTGAAGATCGCCTGCGCAATGTCCTTAAGGAAGTAACCGAGTCAGGCGGGCAAATTGTACTCTTCATCGACGAAGTTCATACTGTTGTCGGAGCAGGCTCTCGCGAAGGCGGTGCGATGGACGCCGGGAATCTCCTCAAACCAATGCTAGCTCGGGGAGAATTGCGTTGTATTGGGGCCACAACCCTAGATGAATATCGTAAACATATTGAAAAAGATCCTGCCTTAGAAAGACGTTTCCAGCAAGTTTACGTTAAGCAACCCACAGTGGAAGATACGATCTCAATTTTACGAGGACTCAAAGAACGTTACGAAGTACATCACGGAGTCAAAATTACCGATTCTGCCCTAGTCGCCGCGGCAACTCTCTCAGATCGTTATATTACCGAAAGATTTTTGCCAGATAAGGCGATCGACCTTGTAGATGAAGCTGCCGCAAAACTCAAAATGGAGATCACATCGAAACCCGTAGAACTAGAAGACATTGATCGCCGAGTCATGCAGTTGCAAATGGAAAAACTTTCTTTAGAAGGAGAAAGTCAGCGTCCTGGAATGCTGACGGTGGATCGCGCCTCCAAGGAACGGTTACAAAAAATTCAAGCCGAAATGGAGAAACTAAAAGGCAAACAACAGGAACTTTCTTCTCAATGGACATCGGAAAAAGAATTATTAGATGAAATCAACTCCCTAAAAGAAGAAGAAGAAAAGTTACGCCTCCAAGTAGAGCAAGCAGAAAGAGCTTATGATCTTGAAAAAGCAGCTCAGTTGAAATATGGAAAACTTGAAACCCTGCAAAGAAGTTTAGAAACCAAAGAAACTAAACTTATTGAACTCCAATCTCAAGATACTGCCCTCCTCAGAGAAGAAGTAACCGAAGCTGACATTGCTGAAATCGTCGCTAATTGGACCGGTGTACCCGTCAACCGTCTTTTAGAATCAGAAAAACAAAAATTACTTCAGTTAGAAGGCCATTTACACCATCGAGTGATTGGGCAAGAAGAAGCGGTCGCTGTAGTTTCCGCTGCGATTCGTCGTGCCAGAGCGGGCATGAAAGACCCGGGAAGACCAATCGGTTCATTTTTATTCATGGGGCCTACTGGGGTCGGCAAAACAGAATTAGCTAGAGCTCTCGCGGCCTTTTTATTTGATAGTGAAGAGGCAATGATTCGCATTGATATGTCCGAGTATATGGAGAAACATGCTGTTTCCCGTCTGGTGGGAGCCCCTCCTGGATATGTTGGTTACGAAGAGGGCGGTCAATTATCAGAAGCGGTACGCCGTCGTCCCTATTCGGTGGTATTGCTGGACGAAGTAGAAAAAGCTCACAAAGATGTGTTTAATATTTTGCTACAAGTTCTAGATGATGGCAGAATTACTGATTCTCAAGGACGAGTTGTCGATTTTCGCAACACAATTATTGTGATGACAAGTAATGTGGGCAGTGAGCATATCCTCAATATTTCGGGCGAGAATGACACCAAATATGAAGAAGTGGAAAAACGAGTGACCCAGGCTCTAAGAAAGCATTTCCGTCCTGAATTTGTAAACAGAATTGATGATCTGATTATTTTCCATTCCTTGAAACGAGAACAATTACGCGATATTGTCACCATTCAAATCAAGAGAATTGAGAATCTACTGGCAGAGCAGAAAATTGCGATTAAATTATCGGATTCAGCCTTAGATAGAATAGTGGAAGTTGGTTATGATCCTGCTTTCGGGGCTCGTCCTTTAAAAAGAGCTATTCAACGGGAGTTAGAAAATCCCATTGCGACGAAAATTCTCGATAATAGTTTTGCCGAAGGAGACGAAATTTTGGTTGACTGTATTGATAATAAGTTGGTTTTTGCTCAAGAAGCAGCCCAGAAAGAAAATAAACCTGCCATTGAAGTCAAGGAGGTGACGGTGATTTCTCCTTAATCCCCATGAGTCGTCATCACAAAAAAAGAATGAGGAGATAGCAAAACAGATCCCCCATTCTTAGTGATGAATTAATTGATTTGGTTGAGAAGTTAAACTGCCTCGAGATTTTTTTCTCCGGTACGGATACGAACAATCTCGTCTACGGGGTGAATGAAGATCTTGCCATCGCCGATTTCTCCTGTTCTTGCAGCAGCAATGATTTTGTCTACAACCATGTCTACTTGATCATCTTCGATGACAATCTCAATTTTGAGTTTTTGGAGAAACTCTACAGTATATTCAGAGCCTCGATATCTTTCAGTTTGACCTTTCTGGCGACCGAATCCTCTAACTTCAGAAACGGTCATTCCGACGACTCCAGCATTGACTAGAGCGATTTTAACTTCGTCTAACTTAAAAGGACGTATAATTGCTTCAATTTTTTTCAATTTTCAATCTCCTCATTTATGAGTTTTGTTATTGTAATCTTAGATTATATTGTGAGGTTACAACCTAAGAAAGTATTGAATTGAACGAAAAATCTTTATAAATCTAACCTAAAAACTAAAAAACTAAGAACTAATATTAAAACAACTAATCTAATATAGAGCGTAAAATGACTTTTGCTATTAATTCCCCAAATTTGCCTAATTCCCTTAATTTGGATAATATTCGCCCTCAAATCAAAGAACTACAACCCAATTTGGTAAATTGGCGACGCAGTATTCATAAAAGACCCGAATTAGGTTTTAAAGAAGAAATCACCGCCGAATTCATCGCAAAAAAGTTGCGAGAATGGTCAATTCCCCATCAAACAGGCATTGCTAAAACGGGAATTGTGGCTCTGATTGAAGGTGGAAAACCAGGCAAAGTTCAGGCAATTCGTGCTGATATCGACGCTTTACCGATTCAAGAGGCCAATGAAGTCCCCTATCGCTCTCAACATGATGGCAAAATGCATGCTTGCGGTCATGATGGACATACGGCGATCGCATTAGGAACAGCTTATTATCTTGCTCAAAATCGAGAAGAACTCCACGGCACCGTCAAAATCATTTTTCAACCCGCAGAAGAAGGACCAGGAGGAGCCAAGCCGATGATCGAGTCGGGAGTACTAGAAAATCCTGATGTCGAACAAATTATTGGGTTGCATTTATGGAATAATCTCCCTTTAGGTACCGTGGGCGTACGCAGTGGTGCCCTCATGGCAGCATCCGAACGTTTTAGCTTGAAGATCATCGGACGCGGCGGTCATGGTGCGATGCCTGATCAGACTGTGGACTCGATTGTGGTAGCATCTCAAATTGTTAGTGCTTTGCAAACTATTGTCTCGCGTAATATCAATCCTCTTGATTCAGCGGTAGTTACCATCGGTGAATTTCATGCGGGTTCTTCTTTCAATGTGATTGCAGATAGTGCTTTTTTAAGTGGTACAGTTCGTTACTTCAATCCTCTTCTAGAATCGATTATTCCCCAAAGAATTGAAAGCATTATTTCTGGGATTTGTGACAGTCATGGTGCCCGATATGACCTAGATTATCAGCAGTTATATCCCGCTACAGTTAACGATCCTCGAATGGCAGAATTAGTACGTTCTGTTGCCGAGGAAGTTTTGGAAACGCCGATGGGAGTGGTTCCTGAATGCCAGACTATGGGAGGAGAAGATATGTCTTTCTTTTTGCAAAAAATCCCGGGATGTTATTTCTTTTTGGGTTCGGCTAATCCGGAGAAGGGCTTAGCTTTTCCCCATCATCATCCCCGTTTTGATTTTGATGAAACGGTACTTGCTATGGGAGTGGAAATATTTGTCCGTTGTATCGAAGCATCCGGAAAAAATAATTAAAGATTTCCTATGGCGATCGCGATTTGTTCTGCTTTTTGACTTTTAGCACCAGGTATTTGCATAGTTTTGGTGAGATATTCACTCTGATACCTCGCAAAGTCATGGGCAATCACATCTAATAGTCTCGGGTCGTGATCTAAGACTTTGGCTATTGCCTCTTGAGGAATGGCTAAAAGCTCCGTTTCAACTGCTGTGATCATTGTTGCTCGAACCAGAGGCTCACTGAAAAATAGCGATCGCTCTCCAAAACAGTCACCTGACTGCAATTGCTCCAGAGGTGCCGCAGGACAAGATTGGAGAAATGTCTCTCTTTGCTCAAGATCAAGAATTTCTTCAGCCAATTGCTGATAAAGCGAGTAGAGAGAAGCAACTCGCTTTTCATGGGCTAAGGAGAATGCCGTGGGGCCAATATATTGAGCTAGCTCAAAAGCAACTCTTTCTACAAATTGACGCTCCAATGGAATAGGAGGGTGGGTTTTCGGTCGACGAGTGAAAACTTGAAATTTGGTTTGACCAGGAACTAATCTCAATTCTTGTTGGACGTTAACATAGCCTTGACTAACAATAAACATAGTTTTCTCCGGAAGATTATAGCTAGTTAAGGTTTCACCAGTATCAAACAATAATGACGTGGCATGTCTTAATATAATCTGATGCACTTCTGGGCTGAGGTTACGAAAAAATTCAATAGAGCTAATTAATCTAAGACGTTGATCTGAGGATGCAACCTGATCTTCGGAATTCATTCCATGACGGTTTAGAGCATACCAAACACGACGTAAAATATCGCGATCGCTATACTGTTCCGCAGCTTCATAATTTCGAGGATAGTAGAAAATTCTGTAGTTTATAAACAGTGATTCTTCCGCAAGTTCAAAGTTCCACATACTAACCTGCACTGGCTTGTCAAGATTAATGTTGGGATGAGACTGATTGAGTATCGCGTGATAAACAGTATCAATAACCTTTTGAGGATGAACTTGACCTGAAACCAGAAAATCGATTGATCTTTGAATATTCCCCTGGCCAGGGATTACTTTTACCACTTCTTCAGACATCAAACCATTAGGAATTTGCACTAATATCCCCTCTCTTGTCTGAATAGTTGTGGCTCGCCAAGTAATGGAAACTACTGAACCCTCATCATCCTGAATAATCACTCGATCTCCAATATGGAAAGGTTGATCGATTTGGAGCGCAACACCAGAAAAGAAATTGCCTAAAGTAGACTGGAGAGCAAAACCAACTACAGCAGTGATTAAGGCAGAGGTCGCAAACAGAGCAGTGATATCTTGACCAAATAATTGAAAGATAATGATTGCACAAATACCGTAGAGAAATAGCAGAACCACTAATTTCACTAAATCGGAGGCTTGTTTACCTTGAAAACGCACAAACCAAAGATTAACAATAATAAAAGAGAGAAAATTTACAATCGCAATACTGCCACAAATTAAAACAGCAACTCCCAGGAATTTCACTATAGAATTTGAGACTAAGTCTGGATTACTCCTCAAAAAACTATAAACAAAAAGCAGCAAACCCGTTAACCCAACAAGAATTAGATTTGAAGTTTTCATGAAATTATTTTAATAATTATTTAATTAGGATTAATTTAGATATAAGTTAGATCCTGGTTACTTGTCATGAGTTCTCTGTTGTTTATTATTGGCTCCTAGCTGCCGATTATTATTGTCTCCCCGTTGTTTTTTATGAGGCGACCGTTTTTGGTTTGAAAGTGCTTTCTGCAAACTTATAATTAGCCTATTAACAGATTTACTCAACTTACCCAGCTCATCAAAGCTTTCATCGGGTAATTGTAGATTCTCCACTCTATGCAGACTGACTTGTTCAACTAGATGAGAAATAGCATCGAGAGGTCTTAATATCCAATGCTGAACTATGAGGCTAACTGTTGTGTAAGCAACTAAGAAAACACTAGCAATCATGAGCAGATAGGAAAAAACTTCTTTTTGTGCTTGTTTTTTGGGAATTAATGTCGGAACGGAAATCAACCTTGTGCCCACAATTTCATTTAGTTTCCAATCAAAGCCATTATAATATCCATAGGTTTTCAGCAAACTCGGTGGGGCAACTTCTGGTTTTCCATGACATTGTAAACAACTTTGTTGCTGAACCTGAATTGGTTTAGCAACATACAGAAAATCTTCTCCCTCCATGTTGGTGCGTTCTCCAATAATTTCCTTTAATTCAGGATTTTTAATAAAAGCTTGAATCATTTCGACTTGCCATCCTTTGGCTATATTCTGACGATTAGTAGGATTGAGAACTCTTTCGGCATAGGTATATCCTTGGTATTTTTTCCCCAGACGAGCAAAAAGTTGCTGAGCAGAATATGAGGGTACAGTCTGGGGAATAAAATCTTTTGTAATTTTGTCTATGAGCAAAGGTTGAATTTCTTCTGAAGTATAGCTTCTAGCTGCGATCGCTGTACCTAGAAGTACCTCAGCTGTATGAACGGTATCTTGTCGCGCATTCCTTTTCTCCATAGTGTAGGCAGTTAAACCAGCAATCAACCACCCAGATAAGAAAATAGCAAGCACTACTGATGAGAGTCTTTTCTGTAGGTTCATAGGAGTGGAATAAATTTTAAAGAAAATACTATATATTAAAAAAATTCAGTTGCTAACCAAAATGTCTGACCACAAATCTAAATCTTCTCGAAGGCTTTTACCTCGGTATTTTTACGATAAAGAGCCGTGACATTAATCGGATTTCAGTAGTTTTTTGGTATAGGATTTTCTAAAAAAACAATATTTATATTCCTAACAGTAAAAATTATTATAAGTTAAGAATTAGTTCTGAATATTAACAAGAAAAAACACTAAGATTTCTGAAAAACAATATTAACTGGGACAGAGACAACAAGCTCTGCAAATTTTGATTAAAATCAAAATATCATCCCTCATCCCTCATCCCTCATCCCTCATCCCTTAACTATTACTATCTCCTGGAAGTATCAATTCTGCTTGTATTTCCTGATTGTTTTGAGTCGAGCCAAAAAGTTCAGGATTGACATCAGTTTTTTTAATTTTCATGCAAATTCCAAACAATAAATCAGCCAACTCATGACGAGAAAGATTATCTTTTGAGAAATTAGCTAAATCCTGTTCTAATAGCTCTAATAATTCTTTTTTTAGACCAGATAAGTCTTTTTCTAAACCTGTTTTAGTTTGGGCTATTTCCTCTCTGAGCTGTTGGTTCTGAGTCTCAAAGCGCTTAGAAACAGCATCAATTATTTGTGAATTTCTTTGGGTTTTTGTCTCAATACTTTTAGTTAACTTAGTAACTTCATTGCTAGTATTTAAGCCCAGATACTGGAGCTTTTTCTCCAAGGCATTTATCGCCGTACTTATCTCATGGGACAAGTCATTTTGCAACTGCTCAATTCTTTGTTGCTGATCCAATTTAAATTGCTCTAAATTAGACTCTAAAGATTTTACATTAGACTCTAAGTCGGTTATTTGCTTTTGATATTGTTGAAATCTACTATCGTAATCTTCGATTTGTTCGCCAAATAAGAGTTCCCGTATTTGAGTCAGATTGCCTAGTTTACGGCGCATTTCCTCGTTTGCAATCTCGGTCATTTTTGATCACCTCTCAAACACATTAATCGTTCTTGTCCTCAGAATATTATCTTAATCAATAATTTCGATAAAACCAGCATTGGTAAATCAATATCTTTTGTTAAAATTCCATATAAGTTGTAATTGTCGTATGTTTTTAACTACAATAAGTAGTAAGGCAGTACGAGCGGAGGCGGCTGTGGCGGTGGTGGTTAAAGCTTATAGAAAGAAGCACATCGAGTTCGCGTGAAACCATAACAATTTGGTATATTACTAGCAGATATAATTCGCCACTTACCTTAAACTATGTCCTCTTCGCCAACAGTCTTTCCCGAAAAATTAGCTAAAATTGTCGATCGCTTTAAACGACGGACTAATCCTAAACAGAAATATGAGCAATTACTCTGGTACGCCAAGAAATTACCAGCAATGCCAGAAACAGACAAGATTGCCGATAATAAAGTTCAAGGATGTGTTTCTAAGGTCTACATAACAGCAGCCAAGGAAGATGGCAAAATCTTGTATCAGGGAGATTCTGATGCTCAATTAGTGAAAGGATTAGTAGCTTTTTTAATTGAAGGTTTAAATGGTTTAACCCCAGAAGAAATTATTGAGGTACAGCCCAATTTCATTGAAGAAACAGGGTTGCAAGTCAGCCTAACTCCTTCTCGTGCCAATGGTTTTTATAATATTTTTCAGCTGATGAAACAAAAGGCCGCAGAACTTGTTTAACCTAGATAATTAAGAATTAATATTTGTAAAAGATGGCCAATAAAACTTTTGGGCTCAATGACAGTTTATCTAGCTACATACAATCTGTCTCCGTGCGAGAACCAGAAATCCTAGCAAAACTAAGGGAAGAGACAGCAACATTTCCCATGTCCAGAATGCAAATAGCCCCCGAACAGGGGCAGTTTATGTCGTTATTGGTACAGTTACTAGGAGCTAAAAAGACTTTAGATATTGGGGTTTTTACAGGTTATAGCTCTTTGGCTGTCGCTTTAGCCTTACCCGAAGATGGCAAGATTGTGGCTTGTGATATTGATAAAAAGTCGACTGCGATCGCGTCTCGTTATTGGCAAGAAGCGGGGGTCTCCCACAAAGTAGATTTACATCTGGCTCCTGCTTTAGAAACCCTGGATAAATTGATCGCAACGGAACAAACCAATAGTTTTGATTTTGCTTTTATTGATGCGGATAAGAGAAATTATGATAACTATTATGAAAAATGTTTAGAGTTGCTTCGGCCTGGTGGTTTAATCGCGATCGATAATGTCCTATGGTCTGGAAGAGTCGCCGACCCGAATGATAGTGACAAGCGAACCATTGCGATTCGAGAATTTAATCATAAGTTGCATCAAGATTCTAGGGTGAACCTTAGTTTAATCCCCATTGCTGATGGCTTGACTTTGGCCCTAAAACTATAAGTTGGGAAAAAGGATAAAAAAAGAACCACCTATCAATCATGGGAAATGAATTAGTGGTTCGATTCAGAATTTGAACTCTCCATCTATTACTTAGGAAAAACCTATGGTTTTTATGCGTTCCTTAATATTTGTTTACATTCAGTTCTGGAACAAAACTACGAGAGATTATTGCTTATAGCCGAAGAAGTCAATACGGTAGTCTGTGATGCTGACTCCTGTTTGCTCTTCGATCTTCTTGAGCAAATCTTCTGGCAAGGTAACATTCACATCAATAATCTTGTCCGAATCGAGACAATTAACATGGCTATGAGAGTAGCTGATATTTCCGTAGAGTCGCCCGTCGGATTTTTCTACACATTCGATAATCCCCTGACCAGACAATGCTTCTAGATTCTGGTAAACTGACGTGTGGCCGATTTCTTTTCCTTCTTGGTTTAAAAGATCATAGATTGCTCTGGCGGAAAGATGTTCTTGTTTTTCCCACAGCAATTCTAAGACATAGCGTCTTTGACGACTGACTCGCATCCCCAATTCTTGGCAACGAGCGATCGCTTGGTCAAAGGAAGTAATTGGCTTGATATTTGCCTCTGATTGTTTCATAGATGAGGCTGCCTAACTAATACATACTCATTACAACTTCATATTAACATAACCCTAAAGCGACGTCTTGCTTTTAGTTGTTATATCAAAGAGGAATATAGTTTGATGACTGTCAATATTAACCTAGATACGAATATTATTGATAGTTTAGATTTATCTTCTATCAAAAAAATGATCGCAGAATTGCCCTCTGATAAGGCGATCGCAGAATATGAACAAAAACTAAAATTTACGATTAACTACCAATTATCAGAAACAGATCCGAGGGAATTGTCAGAAGTCCCTGAAATTAGACTATGGTTTGTGCGTTTAGACGGCATGTATCCTTGGCTGCCTTTTCTTTTAGATTGGAAAACAGGAGAATTAGCACGTTATAGTGCTATGTTAGTTCCCCATCAGTTTAGTCGTAGTGAAGGTATTATTTATAATCCTGAAGCTCTGGAAATTTTCGTGATGCAAAAAATATTTATCCTCTCTGATTGGCTAGGCGAACGAGATATTCCTAGTAATTTTCGCCTGAAATCTTTTGCTAAGTTATTTGGCTATGAAATCGATGATACGTTTTTCGATTCTTTAAAATAAAGCGAGTTGTTTTACCCATTACCCATTACCCATTACTTATTGCATTCGATCAATAGTGCGATATTGGATTGCTTCTGCTAAATGAGAAGTTTGCAAGTTGTCATCCCCAGCAAGATCGGCAATTGTCCGGGATACTTTGAGAATTCGATCCATTGCCCTAGCGGATAAGCCTAACTTCCAAATTGCGCTTTCTAGCAAATTACGACTGCCATCGTCAAGTTGACAAAAATCTCTGAGATGATGCGATCGCATTTCTGAATTACAGCTAACTTGACCATCCTTGGCAAATCTTGCCCGAGCGCGAGCGCGGGCAGAAATAACTCGTTCCCTGACCAATTGGGAATTCTCCCCTGTGATTTTACCGGTCATTTCTTCAGCTTTAAGGCGACTCACCACAACCTGCAAATCAATGCGATCCATCAAAGGTCCCGAAAGCTTAGCCCAATATTGCGTCCTTTGGCGAGGGGAACAGGTACAAGATTGGATGTCATCACCAAAATAACCACAGGGACAAGGATTGGTACTCGCAACTAAAGTAAACTGAGCTGGAAATTCTACCGATTGACGAGTTCGCGAGATCGTTACTTGACCGTCTTCTAGGGGTTGACGCAGATATTCCAAGACATTGCGCTTAAACTCAGTTAGTTCATCGAGAAATAATACTCCTTTATGAGCCAAAGAAATCTCTCCAGGACGAGGAAAACTTCCCCCACCCACCAGAGAAGGCCCTGATGCCGAATGATGGGGACTGCGAAAAGGTCTAGTCGTGATCAATGAGCCTTTATCTTTTAATAATCCCGCCACGGAATGAATTTGGGAGACTTCCAACGCTTCTGAGAAATCAAGACATGGTAGAATGCCTGGCAACCTTTTAGCTAGCATAGTTTTCCCACTACCTGGAGGGCCAACAAAAATCAAATTATGTCCTCCTGCCGCGGCAATCTCTAAAGCCCGTCGGGCATGTACCTGCCCTTTGACATCTTTGAGATCGAGATAATACTTACTAGACTGGGACAATTTTGCTGTAGTATCGACTTCTACAGGTTGATATTTTTCGGGATTATCTAAAAACCTTACTACCTCAGTTAAATGCTGAAAACCATAGACCGAAAGATCTTTGACTACTGCGGCTTCTTGAGCATTATTTTCGGGGACAATCATGCCAGAAATGCCGAGTCGAGATGCGGCTGCGGCGATCGGCAGCACTCCTGCCACTGGTCGCAAACTACCGTCGAGGGACAACTCACCGAGAAATAAATAATCTCCGAGTAAATAGGCATTGACCTGTTCTGAGGCGGCGAGCACTCCGATCGCGATGGGGAGATCGAAGCTAGGCCCTTCTTTGCGTAAATCCGCAGGGGTCAGATTAACAACAATTTTTCTGACGGGAAAAGCAAATCCGGCATTTTTAATCGCCGCTTTGACTCTTTCTTTAGATTCTTGAATCGCAGCATCAGGCAAACCCACGACAATGGTTTTGGGTAGACCACCTGAGACATCGACTTCCACTCCAACTTTTACCGCATCAATTCCGACAATCGCCGAACTCCAAATCCTAGCTAGCATGAATGTTTATTTAGTGCTTTTATGCTAGTATATGCTCTGAGTTATTCATTATCTAACCGCAAATCCACTAATATTTGTTTTGATATTTTGAAAGAGTTGAAAAAGAATAAAATGGAAGAATAATCAACGATAGATTTAAAAGTTATATGTTCGCCGTTATTTCTCCAGAAAAAATTGAAATACCACCAGGCTCAGTGTTTCAAGTAATTGGTGATTGGGCTGATTATGAGGCTCTAACTAAGCAATTAGAAGATAAATCGCTTCCTCGTTTGAAATATCGTCCTGGAGAAATTTGGTTAATGAGTCCTTTACCCGAACACGGACGCAACGCTAGTCTAATTGCAGACACAATTAAGGCCATATTGGATCATCTAGAAAAAGAATATGAATCCTTTACTCCCATAACTATGAAATTGCCGCAAAAAATCGGTATTGAACCAGATTACTGTTTTTATATTGATAATTGGCGAGTGGCTTCAGGAAAAAAAAGAATTAATTGGGAAGTTGAACCAGCGCCAGATTTAGTAATTGAAATTGATATTACCAGCTATACGGATATTAAAGATTATTTGCCCTATAAAGTACCTGAAGTTTGGTTGTTTAAAAGCGATCGCGTGACTATTTATCATTGGGAAAATGGTAGTTATACGGTAAAAGATTTCAGCCGCTATTTTCCTAATTTAGCTATTTTAAATTTGATTGCAGATTGTTTTCATGTTGCGGCCAATCGGAATACTAGTACTGCTATTCGGCAATTACGCCAAAAGTTAAACGAAAATCAAAATTCAGATTAAATGTTTGTAGTTGCGATTTTAGGTGTTGCTGAATTCAGATATTAATTTATCTCACGCAAAGGCGCAAAGACACAAAGGAAAAAGCATCGAAACTAGGGTCTTCTTTACGTAAATTGGCAGGAGTCAGATTAACGACAATTTTTCTGACAGGAAAAGCAAATCCTGCGTTTTTAATTGCTGCTTTGACTCTTTATTTTGATTCTTGGATTGCAGCATCAGGTAAGCCAACCACGATGGTTTTCGGTAGACCTCCTGAAACATCTACTTCTACTCCGACTTTAACTGCATCAATCCCGACAATCGCCGAACTCCAGATTATAGCTAGCATGAATGTTTATTTAGGGTTTCATTGTCAGTATAGGCTCTGGGATAGTAACTATCTGACCGCAAATCTACTAATATTTTTGATGATCGATGATTAATCTTTAACTCTTGAACCAAGCTCAAAATTAAAATTATCTAGAGTTAAGATTCTTTGATTAGAATTCATCAAAATCTGTAGTTAATTACCCGGGCTTTTAATAATACATTACATCTTAGATAACCAAATAATTAAGTATTTATATAAATTTTCATAATCTTTATATTTCGCAACTTTCATCGTTGCCAAGTTGGGTTAGATTAGAGCAGGCTATCTCTGGGATCGCTTATCAGTACTAAGATATAGGCCCTAGTGAAGTTACGTAACAGTATATATTGAAGCTTATGTTCATAGATCCTATATTAATCCAATCAGCTAAAAGAATTTACCGTACTTATTGTGATTCACGCGCTCAGGTTGGGAGAAAACCCTTAGGGGTTGCCCTGAATAAGGAAACATTGAAAGGTCAATTGATATTTGGCGAACGACCGATTCTCTTGCCAGGAGAATGCTTTATTAATATTAATCAAATGGAAGCAGAAGTTTATCCTTAAAGTTAGGGTTTGATTGTAAAATTATGGGGTTTTAGACTAAAAAAGGGGAATTGTTAACATAGCCCTTATTTTATAGTTATTTATTATGGAAACGCTGGTTTCAGCGATCGCAAATACTTTTGTTTTTATTGTTGGCGCTTGCATCGGTAGTTTTTTAAACGTAGTTGTCTACCGAATACCAGCCGGTTTGTCGTTGATTCATCCGCCTTCTCGTTGCCCCCAATGTCAACATCGATTAGGAAAAACTGAAAATGTTCCGATACTTGGTTGGCTATGGTTGCGCGGACGATGTCGTTGGTGCAAAACGGCGATTTCCCCTCGCTATCCAATTGTAGAATTCGTTACTGGTTTACTATTTTTAATAGTTTTCTGGCGTTTTGGTTATACGATTCAAACCATTGGTTATGCTATGTTTTTAAGCTGGTTATTGTCTTTATCTTTAATTGATTTAGATACTATGACCTTACCTGCTTCCTTAACTAAGTCAGGACTGTTGGTGGGGTTAGCGTTTCAAGTCATTGTCGGTTGGCACGATGGAGGTAATATCGCAGGCATTGCCCAACAGCTCATGCTAGGTATTGGAGGTGCGGTATTGGGTATTTGGCTGTTAGAAACGATTAGAATTGTCGGCTCACTTGTCTTGCAGCAAGAAGCCATGGGAGATGGGGATAGTAAACTAATGGCAACCATTGGAGCTTGGTTGGGCTGGAAGCTAGTTTTGGTTTCGAGTTTTTTAGCTTGTGCCTCTGGTGCAATTATTGGTGGCGGGGCGATGTTGTTTGGCATATTGGGACGGAAACAGGCAATGCCTTTTGGCCCTTTTTTAGCTTTAGGAGGTGCGATCGCCCTTTTCTATGGTCATGAGATCGTTACCTCTTATATCAATTTATTGGTCATTCCTTAAGTAAAGTAAAATACTTGGTTTTCCCCTAAGTCCTATAATCTATTAAAGAACAAACTTTAAGAATAGTGGATTATTGTTGAATCGTGAAGATCACTAAATTTATAGTAGGGCTTATATTAGGAATATTTATCCTTATTACTCCTTTTAGTCAATTTCAGTCTTCTCCTGTCGAGCCGTTACAGAATCTGGCAGTACAGCTAGACGGTAGAAAAAAACCTTTAGATACTGTAGCACGGGAAACTGTGGCGCAAATTCACGGGAAGAACAGCTATCAAGCTACTAACGGAGATAAGCTTGATTATTTGAATACCTATCTCTCATTATGGTTCAATAATCGCAATTGGAACGATGAGCCAATAATTTTATTTAACTATCGTCCGCTCAAAGAAACCTTAGGACTTAATCCAGACGAGAAGTATTTTAGTTTTTCGGAATTAATAGAGTCAGATTTGCGAGAATTTCTGATTGCAATTAAACAAAAACAAGCAGCGGGAATCGACTTAAATCGCGATGAAACTGAAGCAATCACCATTGAACAAAGAATGGCTTTGGTAGTTTCTACTGTGGGCATAGATAGACTTCCTCTTGTTCCCCATCCCAATGATATTAATGGAGCTTGGGCATCAGTAGAAGATGCTGGCCAATATTACGACGGGGATGCGGTAGCCCAAATTCAAACTACCTACAATAAACTCAAACAGACTTACCGCAACTCGCCTCAAGATGAAATTGGTTTAGGTCAGATTGCGGCTAGGTTCCAAACTGAATTAGCGAGCCTCAGTCCTGATGTTTATCCTGAGACAGCTGTTGTCAACCGAGAAGTAAGGTTTTATGGATTACATCCTTTTGCCAAGGCTTGGATGATCTATGCTTTAGGCTTTTTGATCATGTTATTGGTGTTGCTGTTTAAATCCTTTGATTTTTACTGGGGCGCGATCGGTGTATTCAGTACTGGGTTAATAATTCATGCCTATGGCTTCTGGGAAAGAATGCAGATTGCAGGTCGCCCTCCTGTGACTAATATGTATGAGTCGGTGATTTGGGTCGGTTTTGGGATTTCTGCGATCGCACTACTGTTTGAACTCATCTATCGTGCGAAATATTATCTCCTCGCAGCCGCTCCATTATCAATAGTCTGTCTAATTTTGGCCGATAGTTTACCTGCAATTCTCGATTCTTCAATCCAGCCTTTAGTTCCTGTCTTACGGGATAATTTCTGGTTGAGTATTCATGTACCAACGATTACCCTAAGCTATGCCAGTTTTGCCCTTGCTTTAGGTTTGGGTCACATTATTTTGGGACATTATCTATTTGCACCCCAAGCTAAGGAGAGAATTCGCAACTTATCGAAGTGGAATTATGGAGTTGTGCAAGTAGGAGTTTTGTTATTAACTACTGGCATCATTCTCGGCGGAATCTGGGCGCATTACGCTTGGGGTCGTTTCTGGGGCTGGGATACCAAGGAAACTTGGGCTCTAATTGCTCTAATGTGTTACGTTGTGCCCCTCCACGGTCGTTTAGTGGGTTGGTTAGGTGATTTTGGTATGACTATTACCAGTGTTGTTGCTTTTAATGCGGTGCTGATGGCTTGGTACGGTGTAAATTTTGTGCTGGGCACGGGATTACATAGTTACGGTTTTGGCAGTGGTGATTCTGTGATGACTGTCGCTTCTGTTGTCGGAATAGATCTATTATTTGTATTAGTTGTTGCAGCGAAATACAAAGGATGGTTTAGTTCTGAAGAGAAGAAAGAGTTACCAGTTGCTAAACAATCAGAGCTTATAACTGATAATTAGTATCGTTGTTAAAGGGGAGATAGGGATTAGAGTTATTGCATTACTACCATATGTAAAGTACTTAAAATCTCAGTCTTCTCTCTAGCTTTACTTTCAAAGATATATTGAGCAAAGAAGCCAATGAAATCCTGAATTTGCAGAAGAATTTGAGAACGGTTATGCCAATTTCAAAATTCGGGTTATGTTACGTCAGGCTCTTAAAAAAGCAGTGCTAACTCAAGAAGAGGTAGCAAATTGCTTGAGTATAATAAAAAAAATCGGCTTTCTTGGTACCGCTTACGAAGCCACCGTTAGAGCTTAATTCTGGTAATGAAACCGACAAGATACAATCATAATGTTATCTTCCATTACTTTATAAACTAATCGATGTTCAGTATTGATGCGTCGTGACCAATAACCTGAGAGATTTGCTTTTAAAGGCTCTGGTTTGCCGATGCCATCAAAAGGACTCCGCTGAATATCTTTAATCAGAATGTTAATTTTTTTCAACAATTTCTTATTAGTCTCTTGAAACCACAAATAATCAGCCCATCCAGCTTCTGTAAATGTAAGTTTCATTCTTCAATTAGCTTTCTCTCAATAACTTTGCCAGCTTCTGCCGATTTAATTGAACGAAGAAGATGGGCTGCATTAGCAGGATTTGACAATAGATAAAGTGTTTCTTGCCATGCGGTAAATTCATCTAAAGACATCAAAACAGCTCGACTACCTTTATCGTTACAAAGAATGGTCGGTTGAACATCTGCAATAACTTTTTCGATCAAGCCGTCTAAGTCCTCTCCTGCCTTTTTAGTTGTCATTGCGTCCATTCCATCCTCCTTTCATTGGTTAGTCTTTGTAGATTAATTAATTTGGACTTATATGTCTTCTTTTTATTTAATTAAATATTTATTATTTTAGCTTTTAATATAGAATATATTGTAAATCTGAGAGCTTTTAATATTTTGAGTTTCGCTCATAGGCTTGATTCTAGCTTATGTCTTTGAAATAATGCTCACTTTTACAACATCTATCATCCAGTTGATGATCGCGTATAAGCCTCTACTGCTTCAAAACTAGTAAAATTAAATTGTGATGACCAAATCATTCTTAAACTACAAATATCTATGGCAGAACTATTACAAAAAGCGATCGCACTAAGCAATACATTTCGCGATCTCCAAATCAAAAATAGGGACGGGCAGTAAACTGAAAATAACTACAAATTCAAGATTCCTGCCCTATGTTTGGTTTCAACGATCAGCTGAAAATATGATTGATAACTGTTAACTAACAACTAAAATCATCGCATGGTGACAAATTCTTCTGCTGAACTCGGATGAATCCCGACGGTAGCATCAAAATCAGCTTTAGTCGCACCCATCTTAACTGCGATCGCGACTCCTTGAATAATCTCCGCTGCACTATCGCCAACCATATGGGCACCCACAATCTTATCTGTATTGCCATCAACAATTAACTTCATTAAGGTTTTCACTTGCATATTGGGCAAAGTGTAATACATCGGGCGGAATTTACTACGATAGATTTTTACCGCATCACCATATTTTTCCCGAGCTTCGGCTTCGGTCAACCCCACTGTAGACGCTTCCGGTGTTGTGAAAATCGCTGTGGGAATATTGTCATAGGCCATCTGTTGAGATTTACCACCAAAATGGGTATCGGCAAAAGCTCTACCTTCTTGAATCGCCACAGGAGTTAGATTAATGCGATCGGTACAATCTCCCACCGCATAGATATGTTCTTCGGCAGTTTGACTATATTTATCAACGGCAACCGCGCCATTAACTACTTCTACACCAGTATTTTCTAACCCTAAATTCTCTAAACGGGGTTTTCTTCCTGTTGCAGCAAGACTAATACTATCGGCCACAATAGTTTCTTCGCCTTCTTCTCTTGTTACTTTAATCTCTAAACCAGCATCAGTTTTGGTAATGGCCATATCCTGCACATTGTTCAGAACATTAATCCCATGATCTTGCATTTGCGATTGGATTTCGCTGCGAATATCCTCGTCAAAACCACGCAAAATCTTGTCAGCGCGAATAATTTGCGTAACGTCAGAACCCAAGCCCTTCAGAATACAAGCAAACTCAGCACCGATATAACCACCACCTAAAATGACAATATGTTTTGGTTGCTCTTGGACATGGAAAATTTCGCGAGAAGTAATAGCATGTTCTATGCCAGGAATACTATCTGGTTTCACAGGTTTTCCACCAACGGCAATTAAAATCTTTTCCGCAGTTACTTTCTCTTCACCGATCGCGATGGTATGGGAATCGATAAAAGTCCCATGACCTTCGTATACTTTCACCTCAGATTTATCCAGCATTTTTTGATAAATGCCATTGAGGCGATCGACTTCGTTATTAACTGCTGTGATCATGGTTTTCCAGTCAAACTGACTTTCTCCCACAGTCCAACCATATCCAGATGCCGCTTGAAAAGCTTCGGGGAAATGGGAAGCATAAACCATTAACTTTTTGGGCACACAACCCCGATTGACGCAAGTTCCCCCCAAACGATCAAATTCTACTATGCCAACTTTAGCCCCATATTCTGCGGCACGTCTTGCGGTAGCAATACCACCAGAACCAGCGCCAATCACGAATAAATCAAAATCATAACTCATTTTTTATATACCTCAGTCTAGTGTCCGCTACGCGGAATTCATTACTTAAATAAATGCTAAATAATAAGTGTTGCCTTACTACTTATGACTTGTTTAGGAAGGGGAAACTGGAGTTGTGACCTGAAGAGACAATTTTTAGTTTCTAATCCCCAGTTCCCAATCACTAATTACCAATCATCTGTTCAACTATTTCCCACCGTAATAAAAAGCAATTTCTTTATCTTTTAGGGTGGGGAATTCAGCATCGAGCAGCATTTGATTTAGTTCTGCTTGGGCAAGATGCTTAGCCCCTATTCTGACGATCCGCGATCTCATCGTATTAGTAACCCCGCTTCTTTGTCTTCCTGCTTCAAACCCCATGACTTTATTATAAAGTTCTAGTTTGTTTGTCGGAATTGGTGACCCATCAAGATCTAATCCTTGCGAAATTGCTTTATCTACAGCATCCGCGCCTTTAGTATCAGCCATAATTATTTACCAAATATTTATTTAGGTGGGCATTGCCCACTCTACAATCAGATGGTAAGGAAAACAATTAATTAGTTTTCTCAGGTTTTACTTAACTAAATGGGCTTCTAAGAACCACAGACGCTTATCTATATTGCGGGAGATTTCTGTGTACATATCAGAAGTATCGGCATCGCCCAAATCTCCTGTAGTATCGATCGCCACCCGGACATGCTTGCCATAGGCTGCATAGCGATCGGCCAAAGCAGTAATATGTTCTAGACCACTCACTGCATCTAGAGGGTATTCAGGCAAAATTGAAGCCTCAGCAGCAACTCGCGCTGTTCCTAATGCCGTTCCACCCAGAGCGGTAACCCTTTCGGCAACCATATCCACATATTCTTCCAATTCTCCAGCCATCGCATCAAACAGCTCATGTAGCTGGTAGAAATTCTGCCCTTTAACATTCCAATGGGCTTGTTTCGTCTGAGTTTTAAGATCCAAAGTTGCAGCAAGGGTCTGATTCAGAATTTCAATCACCTGAACTCTGACATCTTCTGCTAGATCTATGCGAGTGCTATAGGTCTTTTGTTTGCTGGCTGTAGCTACCATAATCCAATTCCTCCATAGTTTACTGCTTTTCTATAAACAGTAATTTAGTTCATTAACTTATTCAGAGATTACACCACAAGCAAGTCTCGCTCCACCACCACCTAGGGGCTCAGGATCATCAGAAAAGTTATCTCCCATCATGTGAATCATTAGGGAACGTCCTTTCACATCCTCAGTTTTCAACCTAGGAGCAAGAGTCGGAGTTTGAGCTGTACCATCTGCAAGAACAATTAATGGTGGTAAATCGCCCAAGTGACCATCTCCATATGGCCCTTTGTGAACTCCTGATCCAGTGGGATCAAAATGACCTCCTGCTGCCAATCCGGGGACGATTTTTCCTTCTTTCTCCGCTGGGTTGCAATCGGGGTTTTCGTGGACATGAAACCCATGAGCCCCTGGAGTTAGTTTAACTAAATCGGGAGTGAGCAACATTCCATACTCTGTGTCTTCTAGGGTAATAGTTCCTATTTGCTCCCCAACCCCCTCTGTATCGGTTAAATTCACTGTTACGCTAATTTTTTCCGCTAAAACAATGCTAGGGGATGCTAAAACTAGAGCTCCCGTCATGCCAATTAGAGTTTGAAGTTTTCCCATGAATGATTCTTGTCTTTTATCGCAACGACAATACAATAGTATTTCAGTATTGACACTTATTTGATGAAAGTTAGAGAATTCTGACAACTGATAACAGATAACTAATCACTGACTAATAGTCAATGCTATTTACTTCCTTTCAAGTAAGCCAACATAGTATCGGCATCGGAAACTTCAAAAGGATCGGTAGGACAGTTATCACCAAAGTCTGGTTCGACAAACATTTTTTCGATTTTGCCGTCATCTACCACCATAGAATAACGCCAAGAGCGCATTCCAAAGCCTAGATTAGACTTTTCGACTAACATCCCCATTTTGCGAGTAAACTCACCATTACCATCGGGAAGCAAGAAAACATTTTTAGCTCCTTGTGCTTTACCCCATTGGAACATGACAAAAGCATCATTCACAGAAACACAGATAACTGCATCTACGCCAGTCGCTTTGATATCATCATAAAGTTCTTCGTATCTGGGCAAATGTGTAGAAGAACAAGTAGGAGTGAAAGCTCCAGGAAGAGAAAAGACAACTACTTTTTTGCCACCAAAGATTTCTGAAGTTGTGACATCTTGCCAGCGGAAAGGATTAGGCCCTTCTACAGATTCGTCGCGAACTCTGGTTTTAAATACTACGTCAGGTACTTTATCTATCATGATTGTTATTCCTTTAGGCTAGTTAAGTCTTACTCATTTCGATTTCAATAAATAAATCATACTCATAACGATTATGACTTGTCAAGTAGAAAATAAAGAAAAAGTAAAAAAGATGATTGGGATATACGTTGGAATTAACGTACGTTATTTTTCACGTATGGGATTAAATTGAGAACGCCAGAAATGAAAAAAAGACGAGGGAAAAAAATACGAGGAGATAAATTTATTAAATAATTAGTATACAGTTATAAATATAGAGGTTAAGCTGGTATAGCTTTAATCATTTAATAATATCTGTGAAAAATTTTAAAGACTATCAATCTGTTGAAATTGTGAGGAATTGAAGTGTCTATTGACCTCAAAAGAGTAAGTGTTGAAAGAATGTTTAATACTTTTGATTTAGATGTTCCCCTCAGAGACAATACATTAATTTTGGTGGGAGAGAATGGATCGGGTAAAAGTACATTTATAAATCTAGTGTATTATGCTCTAACAGCTCAGTGGAGTAAACTTCGCAAGCTTCCATTTAATTCATGCACATTGACTATTGGAGAGCAAGATTATGTGCTTAAAAGAGAACATTTACCTCAGAGTAAACGCAAAAATTTTTTTGAGGTTGATTTTCTTGAGAGAAACTTATCTGACAGAGAATTAAATTCGCTTTCTGAAAGGCTTTTAGAGGGAAAAACTGAAAATTTGGATTTGCTTAAAAGCAAAAAATTCATCAGAAATCTGATGGATGAATTTCCAATATTTCGTGCCTTTCCCACACAAGTAGTTCTCGATATGCTTGTTGCCTTTACTAGGAATAATCCTCGTCTGAGTTCGGAAGATTCCAAAAGCTCTGGAGCAGAGGCTCTTGCCGAGATATTAAGTTCAAATAATAAAGAGCAGTTTTTATTTCTTCCAACTTACCGCAGAATCGAAAAAGAATTGAGTGCTGTATTTCCAGATCAAGATCTTGATGAAGCATTGTCTTCCTTTCGTAGAAACCGTGAACGCAGAGAGCAGAGTTCATATATTGAACTAGTTGAATTTGGAATGACTGATGTAGACAGAGCTTTTACGTCGATTCTTTCAGATCTTGATCGAAACTTCCGCAGCGAACTAAATCGACTTACTGGCTCTTATCTTCGGGATATTATTCGACGCAAATATGATAGTGTTGACACTTCAATTTTAGCTACAGAAGAAGTTTCTCAAACTGTCGATTCTATGCTTTCTAGAATTGAGGATGACACTCTGCCTGAAAATGATAGGGAAGAGCTTAGAAGTCTACTTGCAGATGTTAAGTCCAATCAGACTTTACCCCCAGAAAAGAAAATTCTTGCTCATTTTCTAACTAGTTTGGTGACGATTCACAAGACTCAGCAGGAAATGGAAGAGCCTGTAAGAAAACTTGCCGAAGTAGTTAATCAGTATCTCAGCAAAAAACAGCTTGAATTTAATCCAACAGCTTTTGAATTAGCTATTAAAAGAAAAAATAAATTCGATGATAAAAGTGTTGAAGTTCCGCTTTATGGACTCTCTTCAGGAGAAAAGCAAATTGTCTCACTATTTTCCCATATGTTTCTAAGTCGTAACGAAAGTTATTTTCTAGTAATTGATGAGCCAGAGTTATCAATTTCTGTTAAATGGCAACGTCGTTTTCTTCAAGATATACAGGATACAGGAAGGTGTTCTGGACTTATCGCTGTTACTCACTCTCCTTTTGTCTTCGAGGATAATTCTTTGTCCGAATATGCACATTCCATAAGCGAGTTTATTCAGGAGAGCTAAATATGTCATCTTTTTTGGATTCTTTGAAGGCAGCCTCTCAATCATCAGTGGTTAAACGAAATAATTTTCTCGCTAGTTTCGATCCTAATGGAAATGAGATTGGAATTTTTCTTGAAGGTCGAGATGATCCATCTTTGATTAGAGTGCATTCAGAAAGAGAAGCAAAATCTAAAGGCTTGTCTATCGTAGTGAGAGTTTTGGGAAACAAGAAAGATGTAATAGAAACTTGGAAATATTTTGAGACAAGATTTCCAAATAACCCAAGACTTTGTTTCTTTGTTGACAAAGATCACGATGATTTCTTAGGTCAAGTTGAAGGTATAACTACACAAGGTAGTTTGTTTGTTACAAAGCACTACTCTATTGAAAACTATCTAGTCACAAAAGAATCTATTAAAGCTGTTTTGAATGATATTTGGGGGATTGATTCTCCAACAGTTATTGAAGCTGCGTGTAAAGATTTTGAAAAGTTTCAGCAAGCATATCGTCCTATCTTTCTTCCGATGATGGCATGGTGGATTGCTGCTCGAAAATTTAATCCGAAAGCTACAGTAAATAAAAATAACCTAAATTTTTCAATTTTCAGATTAGATGCCAATCTAAAACCTAGTTTAAATTGGAGTCCAAATATGAACGAACATCTGACTAAAAAATGCAATGTTTCAAATCCACCTAGTAATACAAATATCAATTTGGCAACTCAAGAATTGCAATCTTTACCTACAAAATGTTGGTTAAGGGGCAAACAAGAAATCTGGTGTTTAGTAGCTTTTTTAAATCAACTTGAAAAAAATGCCAGAAATGCTGAAATTAAGACAAAAATCAGGTCACAGATAAATTGTGGGAATGCTGTTGAGATTATTGCTCCACGTATTGCTTGTCCCCAAGATTTACTTAATTATTTGATAGCTCGATTAGATAGAATTAATGATTAGTTTTACTTTCTATCTAGATTAATTAAATATTTTTGTTGTCGATAAAGGAGAGGTTTAGTTACTAGTAATCAATCTTTTCATAAACTAGTAATTAAACAATTAAACTTTCCTCATCCCTTAAATTTAGTGACAACGAATTTTCAAAGCTTCTCTTGCCTGTTCGCGATCATCAAAATGGATTTTCTCTGTACCCAAAATTTGATAATCCTCATGTCCCTTCCTGGCAATTAAAACTCCATCTCCTCATGGCAAACATATCAAAATTCCGACCCCTTTATATAATATAGATTTAATTGATTCGTCAAAAAAAATACTTAATTACCTGAAGCTCTATTCAGTTTATCTTTCAACAATAAGATGCGCTTTTATGGAGATTTCCCAATCACGCTTGACTAATATCGCAATAGCCTCGATCACCGAAGAATGAACAGATTACTCTATCCTGGATCTCAAAACAGTAAAGTATTTGAGCCTATTTTTGATTCTTCTGAATATATGAAAACTAGGAATCCTCGGAAGAGAATTATAGATATTTTTAGACAAACCAACTCAGTCAAACCCAAGCTTTATAATTCCTTTGAAGGTGTATTTAAACCCACTCTTCTGACGATATTAGGCGCAATTATGTATTTGCGCGTCGGCTGGGTCGTCGGCAATGCAGGACTATTGGGAGGAATGCTGATCATCTTAGCTGCACTGAGTATTACCTTTGCCACAGGATTATCCCTCTCCTCGATCGCGAGTAATACTCGTCTCGAAGCGGGCGGCCCCTACGCCATGATTGCCAAAGCTTTGGGCTTAGAAGTCGGTGGTGCGATCGGCATTCCGCTGTTTCTCTCCCAAGCCTTTGCCGTCGCCATGTATATCTTTGGTTTTCGTGAGGGTTGGTTGCGAATTTTTCCCCAACATCCAGCATTAATAGTAGATTTGAGTGTTTTCTTGTTAGTTTTGGCGATCGCATCGATTAGTGCCAGATTAGCCTTTCGCATTCAATACCTAGTAATGGCCTTGGTGATCATTTCTTTGGTCTCTATTTTTGCCAGCCCCAATTTTTGGACATCGCAACAACCATTAGTTTTAATTGGAGAGTTCCCCGGCTCGGCAGCCCAGGAAGGCATCAGCTTTTGGGGAGTTTTTGCTGTTTTCTTTCCCGCTGTCACTGGCATTATGTCTGGAGTGAATATGTCGGGAGAGTTGCAAAACAGTCGAAAAAATATTCCCATCGGCACCCTTTCTGCCATTGGCGTTAGCAGCATAGTTTATTTAGCTCTTTGTTGGTGGGCGTCCAGAGTTGATAGCCCCGCAGAACTGGTCAAAAACTACACGATTATGATTGACCAGGCATTTTGGAAACCAGCGGTTTTAGCAGGATTACTCGCTGCTACCTTTTCGGCAGCACTTTCTTCAATCGTTGGCGCACCGCGCATCTTGGTGGCATTGGCACGGGATGAGGTGATTCCCCAAGGGAGGTGGATTGGTAAACTAGGCGCTAATGGCGAACCCCGTCGCGGCATATTTCTAACTAGTTTGTTTGTGCTTGCTGCACTGATGATCAGAGATCTTAATGCGATCGCATCTTTGATTACAATGTTTTTTCTGATTACCTATGCCACCTTGAACTTGGTTGTGCTCTTGGAATCTCAATTGGGACTGATGAATTTTCGACCGACCTTCAAAATCCCGCAACTGATTCCCCTCTATGGTTTTGCTAGTTGTCTGTTTGCCATGTTGGTCATCGATGCTAGGTTTAGTTTTATTGCGATCGCGATTGTGCTGTTTATCTATTTTCAGTTAGTCAAAAAACCTGATAATCCCAGAGTTACAGGGGATGTCCGCAGTGGAATCTTTGAGGCGATCGCCCAATGGGCAGCCAAAAAAGTTATTGAGATTGATATCAACAATTTTCGAGCTTGGCGACCAATTTTGTTAGTTCCCATCGAAGATTCATCCCAGTTATTAGGTCAATTTCGTTTACTACTAGATATCTCTCAACCAGAAGGCTCAATCCAGCTTTTGGGATTAGCCCAGAGTCCCTCAGTCAGAGATTTTGCCCATCGGTTACAAAAACTAGCCGCTGCCTTTCGCCGACGCAGCATTTTCACGACTTTCTCGATCTTAAAAGTCACAACTTATATTGATGGCATTTTGGCAGTGCTCCAATCTTCTCAAAACACTTTTTTTCGGCCAAATATTTTATGTTTAAAAGCCCCAAAACTGCCTACAGACTGGGAAGTAATGCAACCTTTGTTAGCCGAAGCTCAACAGCTAGAAATCGGCATTATGTTGCTAGGACTCCATCCTCTAGCAGGTATGGGAAGAGTTGAAGTGATTAACTTATGGCTGACGCCCCAACTTGGCGAAATCCCACTGTCAGAAAAACTCAAAAAGGGCAATCTTAATCTGACAATGTTGATGGCATTGCGACTCTATAGAAGTTGGCAAGGATCTTTGAACTTGATTACAGTAGTCAATAGCAATGAAGAAGTCCCCATGGCCAGGCAGTATATCGAAGAATTGCGAGATCTTTGTCGGATACCAAACCAAGCAACAACATTTGTGCTGGTTGGAGAATTTAACAGTTGCATTATCCATGCACCTCAATCAGATATGGATTTTATCGGTTTGCCCAAACAACCTAATTTTGATTTTATCTGTCGAATGATTGACCTGACTGGTTCTTCTTGTTTATTCTTTCGGGATTCTGGCAATGAGAGCGCGATCGCTTGATGTCGCTTTGCTCCGAAGGCAGAGGGCAGATGGCAGAGGGCAGATGGCAGAGGGCAGATGGCAGATGGCGCTATTTCACCTAAAACCTAAAACCTAAAACCTAAAACCTATCTTAACCTGTGCTCAAAAACCAGACATTGGAGTGATTGGAGACTTGTGAATCTCGACTTCTTGATCGATCGCCGCTTGATAAGCAGCCAACTGATGGTTAGGATTCAAATCCCCTGTTTGATTGATAAAAGACCAGGTCTGGCCAACATGCAGATATACAGCATTTCTTAGCTGCGTCGGCGGCAAAAGCCAAGTAGAATCTGCTTGATTAACTATTCGATAGCTGTTGGGAACTAGATCACTGTAAAACCTGGCAAAATAAGGATCTCCGACCCTGGGGGAAGCATAACTATAAACGAGTAATTGCTCGGCGAAGGCAGGGAAATGCACCGCCAAATCAACTGCGGCAATAACTGTCATAGTTCCACCTAAACTATGACCCGTGATGTAACAGGGAATATTCGGATCGAGCTGGTCAATCACTTGACGAATTTGCTGTGCCAAATTATTGACATAGAGAGAGTAAAAACCCTGATGAATCTTTCCAGCTTGCTTATTGTCACTCAAATATTCAATTTGCTGAGCATTAATATTGGCAATCCACTCTCTAGGCTCTTGAGTTCCCCGAAAAACAATAATGTTATGCCGAGCAGATTTGAGAATAAACCCATGATAGATAAACTCTGTCTGAGGAATCAGATCTCGCAAAAAGGTTTGATTCATCAATGGTTCTAGCCAGGAGCGCTCTCGAATCGCCTTAAAAGCAATAATTTGCTGATAGTTATTTAGTTGCGGAAAGTAACTGACCAGACTTGCGATCGCACCATCATACTCAGGGTCAGCAACTCCCTGAAGATATTGTTCGGTGGCTAATCGGCAACAACGGACCAAAAGCTTTGATATTTGCCGATTATAGGGAATAAGGGGCTGCTGGAGGGCAACAGACTGTTCAATCTGACGAATCTTCTCGGCCGAGATCCCTGTTTCATAGGCTATATCAGCGCCACCTTCTTCCTGGTCAAATTCACTATCTTTTCTTTGGTCGCGCCAATGGGAACTTGCGATCGAGACTCCCGCCCCCGCGAAAAACCCTGCTAACAAAATTTGCCGACGACTCAACTTGGCCATAACTGTTCAGACTAAACTTTAGTAGCCCTATTTGCCGAACCTCTTTCCACCTCACGAACCTTTTTCCCACGCCAAACCAAACGGACAGGAGTGCCTTTGAAGCCCAATTGTTCCCTAAATTGACGGTCTATATAACGACGGTAATTATCGGTAAAACGTTTGGGGTCATTCACAAATAACGTGATAGTTGGCGGTTCACTTCTAACTTGAGTGCCGTAATAAATTTTGCCCTGCTTTCCTTGTCTATTAGTGGGAGGAGAATGCCAACCTACAGCCTCTTCTAACACTTCATTAATTACAGAAGTTGTAACCCGACGACGATATTCAGAAATTGCCGTATCGACCAGATCAAGGATTTTGTCTACTCTTTTTCCCGTCAAGGCACTAGTAAATAAAAGCTCTGCCCATTCCATAAAGTAAAGCCGAGACATAACTTTCTGCTTGTACTCATAGATAGTATGGGAATCTTTTTCCACTGCATCCCATTTATTCAGGATAATAATTGTCGCTTTCCCTTCCTCAATAATGCGTCCTGCAAGTTTCAAATCTTGTTCCGTCACACCATCGAGAACATCTAAAACAAATAACACTACATCGGCACGGCGAATTGCTTTAAAAGCGCGATTAATACTAAAAAACTCTGCCCCATATTCGACATTTTTTTTCCGTCTAATTCCCGCAGTATCAATCAGACGATAGGTGGTACCATTTCGCTCTACTACAGTATCGATCGCGTCTCTAGTTGTCCCGGAAACAGAACTGACGATCGCTCTTTTTTCCCCAGTCAAAGCATTGAGTAGACTGGATTTTCCGACATTTGGGCGACCAATAATTGCGACTTTGATTTCTTCAATTTCTGGTAATTCATCTACAGGAGGCAAATGGGTAATCAGTTCATCCAAAAGTTCTCCTGTACCGTTACCGTGAATCCCCGAAACAGGATAGGGTTCTCCCAAACCTAATTGCCAAAATTCAGCAGCTTGAATCGCACCTTGTTCGATAGATTCACATTTATTCACTGCCAGCAGTACCGGCACGGATTGAGCACGCAACCAATCAGCAATTTCTCGATCGCCTGCGGTTAAGCCCATTTGCCCATCCACAACAAAGATTGCCGCCGAAGCTTCGGTTAAGGCTGCCATTGCTTGTTGGCGAATCAGGGGCAAAAACTCTGTATCATCATCAAAGACCAAACCCCCAGTATCAACAACCTGAAACTCTCGATCTTGCCAAAAAGAAGGTCGGTAAGTGCGATCGCGCGTGATTCCTGGTTTGTCATAGACAATGGCCTGTTGGTCTCCCGCCAGACGGTTAACGAAGGTAGATTTCCCCACATTGGGTCTACCAATAATAGCAACTATAGGTAATGGCATAATTTCAGTGATCAGTTATTAGTGATCAGTTAGTCAGTTATCAGTCCCATCAAGCGGGATAATGTTATTAGTTATTAATAATTAACAAATATAGAATTCAATCAGACTTTCTTTTATTCAGCAATTATTTATTTAGTGTATCTTTTTGTTGACTGCAAGAGTAAAAATTGAGTCACAGGTCCAAATAAGACCGAAAGTAAAAGTTAATCTAATCCTTCTGCCATCTGCCCTCTGCCATCTGCCCTCTGCCATCTGCTATCTGATATGATTTTCATTAAGTTATTTTACATCTTGGAGCTATCGATGAAATTAAAAACCATATTTAGTACTTTGCTACTAGTATTTTCTCTCAGTTTTTTGGGTATCATGCCTCAATTTGCTGCTAATGCGGCAACGTCATCTGATGCCAGAGTTTATATTATTAACCCCGCAGATGGAGAAGTAGTACCGGAAACTTTTACAGTTCAATTTGGTTTATCAGGTCTAGGGATTGCACCTTCTGGCGTAAAAGAAGACAATACTGGGCATCATCATCTTTTTGTCGATGTTTCCAACTATCCAGACTTTACCCAGCCTCTCCCCACTACAGACCATATTTTGCATTTTGGCGGAGGTCAAACCGAAACTCAGTTGACTCTGACTCCTGGAGAACATACTTTACAGCTAGTTTTGGGTAACTTTGCCCATATTCCCTCCGACGACCCCGTAATCTCGAAGAAGATTACCGTTTATGTCCAGTAGACAGATAGCTTTAATATTGTTCGCCGAGCAATATATAAGGGTGATTGCATCCTGAAGAACTGACTCATTTCTCCAAGACTTTCGGGCTCAGAATTATCAGTTATTCGCTGCTTTTTTGAATCATTAGTATAGGAAAGCCCAAATTTTGGTTTTTATCAGGTAGTGCTGGAAAAATATAGAAATAACCATCTCGATCAATAAGTAAGCGCCAAACTCTAGATTGGTTCTGATTACTAATGTCAGTTCAGTTCTTTACCCAATACTAAGTCGCGTTCTAAAGTGTAATGGGAGCATCTCGCGCAAAGAGGTGCGACCCCGCGAAATTGGAAATCCGCAAGGGAACGCGCACCTAGCAGAGACGCAAAGAGAATTAAAAATGATATTACGTCTATGAACGCAGGTTAGTACAAGTAAGTCGTCAAAAATTAACTTCGGATTTTTAGAAAAGAAAAGACCCATATATTTAAGGTAAAGCTGCGGAAAATCCCCTATGGTAATCTCATTGGTATTTTAGCCATTTTCTTGACTTCACCTAATATCTAAATATCAGGTTGAAAATGAAAATGATCGCCTGAAAAGACAAGCGATCGCTATTCGGAAAAATATTTCAAGAACAAACCTAACTGTGAGCAGAACAATAGCTATCAAAATAGTAAAGATAGCTGAGACTAAAATTCGAAAATGGTGCGAATTGTCCCCACATAGATCGTGTCGTTATCGCTATTATTTTCGGGGTTAATCACCACAAAAAATCCAGGATTAATCGCAATATTGTCATTAATTTGATAGCGATACTGGGCTTCAATATGCCAAGCACTATCGTCATCCTCTGCGCCACTATCATTGCTACTAACTTTTGGTGGTTGTCCGAAAACAATACCTCCTAAACTTCTTTCGGCAAAGAGATCGGGAAAAGCTAAAGTTACTGCCCAGTTGTAAATAGTGGCATTGTCACCGCTATTAACAGTAATCCCATCATTATTGCCATCGGTTTGAGCGTTAGCAAAACTTACACCACCCCAAGCAGAAATATTAAGGCGATCGCTAATTTGATACCTACCCTGTAAACCAAGATGATCCGCAGTAGTAGCAGTATCGTCTCCAAAGGGTGCATTGGCCGTTTCGCTTCCGGTTTCTCCTGAGACTACTAACTCGCCTGGTGCATAATAACCCCGTGAATAATTTAAGCCAAAGCCTAATCTATCAGTAGGTTCTAAGCTTAACTGGGCGATCGCAGCATAACTGCCATTTAATAAACCTGCCCCCTCAAGAGGTTCGCTAGCACGAGGTGCCAGATAGCCCACAGAAAAAGCAACAGCATCGCTAAAATTATAATTAACTGTGGCGCCTGTTCCTTCTAAACCTTGATAATAGATAGGGTTAAAACGGCCAAAACGAGAAATTGCGCCCGTTAATTCCTCCGAAAAATACTCGTTATAGTTGGCAAAGTTTTCGTTAAATTCTCCACCAACCGCATCAATCACAAACGAAAGTTTTCCTTCTGCCGCTCCGTGGAGATGTTCCGAATGACCGCCATGTTTGTCTTTCCCATGACCATGTTCGTCATGCCCGTGATCATCATGTCCGTGAGCATCATGATCATGATCTGAATGTCCAGATTTACCTGATTCTCCAATGGCAAAAGTATAGTAAAGTTTGCCCACACGTACTGAACCATCAGAACCTTCATCAAAAGCAGTACGAGTCATCCCTGTACCCGTAACATTCGGATCGTCTTCCTCTTCTCCTGAACCAAAGGGAACCGTATTAAGAGCATCTAGCCGCACTTTTAAAAGATCTTTACCGGTAAAACTGGTGTTGAAATTCAAACGAGAGCGAAAATTGAAAACGGTAATACTATCAAGACCACCACTGCCATCAGCTTTTTCGTTGCCAAAAACTTGACTGAGAGCAAAACTGGTTTCTCCTTTTAACTTGGTAGTAGTAGAGAATTGATGATCTTCGAGAAAAGCTACCCGGCCTTCGAGACTATCAACTCGACCATTTAGGGACGCCAGTTCCGCTTCAAACTCTTGAAGTAATCTATTGATCGTTTCAATATCTTCTCTTAATACCGCTTCAGAAGAGGCAATTAGTCGCTCGATTTGATTTAAGCAAGCATTCAAACCCGCAGCAAACTCATAACGACTTAAAGCCTGCCCGCCTCTAAAAGTTTGGTCTGGATAACCAACAATACAACCATAACGATCTACTAAACTGCGTAATGCGTCATAAGCCCAATCCGCAGGAGAAACATCCCGTAATTGATTGACATTGGTAACTTGATTTAATTCTGCGCTTTCTAAATTTAACTCTGAGCTGTATTGTTCAATGTCATATTGATCAATTTCCTGGGCCGATACCCCATTACTCTGGACGAAGAGAGCAGCTAAAAATAGAGGGCTTAGCAAGTAAGTTCCCCAAAGTTGATTTTTCATGTTCCTCACACTTAATCTTCACACAAATAAAATGATAATCATTATTATATATTAGATAATGAGATAGAGAATCATTATCATTATTACTGGCGAGTGAAATTACCCAAATATATAGACCTAGCGATTGTTGGGGCAGGAGTTCAGGCTCTAACTTTAACCACCCATTTATTACAAAAAAGGCAAGATTATTATCATAAATTACTAGTTTTTGATCCGAGTCAAACCTGGCTGAGTCAATGGCAGCGACAATTTGCAGCACAACAAATTCCTCACTTGCGATCGCCTGCTGTCCATCATCCCGATCCTAATCCGCATCAATTAAGAACCTTTGCCAAGAATAGACATAATGAGCTATTCCCTCCCTATGACAGACCAGGAACCAAGCTATTTAACGATTTTTGTCATGAGGTAATTCACCGCTGGAATTTAGAGAATAAGGTTTATCCAGCCAAAGTAATTCACATTTTACCGATTACACTTGCTTCTCGTTCTCGGTTTCGATTGATTTTAAGTACCGGGGAAACTATTATCGCCCGTAGAGTTGTATTGGCTACAGGAAGTGGTAAAGTTCAGCTTCCTAATTGGGCAGAAAGAATTACATCAAATTATCCGACCGATAAACTATGTCATTCTCAACAGGTAAATTTAAATCAACTCAACCTCAAAGGAGAAAAGATTCTAATCGTTGGTGGCGGCTTAACTAGCGGACATTTAGCCAAAGGTGCGATAAATATGGGGGCAACTGTTACTCTTATGACCAGAAAACAAATACAAGAAAAAATCTTTGATGCCGATCCTGGTTGGTTAGGGCCAAAATACCTTAAAGATTTTCACGCTGCAATAAATTGGAATGACCGTTATCAGCAAATAAAGCAAGCCCGTAATGGCGGTTCGATGACTCCTGAAATAATGCTGCAATTGAGAAGAGCAACTCGTGAAGGTAAAGTGATAATCAATGAATGCTGTCAAGTTAGTGATGCACAGTGGCAAGATAATCTTTGGCAGGTTAATTGTCTTGATGGTGGGAAGCATCAGTTTAACCGTATTTGGTTGGCTACTGGTACAAGATTTAACGTTACCGAACATCCTTTATTGCAAGATGTATTAGAGACTTATCCCACAAAAATAGTTAACGGTTTACCGGTATTAGATGAACATTTACGTTTACCCAAGTCAAACTTTTTTATTATGGGTGGCTTGGCTGCTTTACGAGTTGGCCCTGTGGCGAGAAATATCGGTGGTGGGAAAATGGCTTGTCAACGCATTGTGCCAGCAATTGTTAAATCAAGCTTGGCGATCGGTTGATTTTTTCTGTTAGGATGCGATCGTCAATATGAATTAATACAATATTATCCTGATAATAGCCAGGCTCAACTAAAGTTAGAGCTGCGGTGGTTTTGCCTGACAAGTATCCGCTAGAGTTAACGCGATCTTATATAATGCGAGGTTCTTCGCAGAAGGTAACTAAATTTCACTCGCCCGATACATCTTTCTGTGCAATCAGTTCGAGGACTTGATGACCAACTAGGACAAGATTCTTTTTGTTGGTCATCTATGTATCAATCCAAACGATAAAAATTAGAATTGGTGAATTATGAAATTTGCTAGGTTGTCATATTCTTCATCCATTTTCTTCATTAAGTCTTTTTGATTTCCAGCCCATGTACCTCTTCCAACATTTTCACGAGTAGGTCTGGTTTGCGCTAAGTACTTCAATGGGACATTTTGAACGATACTATCAGGTGCCATAACGTTTAAGTCTTCGATGCTAGCAACAGGCTCTTGGTCAATAAAATCAGGAACGGCAGAATAAGCTTTAATATTACTTAGTTTTGGAATCAATCTATCTTTAATTGAATCTTGGACTTTTTGAAATTGAGCCTGATCCGCACCAGTTTTTACGATCTCATCTAGTCCAGATTTTTTTCTTGTATCGAATCCATTGAATATCCAACCACCGAACTTAGGTTGCCCTTTAGCAGGAATAATTAAATCATATGAATTAGATTCTAAGTAACGACGTTTACCTTGTTCCCAATCTTCTATAAATCTTGGTAATACTTGTCCGATCAAGCCCACACAGTAAGCAGAAAACAGGTCGGGTGTACATGGAACTAGAAAATAATCTGACGAGTACAAAGCAGCACGAACTAATGTATTGAAAGATGGAGGTAAATCTATAAGCGCAAAATCATAATTTTTATCGAATTCTTTTTCAACAGTTTCAATCAAATTATATGGCATTAAAAACCTATATAAACCTGCTCCTCCAATGACATCTGTACCTACATTTAAAATATCAGAAAAGTTATTGAGCCAAAAATCACCAGGAACAATATCTAAGTTCTGATTAGCAGCATTTTTAGGGCTAGCAATATATGCTGTTCCAGAAGAACTTTGTTGAATATATGGTAAAGCAAATGCACGAATAGTTTTACCATAAGGTAATTGTCTAGAGCTTTCCAAAAAAGTTGAAAATTCCTTATCTCCAAGTGCTGCAATCGATAAGTTACACTGTGGATCAAAATCAATAGCTAAAACTTTCTTTCCTAATTCTGCTAAAGATGTAGCTAAATTCCATAGTATTGTAGTTTTCCCCACACCACCTTTGTTGTTAAAAAGCGCAATGATTTTTACCATAGGATTATTTTTTTTTCTTAACCAATAGGAAATTTGTCTTTGTTCAAAAACGGGACCAGATTTTAATTGTTTGACAGGAATAGGAAAGTCGCTATATCTTTTTCTCCAATTTCCAACTGCTGAGGGACTAACGCCAGCTATATTGGCTATTTCACATAGTCCTATTAAGCCATTTTCATTCATAAAATCGGTATATTAGATTGAACTTTTATATATTGTGAACTCTATTCACAGTAATGCCAATAATTTTGTGAACTCTATTCACAAAAATAAGAGATTCCCAACCAAAGGCGCAGAGAGAGCTATATATAGTCATTCCAATTAATTTACACATCGTGATAGATAAAGTCATAACGCATATTTTTCGTAGGGGCGATTCGCGAATCGCCCCTACATAATCGTATGTTTTTTATTTGGAATGACTATAGTTTTGAAGGGAAGGGCGATCGCACTATAAATACATTCAATCACCTTTTCAATAGTGATAGCGAGCTTGTAGAAAATAAACGCGATCTTGAATTGTGCTAGCAATTGTTAAACTCAGTTTAGCGATCGCATATCTAAGCTTGTAGAATGTTGATAATTTTTCTGGTAACTTCTGCTAATTTTTCTGATTTTAACTGACCTATTTTATAAATAATAATTTTGCTATCTGCGGTAAATATTCGATTTGGGCGATAAATATTCGATTTGGTCTGATGTTGCTATTTTTATTTAACCCACCATTACTAAAGTCCGCATTGGTAATAGCAACGGAATATAAATCATTGATGTTTTGACTAGTAATTTGGCAAAGAATCAGATCGTTGCCTGAAAGATTAGCAACGACTAAAGCGGGACGACGTTTTGTTTGAGTGAGATCGGAAAAGCGGTCAGACCCCGCGTCGCCGGCAGGCGCAAGGGAATGCTGACCAAGACAGGGAAAGGAAATCGCCTTTTACAAATCTTGCCATGCTTCATCTTCCTCTGGAGCAAGCCAATCTTGAGCAAGTGCGGCTTCTGACAATAAATTTGTTTCTAACTGTTCTACTTGAGGTGTATCCTGAACAGATTTAATAAATTCTAGAACTTTTGGTAATAAAGAGTTGGGGACTCGATCTAATTCCCTCACTATGATTTCTTTCTCGTTCATCGGTTTTTATATTATGGACAGCTTATATTTTAAATTTTAATGCTTAAGATATTTGTCAAGCAAAACACTGCAAATATATTCAATCACCTTTTTGATAGTGATAGCGAGCTTGCAGAAAATAAACGCGATCAGGCAGAGCCTGGCACTTCGTGATCGCTTTTTAGAACGTATTGAATATTCGAGAAATAGCCAATGCGTCTATTAAATACCTTTATAATTGAAAACATATTTCAGCTAATTGAGTAACCAATGAAATCCCTGCAAGATTATACGGTTGTCATTCGTCCCGACGATAACAATACTTTTGTGGCTTATGTACCTGCAATTGAAGGATGTCATGCTTGGGGAGAAACAGCCGCAGCAGCAAAAGCAGAATTAGATAATGTTTTTGACATGATATTAGAGGAATATCAAGAAATGGGACGTTCTCTTCCTCAAGATGTTGAATTAGTTATTCACAATGCCAGCTAAAGCCAAAGAATTAGAACGAGTTGCGAAAAAGCTTGGTTTCAAAAAAGTGGCGAGACCCCGCGTCGGCACAAGACGCAAGGGAATGCTCGCCAAGACAGAAAGGCTCTCATGCACGCTGGAAACATCCCGATGGTAGAGCAACTACTATTCCTATTCATGGTAAGGCTGAAATTGGTAGCTGGTTGTTTCAAGAAATACTCAAGCAAATGGGAATTACCGAAGAAGAATTTAATCGGCTTAAATAATATAGAGTGAGTTGGATTGTTTTGCAGGAAAAAGCAATCATATTACTTAAGTGTTGTAGTTTGAAAAATATAGCGATCTCGCTTTCTAACCAACTTAGGAATTAAACTATCTTGTACCATTGATTTAAATAGATTTAACCGCTACCCCAAAATATCCGTGAGCAAAACCAAAACAGACGATCTTTGTCAGGTAAGATGTTTCAACACTGAGTTAGTTACTCAACTTAGGGAAACTCTACCCTCAGAAGACACTTTAGAGGAAATGATTATTATCTTTGGTGCTTTAGCGGATCGATCGCGAGTTAAAATCCTTTATGCACTAAGAAACGGCGATGAGCTTTGTGTTTGCGATATTGCCGCGATGTTAAATGTTAAGATCGCTACTGCTTCTCATCATCTACGGAAAATGCGGGATTTAAAATTGCTTAAGTATCGTAATGATGGCAAACTCGCTTACTATTCTTTAAAAGATCGACGTGTAACCGATATTCTTAGCTATTCTTTGCAGGAGTTAGTTTAGCTCGTACCAAATATGTTTTAGCTTTTCCCAATTGCGATCGCTTTAATCCGCGATCGCATTATCCAAAAATCAAAAAAGCGATCGCACTTCCTCTTGCAGAAAAGCGATCGCCTGAAAACTAAAGATTGTAGATTCAGTAGTTCTATTTACCTTAAATTAGCCGTTATAGATAGCTTATTTACGCCTGCGTCCACTAGTTCCTTAACTTGTGACCAATAATTCTCAAATGATCCTTGATTGTATGTACAAATTGTATTAACATTTTTTCATGTTTGAATGGGACGATGCTAAGGCAAAGAAAAATGAAGCCAAGCACTCGATAAGCTTTATCTTTGCTACCAGAGCATTTGACGATAGCAATAGAATAACCTTTGTTGATAATCGCTTTGATTATGGGGAAGTTCGCTACATTACTTTGGCTCGTATAGACCAGCGCGTTTACGTTCTGGTTTATACCATCAGAGATTCTGTGATTCGTCTCATTTCAGCTAGAAAAGCTAATAGTAAAGAGGTTAAGCGCTATGACAACCGTTAGTTATACTCCAGACCCTAAGAAAAAACCTCAACTCACTGAAGAACAAGAGCGTAAATTAGCAGAGCTAAAGGATGAGGATATTGATTATTCTGATATTCCAGAACTAGATGATGATTTCTGGAAGAATGCTCAACCCGTCATGCCAGACTTGACTCAACCCGTTACCCTAAGAGTCAAACAATCAGTACTTCAATATTTTCAAGCTAATGGGAAAAAAGGCTATCAATCCAGAATGAATGCCGTACTAGAAAGCTACGTCAAAGCTCAACAAAAGATGGAACAAGAACAATCTTCTTGACTTGTTAACTAGAAAATCAGGATTCTTGTTCTTTTCATTGCCCCATTTCCTGATACGTCTTCAGAGTAATGAACTCATTACTCAAGAAGCGATCGCTTCTCTTCCATAAGATGTCTAATATACTTTTGAACGTTTGAAGGTTATCATGAATATTATTCAAACAATCATTTGAACGTTGTAACAAAAAAAATGGCAGAACATTGTTGTCAACATAAAGCAAAGGAATTAGAAAAACTGCAAAAACGCCAGAGTAAAGTGTTATGGATTATTTTGGTGATTAATGCGGTGATGTTTGTAGTCGAGTTTAGCGGAGGAATTAAAGCCGCTTCTTTGTCTCTAACGGGTGATTCCCTCGATATGCTGGGCGATGCGTTAGTTTATGGCTGTAGCCTTTACGTTATTACAAAAGGCAAAAAAGCTCAGGCGAGATCGGCAATACTCAAAGGGGGTATTATGTTTCTAACTGCGATCGCTGTATTTGCCAGAGCTAGTTATCAGCTATTTGCTCAAACCGTTCCCGCAGTTCAACTAATGAGTGAGATTGGTATTTTAGCTTTAGTCGCGAACTTAATCTGCTTTTTACTTTTGATTCGTCACCGTAATGACAATGTAAATATGTCTTCAGTTTGGTTGTGTTCCCGCAATGACATTATTGCCAATACGTCAGTGTTGCTAACGGCTGGATTGGTATTTGTAACCAACTCATTTTTGCCAGATTTCATTTTAGGGCTATTCCTCACTGTGGTTTTTGCTCAGTCCGCGGGAAAAGTTCTCACTCAGGCAAGAGCCGAATTGATTTAAAGGAGATAAAATGATAACGATTGTCGCACAATGACTAGCCATGAATAAAATTAGCCTCAAATTACTAGCTATTATTCCTTTATTCACTACTGTTTTGGCAATTCCCGCTCATGCTGAGGAATTAGTCTTTACTGCACCCGAAGTTCAAGAAGAGACTTGTTCTACGAATTCTCGCTTTAATAACCTAACTTGTGTTCGTCAAACTAGTGATCGTAATTCATCACCCTTAATCAATATTCCTCAAGGTTCAGACGAAGATTATCAGATGTATGAACTTACTGAAGCGGAAAGTGATGCTGCCGTGGCTTTGTATGGTTGTGATTGTCCAGTATGTATCAATGCATTAAGACAATTACAAAGTTAATCCACTATCTGTCTAAAATCTTGTTATAGATAGATTTCTCTTCACTAATAGCTATGACTACAGCAACCAATCAGACTCAACTTAACTCTAGTATTGGCGGGACCAAGAATGTTTACAACTGGAACTTTTTAGACCAACAATATCGAGTTGTTTACGAAACTATTGGCGAAGGAAAACCCATGCTGCTACTTCCCGCTTTTAGTACTGTTTCTAGTCGCACCGAGATGAAAGGTCTTGCCAATCTACTGGCTACAGAATATCAAGTGACAATTCTAGATTGGTTGGGGTTTGGCGAGTCTGAATGTCCCCCTGTAAATTATAATCCCACATTATTTCATCAGTTGTTGGGAGATATTATTAAATCTATTTTTGATAGTCCAATTATCTTAATTGCTGCGGGTCATGCTTCGGGATACGCTTTAAAATTTGCCCAGGATAACCCAGATATAATTTCTAAGCTGGCTTTAATTGCTCCTACTTGGCAAGGTCCGTTAAGAGTTATGGGTTTACCCGATCGCGTGAGAAATGGGGTTAACAATTTAGTGCGATCGCCAGTTGTCGGACAAGGTTTATACTATCTCAACACGACACCTTCTTTTCTGCGCTTCATGTATAAACGCCACGTCTATGTGGATGAGGGCAAACTAACTCCCGAATTTATCAACCGAAAACACCAAATTACCTCAAAACCTGGTGCGAGATATGGCCCAGCTGCTTTTGTCACTGGCGCGATCGATCCTGTAACGAATAGAGAGGAGTTTTTGCAACTTCTAGAATCTTTATCTATACCTGCATTGATAATTCTGGCAGAAAACGCCCCCCCGAAATCGAAAGCGGAAATGGAAGCAATGGCAAAGTTAGACAAGGTACAAACAGTTAGATTAACGGGAACCCTGGGGATTTATGAAGAATATCCCAAAGCGGCAGGAGAAGCGATTCAAAATTTTCTTCCTACTTAATCTAAACCCCAAATCAAATCAACATCATAACGACGAAATTGTCTGTCAGCACTCATTAGATGAAAATTTTCTGAGAGCGCACTAGCAATCAAGATACGGTCAAAGGGATCTCGATGATGCAACGGGAGTTGATAAACGATGAAAGTATGATAGTGTTTGACATCAAGAGGCGCAATCTTAAGACTCGCCATTCTGCTAGATATATACTTATCTGGCGTTTCGGGTAGTGGGAGTTTGCCTAAACCTGCTTTAATAGCAATCTCCCAAGAACTAGCAGCCGAAAGATAAAGTTGATTTTTCTTGCTTTTTAATAAAGATTTAGCCTTTTTTCCTAAGCGTTTTGGTTCTGCTAATGCCCAAAGAAAAATTTGTGTATCTAGTAAAATATTCAATCTAAATTACCTTCAAACGCCGGCAAAATATTTTCTGGTAAAGAGTCGTTGAAATTTTCGGGGACAGTAAATAATCCTTCATCTTGCCCTAAAATACGGTCTTGAAGCGGTTCTTCTACGGGAACGAGACGCACGATAGGTTTACCAGCTTTGGCAATAACTATATCTTCCCCTAAAACAGCGCGAGAAAGGAGTTGAGATAAATGGGTTTTGGCTTCGTGAATATTAACTTGTGCCATATCGCAATGTATAAACTAAGTTATTAGCTAAGTCTATTTTACCTCGGCAAGAAACGTGGTATTAGACTCTTACAATTAATTACATAGTTAATAAATTTTAAAGCTATTTTGTTTTTAAAATAATGAGATCGATTATCATTATTTAAAAGAGTTTAGAAATTAGATTATGGTAGCGACAACCAACAACACCGTCCCCGTGACCGTACTTACAGGTTATCTAGGTGCGGGAAAAACCACCCTCCTCAATCGCATCCTCACCTATGAACATGGGAAGAAAGTAGCAGTCATCGTAAACGAGTTTGGCGAAGTGGGGATTGATAATCAACTGATAATTGATGCCGATGAAGAAATCTTTGAAATGAATAACGGCTGTATTTGCTGTACAGTGCGGGGTGATTTGATTCGCATTATCGGTAACTTAATGAAGCGTCGTAACCAATTCGACCATTTGGTCATTGAAACTACTGGGTTGGCTGACCCTGCTCCGGTAATTCAAACCTTTTTTGTCGATGAAGACATGAAAAATAAGATTGCCTTGGATGCAGTAGTTACAGTAGTCGATGCTAAACATATTCAGCAACATTGGTCGGCGGAGGAAGCACAAGAACAAATTGCCTTTGCCGATGTGATTCTTCTTAATAAAACCGATCTTGTCAGTCCCCAAGAGTTGGATGACTTGGAAAGTAAAATTAAAGCCATGAACGGAATGGCAAAAATCTATCGCACCCAAAACTCTGAATTGTCGATGGATGCGTTGTTAGGAGTCCAGGCATTTGATCTAGACCGTGCTTTAGAAATTGATCCCGAATTTCTCAACGAAGATGCTCACGAACATGATGAGACAGTCAAATCTTTTGCCATAGTAGAATCTGGAGCCTTAGACGGACAAAAACTAAATGACTGGTTGAGTAACTTACTGCAAACTAAAGGGGTAGATATCTTTCGCATGAAAGGTATTTTAAATATTGCAGGAGAAAGCGATCGCCTTGTTTTCCAAGGAGTGCATATGCTGTTTGATGGCAAACCAGACCGCCCTTGGAAGGAAGGAGAGACCCGTAAGAACGAATTAGTCTTTATCGGTCGCAATCTGGATGAGGCAGAACTGAGAGAGGACTTTAAACAATGTTTGGTTTAGGCACGAAGGGAAAAGTCTTATTTCAGCAACAATGGCAGGATGCTCTTTCAGAATATGTCACCGCAGTTGCTTGGTCTTCCGATGGTTTATTAGCTGCTAGTTCGGCTGCGGGAGAAGTGATTGTATTGCAAGATGGCAGTTTAGTTAATTTATTACCTGCAGATATAGCTTCAATAGACTGTTTGGCTTTTTCTACTGATGGCAAGTTTTTAGCTGCTGGGGGACAGGATGGCAGGGTTAGAGTTTGGGCGATTTTCCCTAACTCTGTTCAAAAAGAAGTGAAATTAATCGCTACTCTAGATAATGCTCCGACCTGGGTCGATAAACTAGCTTGGAGTCCTAATTGTAACTATTTAGCCTTTAGTTTAGGGCGTTATGTGCAAATCTGGGATGCTGATAGTCAAACAGTGATAACGACTCTACCCTTTGCTAACTCTTCTGTTTTAGATTTAGCTTGGCGACCGAATGGAGAGAATCTTGCGATCGCGGGTAATGGGGGAGTAAAAATATGGTCTACTCAAGACTGGGATGATGAACCATATATTATTGATATGCCCTCAGCTAGTATTGTGACAGCTTGGTCTGGGGACAGTAAATATATTGCTTCTGGAAATTTAGATAATACCATTGCCGTTTTAGAATACGGAAGTCCCCATCCTTGGGTAATGCAGGGTTTTCCTGGTAAGATTTCTAATTTAACTTGGTCGCAACGATTATCAAACAAGGCACCTTTATTGGCAGCATCGAGCATCGAAGGAATTGCCGTTTGGAAAAAAGAAGCTAACGACAACGATGGTTGGAATGCTCGCGTTTTAGATTTACACGAGAGTAAGATTCAAGCTTTAGAGTTTCATCCCCATAGCTCATTACTCGCTTCTGCTGCGGATGATGGTTGGTTGGGTTTGTGGACAAAAGCCAAACAAGTAGGACAAATATTAGAAGGCGCGTCTCGTGGTTTTTCCTGTCTGGATTGGAGTCATGATGGCAAATGGTTGGCTGCTGGCGGTCAGGGTGGGGAGTTGATTATTTGGTCTGAGTCTAAGCGAGGGAAAGGTTTTGGTTGATTTGCGATCTCTGTATTTGCCTGTGCTACTTCTCGATTCAGAACTTTCTTGCGTGTAATTAGTTTTACTGGAACATTCGCGAGGGGTTCGCTCGTTCCTCGCGAAAATAATTAAAATATCAAAAAATCACCTGAAAAATCTTGTTAGACTTTGAACAAGAGTGGTTGACGTTGGCGAAAAAAGCACGAGGCAAGTTGTAATGAATACCGTGGTGTTGAATCTAGATCCAATTACTCATTTGACCGACGAAGAATTTTATCAATTATGTCTTGCGAATCGGGATTTAAGCCTGGAAATGAATGCAGCAGGAGAATTAGTGATTGTGCCACCAGTGGGAGGAGAAAGCGGTAATAGGGAGGCAGATTTGATTACAGATTTGAATATTTGGAATCGTCAAGCTAAATTAGGCAAAGTATTTAGTTCTTCAACTATTTTTGTTCTTCCTAATGGGGCAAAACGTTCTCCTGATGTTGCTTGGGTGAAATTAGATCGCTGGTCAGGATTAACCCCAGAACAACGTCAAAAATTTCCCCCTCTTGTGCCTGATTTTCTGATCGAACTGCGTTCGCAAACAGATCAGCTTAAGCGACTTCAAGAAAAGATGCAGGAATATATCGACAACGGTTTACCTTTAGGTTGGCTGATTAATCCTCAAGATGCCAAAGTAGAAATTTATCGATCGCGAAGCGCGGCGCTGGCGCGATCGCAAAAAGCTGTAGAAGTGATATCGATGCCCGCAATTATTTCTGGAGAGAATATTTTACCAGGCTTTGAATTGCAAGTATAACAGTAGGTTTAATTACGTGAGGATTTGAGTAGAGCGATCGCATTATGCATCGGCTTTAAAAATTTTAGGCGATCGCCACATTTTTTCTCTGCTATTAAAAACTAAGCAAGAAATCCAAAGTTTTTTGCACATTATGATAGAGCAAGTAACGATAAACTTTCGTCTTCATGAAATATTTTGATTGCGCTAAACTCTCGACGCAGCAAATTCTCTACTTGTAATGTCGAACAGTTTCCCAGTCGAAGCCAAATGACTTTTGGTGGATTGCCAAATACTAAGCTCAGATCGTGCATATCAGCATCTTTCGAGACAATCATCAAATCATTGTCTTTTGCATAATCCCAAACTATTGGGTCAATTGTTGCTTTCATAGCCACATCTCGAACGTGAAGCGAGTTTGGGAAAAGATCGTTTAAACGACTCGACAATTTAGGCGATAAGTTTTCATCAAACAATAATTTCATGCAGATAAGGTCGCGGTCATAAATCGACGTTCACGGTCGGCAGCATAAGCAATACAGGCTTTTAAGTCTTCTCTTGTCAGGTCAGGAAAATCATCGAGAATTTCTGCTTCACTCATCTCGGAAGCTAGGTATTCCAGCACTTCATATACCGTAATTCGCAAACCACGTACACAAGGCTTACCACCACGTTTATTTGGTTCGACCGTGATGTAGTTTCTATAATTCATAATTGAAATTCTTATTATTCTGTTTCTGCTATTTACACATTTAGTTTATCAGTAGGTTTTATCGTTTTGTATGCGATCGCACTTTGTATCTACTTTCCAAAACTAATGCGATCGCTTTTCTAGCTTCCTTACCAGTCTTGTTCCATCGCATTATGCATCGGCTTGAAATATCTTCGGCGATCGCAATCAATTTTAAGCTTGTTCCTGCAATTAATTGTGCTCACAATAAGAAATTTAAAATCTATTAACTTAAATTAAGTCCAGGTGGCTTTAGGATTTAAATCCATGATTCGTAATATCCAATAAGGATAAAATTATGCTACTTTTAGGTGGGATTGTTTTATCTACTCAAAGTTATGGCTCAGAAAATTAGTATCACCCTGGAAGAAAATCTTTTGGCTTATATTGATTCACAAACTCAAAATAGAAGTAAATTTATTAACGAAATTTTAGCCAAATCCTGTAAAGAGCAAAAGTTGCAAGAGCTTAGGGATGCTTACATAAAACAGGCTCAAGATGAAGATGAACAAAAAGAAATCGAACTTTGGGACTCTACTTCAGGAGATAATCTAGAAAATGAAGCAGATTAAAAGAGGCGAAATTTGGTATGTGAATCTAGATCCAACTGTAGGAGACGAAGCCAATAAACAAAGACCTTGCTTAATCATTCAAAATAATTTAGGTAATTTACACTCTCGAAAAACAATAGTCGTTCCTTTTCTCAAGCCTAATAAGTATCCGTTTGTTGTTATTGTTAAAGCCTCAAAAACAAACAACTTAGATCGTGACAAAGGTTTAGATTTGTCTCATATTCGTTCAATCTCTCAATCTAGGATAGCTAATAAGCTAGGCGAACTCGAAGATATGTACTGGGAAAAAATTAAAAAAGCTGTCTTAATTCAAATTGGTTTTGATGAAATGTTTGATTGAGAATATATATTGTGATTGCTCTTCTAACTTCCTTACAAATCTTGTGCGATCGCATTTTGTCTCTGCTTGGAATATCTCGGGGGATCTCTATTGTGAATTGCTTAACAAAAAGCCTGCACTCTGAAAGTAAATTATTGACTAATAAACTTGATCATGATTGCCAATATCAATTAAAACAACGTTTTCTTCATCTTTAAAGTAAAAGATAATTCGTTGGTCATACTCAACGCTAAAGCTCCATAAGTCTTTCAGTTTTCCCGATAACTTATGAGTTCTCAGGCTTGGATCGAAAGGGTTATTCGTAAATACCTCTAATTTTGTCCAAAATCTAGATTCTAACTTTGTATTGCCTTTAATTTTCTTTTTAAATATTCGCCGAAAAGATGAACTAAAGCTAACTTTAATCATCAATTTTCCATCAATTGTTTTAATTCATCAATGTCTGAAGAAAAATTTAATTCTCTTTTTTTCTCTTCACTAATGCTTTTTTGATAATTGTCATATATCTCTTCCCGTCGCTCTTCACGGAGATATTGAGACAGTAAAACTTGGATTTCCTGCTTTTCTTCTAATGAAAGGTTTTTAATTATTTCTACTACATCGCTAAAGCTCATAATTTAATTGTTACATATTTAATTTTGTTAGATTATAGCTTTTTTACGGCTTTCATAAATTTAATGAGCTTAGGCGTAGCGCGATCGCATAATGCATCGGCTTTAAAAATTTCAGGCGATCGCTGTTGCTGGCTAAACTTCTATTATTTCTTCCTAAGAATTTTGTCGTATTCGGCGTGCGATCCGATCCAAAACCAAACTATTTTATCTTCATTTGCTTTTACTACTCCCAAAGCCCGCCATCCAATGCCTACTCTGACTGACCAAATATTGCCTTTCGATTTAATTTCTTTAAATTCTAGACTGGGATGAAATGGATTGTATTGCCAAAGTTCATAATTTTTCTTAGCAGTTTCTTTTACCCTTTGAGGTAATGCTATGAATAACTTTCTAAAACTTTTTGTTCTGGATGAGCGCACTATTCCTCACCAAAGCCTTTTTCTTCAGTTTTACCCTCTAGATCTTCAATCAATGCTCTTTGAGCTATTTCTTCGAGAACATCCAGATCGACATCGGAATCAGATAAGCTTTCTTGCCATTTCAACTCATTTTCAACATCTTCGAGTAATTGTTGTGCAAGCTCATCTTGGAGAGAGTTTGAGAGCTTTTGTGCTTTCTTAAATGCTTGTTCTAATAATTCAGTCATAGATTATTTTTTATTTTCTTATCCCTTATTATTTATTATTTTAACTTTATGATCGCTCCTTATATCGACTTTGCAAAACTAATGCGATCTCATAATGCATCGGCTTTAAAAATTTCAGGCGATCTCTATTGTGAATTATTTTACAAAAAGCATGTACTCTGAAAGTAAATATTGACTAATAAACTTCATCATGATTGCCAATATCAATAAAAACAACGTTTTCCTCATCTGTAAAGTAAAATAAAACCCGTTGGTCATACTCCACGCTAAAGCTCCATAAGTCTTTCAGTTTTCCCGACAACTTATGAGTTCTCAGGCTTGGATCGAAAGGATTATTAGTAAATACCTCTAGTTTTGCCCAAAATCTAGATTCTAATTTTGTATTGCCTTTAATTCTCTTTTTAAATGCTCGTCGAAAGGATGAACTAAAGCTAACTTTAATCATTAATTTTCTATTAATTGTTTTAATTCATCAATATCTGAAGAAAAATTTAATTCGCCTTGTTGCTCTTCACTAATGCTTTTTTGATAATTGTTATATATTTCTTCTCGTCGTTCTTCACGGAGAGATTGAGACAATAAAGCTTGGATTTCCTGCTTTTCTTCTAATGAAAGGTTTTTAATTGTTTCTACTACATCGCTAAAGCTCATAATTTGATTGTTATATCTCTGATTTTGTTAGATTATAGCTTTGTTATGGCATTTCATGATTCGATTATTTAGGCAAAAGGCGATCGCTCTTTATCTCGACTTTGCAAAATTAATGCGATTGCTTTTTGAACTGCTGAAAATATCTCAGATCAGATGTGCTTGTTAGGGTTTTTATATTTCATATTTGTCACACCAATTACAGATCAAATCAGGCATTAAACTTCTGAGCGATTCAAAACTCGATTTTGGAGCAAATCTTGCGCACGATAAATAATTTAATTTTGGTAAGGATGCCAAATAGTCTAGATTTTTATCTGTCAATTGAACTGAGCTTAGAAATATTGCTTGGAGAGACTTCAGGTTAGACAAAGGTTCAAGGGAAGAAATTTTTTGTTTGTTATACATACTGCCTTCAATGCCTATAGTTTCCAGCGGTTGCATGCTGCCTAAAAAATCAAGATCGCTTAGATGCTTGGTGTTTTCAATGAATAGTTTGCGTAAAGAAGTAATTTTGGTCAACACTGATAAGTCCCTGGCATTTCGCAATCCGTAGATCTTTAGGTATCTGATGTGAGACAAATTTAAGAGAGGACTTATATCTGGCGCCGTTACAACTTCCATTTCCAAATAATTTAACGAGTCGAGTTCACAAATTTCGTTGAGAAAATCTTGATTCACTTGTTTGGCCAGTAGTTCCTTTGTGGCTTTTAGCTTTTTGAGGCCTTTGTGGGATTTCTTCTTACGATAAAAGTGAAGTTTTTCAGCGTTAGGATGAATCTCCGAAATTATCGTTTTGCATTCTGGCCAACTTCGCCACTCACGATATTTTTTGTTTAGATCCACTATGAGAAAAATCTAACTAGTTTTTATACGGAAAGCAGCTGAATAGCTACCTTCTATGGGATAAATTATAAATGCTTGTGCAACTTTAGTCTGTTGCTCAGTGTAATACCGAACAGCATCAGTATATTCAGTTAGCGCTTCAGGATGAAAGACATACTTCACGGCTCAATCATACGTCTAACTTGGGCCAACGCCTCATCTCCTGGAATTACTTGTACAGAACCATCCCGAACTTCATCTCGTCGTTTTTTCGCTTCAATTACCCAAATTGACTGAATTGCCGAATCAGTATCAAATTCTAAGCTCTCTACCAATTTGTCTGCAAGAATTGCCCTTGAAGCACTAGGCAAGGATAATATTTCCTCTGTCAGTTGCTCGATTGACCGCATAGTTTCCCCACAGAAAGATAAACTTTAGACATACTATATTATTCTATCAACCCTGCCGACACCATAAAGCCACAGCTAAAAACCCAAATAGTTGAACCAAAACAATACTTGGCCCACTAGGCAGATCGATCGCGCCAGAGATAATCATTCCCATTACTCCACTCAACGCACCTATCCCCGCAGCAGTAGCTAAAAATGGTACAAATTGCTGGCAAACTAATCTGGCACTCGCAGCAGGAATCACGAGAAAGCCATTAAGAAGCAAGATCCCAACAGCGCGAATAGTCAGCGCAATAGTAATTGCTAAAAGAACGATAAAAAAATAACGATGGTTTTGAACAGATACACCTTTAACTAAAGCTAAATCGCTGTTAAGGGTCAGCAAAATTTGCTCTGGCAAACTAATAGCTAACCAAACCAAAGTTATAACTAAGAGTAATAATAATAAAATTAAATCTGTATTACTAATAGCCAAAATATCTCCAAACAAAATCGATAATAGATTACCTCGATATCCTTTTAAATAACTAAAAACAATCGTCCCTAAAGCAACCGAACCCGATAAGGCAATACACAAAACCGTATCACTGCCTAGATTGGTTCTGTCGATTAGATAAATTACTCCTAAACCAAAAGCAACGGTAAAACCGATTAATGACCAAGTAGCGGGAAGTTCTAACAAGGCAGCCAAAACTACTCCTAGCATTGCCGAATGCCCTACGGTATCACCAAATAAAGAGAGACGACGTAGTATGAGAAAACTGCCCAAAATTCCCCCTAAAATACCCAACAGCACGCCACCTATTACTGCTCGCTGCATAAAAGGTAAACTAAAAAGACTCAGGAAGTCGGCTAGGTTCATGATGATGACAAGTGGGGCTAACTAAAGATCCGTATATATGTAAAAGATTTTCTGGTGTGAGAATAGTGGAGGGAGCACCTTGGTAGAGTAACCGACGGTTTAAACAGATAACTGAGTCACAATGTTTGCTAACTAAATCTAGATCGTGGGAAACTTCCAAAATTGTCCAATTATGTTCCTGTTTGAGATTATTGAGCAAAGCAGCAAATTCTATTTCTCCGGTAGCATCCACTCCCGCTAAAGCTTCATCTAGAACTAATAGACGACGGGGACTAACTAAACAATAAGCCAATAAAAGTCGTTTTAGTTCTCCTCCGCTAAGAGTACCAATTTGTTGACGAGCTTGTTTCGTTAGATTCACTTTTTCCAATGCTTGGTAAATTGTTTCTTTTTTTCTTTTTCTGGAGTACCACAACTCTTTGCTATTTAATCCTAAAGCCACAAACTCCATTACTGTTAAAGGGAAAGTGCGATCAAAGAGAAATTTTTGGGGAATATAACCAATATCTTGCCTTAATGTTTCTAGCTGTTTGCCAGTAGAGTCAAATAACTTAATCTCCCCTGATTGCGTTTCAATTAATCCCAAGATAGTCTTAATTAAGGTACTTTTACCCGCACCATTACGACCAATAATCGCTGTGTGAGTACCGGTTAGCAATTCAAAAGAGACATTTTCTACTGCTAAATACTCTCCAAACATCACCGATAGATTTCTAACTTGAACAATAGCTTGGGTAAGAGATAAGTTTTGCGGCATCAAATTTAGTTGCTTAAAAAGATAAGATTAGGAGGCTAAAAATTCAGCGTTGATCATTTATCGGTTGCTTGAGCATTATTTAATATTTAATGTTCAATGGTCAATGATTTATTGGCATCCTCTCTCTAAAGCTTCCAAATTCTGTCGCATAGTTTGAAAATAATATTGGGGATCGGTTTCTCCTGACTCTAGAGGATCGATTTCTTCTAGTGGTAGATTTAAATCGCTGGATATCTGTTGAATACGTTGGTCTTCTATTCCAGGTTCGGTGAATAAAGCTTTGACTTCATATTTTTTAGCTGCTTTTTGTACTCGTCGAATATCTTTCGGTGTCATGCTATCTTCAGGAATCTCGATGATTGCTTCTTGTTCAAGTCCATAGCGTTGCGCTAAGTAGGGAAAAGCATCATGAAAAGTAATAAATTTACAACCTTTTACTGGTGCTAGTCTTTGCTGAAATTCATTGTCTAGCTGTTGCAATTGTTGAATGTAAGAATCGGCATTGCTACTATAAATGTCGGCGTTATCAGGGTTAATTTCAATTAACGCATCCTTAATATTAGCTACTTGTTGTTGTGCCAAAACTGGGTCTAACCAGACATGGGGATTTCCTTCTTCATGATGATGTCCATGATGTCCGTGCTCGTCGTGATGTCCATGTTCTCCCTCATGATGCCCATGTTCGTCTTCCTCTTCTCCTTCTATTACTTCGATTCCCTTACTAGCATCAATTTGCTGTAAACCAGAATTCCCTGCATTGGCTACTAAGGCTGATAAGAATTCTTCCATCCCCAAGCCATTTTCTACCAACACATCTGCTTGTGCTAACAGTTTGGCATCTGCAGGCGTGGCTTGATAGTCATGGACTTCCGTTCCAGGAGAAATCAAAATCTCTACATCTGCTGTATCTCCTACGACAGCTTTGGTGAACAGATGAATTGGCAGAAAAGTTGTGACAATCTTGGGGCTAGGATTATCTTGGGCTGTGGTTGCGGGAATAAGCGCTACAGTATTCAGACAGGTCAAGATTGCCATTAGAGAACCTTTTAAAGAGTCAATTCTGGAATTTTTTAATAAATGGGATGACATATTATGACTATGACAATGAACATTCAAGTTTAAATCTAATGATAATCATTATCATAGACTGAAATGGAAAATTTTGAGTTGCTGGAGCTATAACCTTTACTTCAGTGATGAGCTGCTTTGTAAAGTTTTATCAAGATACTACGAGGACAAACTCATAATGAGTATGATTAAGAATATAAACTCATAACGAGTATGAATTAGCAGAATAAGCTCATGAAGAAAATTAGTTTTCTTTAAACCATTTCATTCATCTATTTTGAATTCAGACAAAACCCTCAAAATCACACTAAGAAATAAAAAATATTATGAGTAACGAAGGCAAATGTCCGTTTATGGGCGGTACTCAAAAATTTACAGCAGGACGCGGCACCTCAAACCGTGAATGGTGGCCGAATCTATTAAATTTACAGATACTTCATCAACACTCCTCCAAGTCGAATCCTATGGATGAGTCATTCAACTACGCTGAAGCTTTCAAGAGCCTTGATTTAATTGCGGTAAAAAGAGATATCCTTGATCTAATGACCAGTTCTCAAGATTGGTGGCCAGCCGATTACGGTCACTATGGCCCACTGTTTATTCGAATGGCTTGGCATAGTGCGGGTACGTATCGCATTAGTGACGGACGTGGCGGTGCTGCGACAGGGAACCAACGCTTTGCACCTCTTAATAGTTGGCCTGATAATGGAAATCTTGATAAGGCTCGCAGATTATTATGGCCGATTAAACAGAAATATGGCAGAAAAATTTCTTGGGCTGACCTAATGATTCTTGCTGGGAACTGTGCTCTAGAATCAATGGGCTTTCAGACATTTGGCTTTGCCGGTGGACGAGAGGATATTTGGGAACCAGAAGAAGATATTTATTGGGGTTCCGAGACCGAATGGCTTGGTGACAAACGCTATAGTGGCGATCGCGAGCTAGAAGATCCCCTTGGTGCAGTTCAAATGGGTCTTATTTATGTAAATCCAGAAGGCCCTAATGGAAAACCAGATCCCATCGCCTCTGGTCGAGATATTCGTGAAACATTTGGACGAATGGCGATGAACGATGAAGAGACTGTTGCTCTTGTAGCTGGTGGTCATACCTTCGGCAAATGCCACGGTGCTGGCGACGCCTCACTTGTTGGTCGTGAACCCGAAGGTTCTGAGATTGAACAACAAGGTCTTGGTTGGAAGAATAGCTTTGGCACAGGGGTTGGCGTTCACGCTATTACTAGTGGTATCGAAGGTGCCTGGACAAACAATCCTGTGAAATGGGACAACAACTATTTTGAAAATTTGTTTAATTATGAATGGGAGTTAACAAAAAGCCCTGCCGGAGCTCATCAATGGATACCTGCGGGTGGAGCTGCTGCTGATGCGGTTCCCGATGCCCATGATTCATCTAGACGGCATACACCTATCATGACCACAGCAGATATGGCCATGAAAATGGACCCCATTTATGAGCCTATTGCACGACGTTTCTTTGAGCATCCAGAACAGTTTGCAGATACTTTTGCTCGTGCTTGGTTTAAGCTAACTCACCGAGATATGGGCCCTCGTGCTTGCTATCTAGGATCTGAAGCGCCAACAGAAGAGCTTTTATGGCAAGATCCGGTTCCTGAAGTGAACCATGAACTTATTGATGAGCAGGATATCGACGCTCTGAAGCAGCAGATTCTTGCCTCAAGTTTATCGGTTTCCCAACTGGTTGCAACCGCTTGGGCATCAGCTTCTACTTTCCGTGGTTCTGATAAGCGTGGTGGCGCCAACGGGGCGCGGATTCGTCTAGCGCCGCAGAAAGATTGGGATGTCAACCAGCCAGAACAATTAACAATTGTGTTGCAGACATTAGAAGCAATTCAAAGAACCTTCAATGATGGGCAATCTGGGAATAAAAGAGTTTCACTAGCTGACATTATTGTTTTAGGTGGATGTGCTGGGGTTGAACAAGCGGCGAAAAATGCTGGTTGGGATAACATTAAAGTTTCTTTCCAGCCTGGTCGTACAGATGCATCTCAGGCGCAAACAGATGTAGCTTCCTTCGCTGTTCTTGAACCTAAAGTCGATGGGTTTCGTAACTATATCAAAGGCAATCATAATATACCCGCAGAGAAATTCTTAGTAGACCAAGCACAATTGCTCACTTTAAGTGCTCCTGAGATGACTGTTCTTATAGGTGGGATGAGGGTTTTAAACGCCAATACGAGACAAATTCAACATGGCATTTTCACTAAAAGACCAGAGACATTAACTAATGACTTCTTTGTGAATCTGCTTGATATGGGTACAGAATGGAAACCTATCTCCGAAGCTAATGATTTGTTTGAAGGGCGCGATCGCATTACAGGTGAATTTAAATGGATGGGAACTCGTGTAGACCTTGTCTTTGGGTCCAACGCTCAGCTTAGAGCGATCGCTGAAGTCTATGGAAGCGAAGATGCACAAGAACAGTTTGTTAATGATTTTGTGGCTGCATGGAACAAAGTAATGAATCTTGATCGCTTTGATCTAAGGCGTTGCTGAATCCAGAGATGAATTCGTTTCGCGCAAAGGCGCAAAGACGCAAAGAAAGAAGCAAAGAAGATTAGTCCAAAATTCTTTCATGTTTTAAATCAGCAACGCC
>NZ_ALVZ01000226.1 GCF_000332055.1 Xenococcus sp. PCC 7305 | reverse complement strand
TGAATAAGGACTTGGGGATTTGGGGATTTGGGGATCTAGGGAAAAGCTTATTACTTCGTTGTTTAACTTGGGAAATTTAATCAAAAAAATCATATTTTGACTTATATCGAAGAATATCTTAGATATAAAGAATTTTTATGCCTATCATTGCTGAATTCATCGTTTTTCGGGATCTCCCTAACACCTAACACCCAACACCTAAAACCTTTTACTCGCAATTAACTTAATTAACCGTTGATTAAAGCCTCGACAAACTCATAACTAGAAAAAGGACGTAAATCTTCAATCCCTTCCCCTGCACCAACAAAACGGATTGGGAGATCCAATTGTTGTGCCACAGCCAGAGCAACACCACCCTTGGCAGTACCATCTAGTTTGGTCAAGACAACTCCGCTTAGTTGAGCCGCTTCACTAAAGACTTGAGCTTGACGAAGCCCGTTCTGCCCCAGAGTTGCATCCAACACAAGCAAAGATTCGATAGTAGCATTGGGGGCTTTTTTATCGATAATCCGTCGTATCTTAGCAAGTTCCGCCATTAAATTCTTCTTGTTCTGTAACCTACCTGCGGTATCAACCAAAAGCAATTCCGTATTGCGAGAATTGGCAGCGGCGATCGCATCAAACACTACCGCAGCAGGATCAGTATTTTGACCAGGATTGGCAATCACTGGGGTATCAGTTCTAGCTCCCCAAACTTTTACCTGTTCGACAGCAGCAGCACGGAAGGTATCGGCAGCAGCAATCAGGCAACTATAACCCGATTGTTTGCCCAAATTAGCAAGTTTCCCAATAGTGGTAGTTTTGCCTGCACCATTGACTCCGGTGAGCAACCAAATATTGAGAGTGTCTTTTTCGGGGACAAAGTCCTGATTATCTTGGCCTTTGAGAGGTTTATCCAAAATTGTTTGCAAAATCGATTTGAGATAGGCGATCGCCTGTTCGGGGGGCAAAGCTTCTTCTCTAAGTTTTTCTTGCAAGGTTTCAATAATAAAATCCGTAGCTTCAATGCCCACATCTGCTTGTAATAACAGAGCCTCGATTTCCATGACCGCATCTTTGTTGAGAGGCCCCTGTCCGACGACAGATTTGAGTTGAACAACCAGACTACGACGGGTTTTGCCCAGTCCTTGGCGAAGTTTTGTTAGCCAATTAATCTCTTCTTGGGAGATATCCTCAGGAGTTCTACCCTGTTGAGCAAGCACTTTTGCCGACCAGACAAAATCTTCATCTAGTTCTGGTTCGGTGACTTCCGGCTCTTCTACCGTAGGCGCGATCGCAGTTTCCTTGAGCTTTTCTAATCCCTCGGATTTTTGCATCCAAACAGGAATATTTTGTGGCGGTTCCGCTTCTGCTGGGGCTTCTACCGGGGCTTCGACCGCTTCTTCTGGTGCTTCTGCAACTACAACTGCTGGGGTCTCTTGGATCTCTGGTTTCTCTTCTATTACTTCTGGAGCCTCGGCTGCTACTTCCTCTGGGGCTTCTTCAACAGTTTCTTCGATTATTTCCGTGGGCTCGGCTTCAGCAACTTCTACTATCGCTTCGGGCACCGCTGTCTCTTCTGCTGTCTCTTCAGTTGTTTCTTCGGCAACTGGGATAGTTTCGGCTATTTCTTCTGTAGCTGATGATTCTAATTCTTCTGTAGGTTCAGGTTCTACAGCTTCTGTGGTTTCTGCTATAGTTTCTGTTGCTTCGGGGACAGTTTCTGTAGTGGTCTCTTGTTCTTCTTTTCTCTGTTGAATATTTTGATAAGCAGTTTTAGCCCAAGCAAGATAATCTTCTTGGGTTTGCGTCTGAGAGGTTTCTTCTGCTTCTACGGTTGGGGTTTCAGGAGTTTCTGGGGTTGTTTTTGTTTCTGGTAAATTTTCTGATGATTCTTTTTTATTATGACGACGACGAAACCAATTAAACATGGAGCTTCAATACAATAGATTTATATAATAATCCTACTTGAGTTGAGGGAATTATAAAAGTTTTCAGGCGATAAGCAATAAACAATAGTATTAATAAAAACAAGATGATTAATCTGCTAAAAAAAGTATAATTTTCCTGTCTTTGGAATAAATTAAAGATTATGCGTTTAATAGCTCCACTTGGTCAAAAAAACAGTTATTGCAAGCAAAAAGCTCATAGAAGATCGGTATTGGGTTCTGTGATTAGTGCGATCACTGTTATCGGAATTTCCTCCGTGATTTTTTTATACGAGAATCAAAGCAACGCTAGGAAGGGAAATATTGCTCAAGCTGAAGTTGGTCAACATCAAATATCTATAGCTGACAATATTCAAGTTTCCAAAAACCAATCAGCTCAGCCCAAGAATCTTATTCCTAACTCAGAGGAGAGATCTTTGCTTTCACTTAAAGAATTCGATCTTTCTCAATCTAACTTGAGTGGTGTTAACCTCAGTGGGGTTGACTTGAGTGGGGCCAATCTGAGTGGAGCCGACCTGAGTGGAGCCGATCTGAGTGAAGCTGATCTGAGTCGAGTTAATCTGAGTCGAGTTAACCTCAATGGGGCCAATTTAAATGATGCCGATCTAAATGATGCTGATCTAAGAGAAGCACAGCTGATTAGAGCTAACCTAAGTGAAGTAGATCTTAGTGGAGCTGATCTAAGAGCTGCTAACCTGAAAGGCGTAAATCTGCGGGGAGCTGACCTGAATAAGGCTGACCTGAGCCGAGCCAATCTTAGTGAAGCTTATCTTTATCTCGCCAACCTAAATGAAGCTAACTTGAGCCGAGCAGACTTGAGCGAAGCTAATTTGCATGAGGCCAATCTGAGCCGAGTAGATCTTAGGGGGGCTATTTTTTGCGAAACCATTATGGATGATGGTCATAAGGAAAGTAGTTCTTGCCAATCTAAGGGTTCCAAATAATTAATTTGCGCGAAACAAGATGAACCTGAACAAACCTGAGTTCGATGAGTGTAAAATTTATTAGTTCTGAATAAGGATTTGGGGATTTGGGGATTTGGGGAAAAGCCTATTATTTCGTTGTGCAACTTGAGAAATTTAATCAAAAAAAAATCGTCGAACTGAAGTTAAAAAAGGGTGTCAAACTGGTTGCAGAAACCGAAGGCACAGGAAAGGATGTGCAACGCCAACGATGTTATGTGGTGGCGATTCGGCTGACTCTGAATAGAGGTGAGGTAATAAAAGTCCCCAATAAATGTTTATCTCATTCAGTAGATCAAAATTTACAGGTTGAGGATGATGGTTTTTTTGAGCATCGAGTGCGAATTGACCGCGAAAATTTAATTCCTGGGATTTTCTATGCTGTTCAGGGGATGAGAGTAGGAGGTTATAGAAAAGTCGTCATTAGTCCTCATCTTGGTTATGGAGAACGGGGCATCCCTGGAGTGATTCCCCAAAATGCTAAATTGATAGTTGAGATAAAAATCTTACGAGAAGCAGACTAGTGCCGCTGCGCGGAAGTCAAAAGTCAAAAGCGGTGCGACCCTGACGAAGTTCCCTCTTCTAAGGAACGCGCACCAAGAGAAGTCAAAAGTTTTTCCTCATAACCTTCACCCCATGAAAATTCTTTTTCTTGCTGCGAATCCTCAGTCAACAGAGCGTCTGAATTTAGAGAAAGAAGCTAGAGAAATTGAAGAAGCTTTACAAATATCTAAGCTATCCCAAGAATTTGAGCTAATCCAAAAATGGGAAGTTCGCCCCAGAGATTTTCGGAGAGCTCTACTCAAGTTCAATCCTAATATCGTGCATTTTTCTGGTCATGGCAAGGGCAAAGCGGGATTAGTGATTTCTGATGCTGCTGGCAAGGAAAAAGCAGTCACAGGTGAAGCTTTAGCCGGATTATTTGCCAATTTCCCTTCAATCAAATGTGTGTTGCTCAATGCTTGTTATGCCGAGTTTCAAGCTAAGGCTATTGTCAAACATGTGGATTATGTCATTGGCATGAGAGATACGGTTTTTGATCAAGCTGCGATCGCATTTTCTATTGGGTTTTATGACAGTCTGGGCTACGGCAAAAATATTGAAGAAGCTTTTAAACTAGGAAGCAATGCGATTCTTTGGGAATATGCTAATTATTCTGGCAAAACCCGGCAAATGATCCCTGTTGATTTGGTTCAAGCGGAATCTCTAGAAAGTTTACCCGAACATCTCAAGCCAATTTTGCTCAAAAAAGCAGCAATGAGCACTCAACAAACGGTAACTCAGCCCATAAAAAATAATCCTGTCGCTGTTAACCACAATCCGCAGCAAAAATATCGAGAAAGAATCCAGCAGTATTTAGCAGATCGCAAACTAACCCCTATTGAGAAGTTTCAACTTGCTACTTTGGCCAAGGAGTTGGGAATCTCAGAATCAGTCGCGAATGAGATTTTGCAGGCAGAGTTAGGGCAAATTGAACAGGCAAAAACCAATTATCAAAATGTTTTGAGACAAACTATTGAACAGGGTTATTATCCTTTTAATCGGCAAATTGAGCAGCAATTGAAGGACTTACAAGCAAGTTTGAATTTGTTCGACTCAGAAGTAGCAGAAATTTCTAGGGCTATTTTGGAGGAGGCAGAAATAGAGCACAAAAAGACATTTTTTACTTTCGAGGTGGTTACGGTTAATGCTCAAGGCCAAGAAATTCAACGGAAAACCAAAAGGACAGAATATTACGTTGAGGAGTTGAGCAATAGCGTCACTCTAGAAATGGTTGTTATTCCTAGTGGTAGTTTCTGGATGGGAACAAGAAATGAAGAAATAGAATGGCTTTGTAAAACCTATGATTCGGATTGGTATAAAAATGAAGCACCACAGCATCAAGTAAATGTAGCTAGTTTTTTGATGGGACGTTATCCGGTCACTCAAGCGCAATGGCGAGAGGTTGCAGGTTGGGAACAGGTAGCAAGAGAACTAAATCCTGATCCATCTAAGTTTAAAGAAGATTATGAAGGAATAGAGAGATGGACTAGACCAGTAGAACAGGTTTCTTGGTATGATGCTCAAGAATTTTGCGCTCGCTTGAGCAAGAGAACAAATCAACAATACCGCCTACCCACAGAAGCAGAATGGGAATATGCAGCGCGTGCTGGCACAAAGACCCCATTTCACTTTGGAGAAACGATCAGCACCGATTTGGCCAACTACAGAGGAACTGATTGGGAAATTAACGGCAAAGTTTATCCAGGAAATTATGACCAAGGTTCCAAAGGAATTTTCCGCGAACAAACAACCCCTATCGGATATTTTAAAGTTGCTAACGGTTTTGGTCTGAGCGACATACATGGGAATGTTTGGGAATGGTGTGAGGACGATTGGCATAGTAATTATAAGAATTCCCCCACTGATGAAAGTGCTTGGTTATCAAGCAAAAGTAACACGAAAGTAGTGCGTAGTGGTTCCTGGCTCGACGTTCCTGTTAATTGCCGCTCAGCTGCCCGCGTCAACTATAATCCCGAGCTCGACTACGACGATATCGGGTTTCGAGTTGTATGTATGGTGCCGAGGACTCCCTAGCCCTTTGCCCTTTTGCCTTCTTGCACTTTGTCTTCGACACAAAATCACGCATACTATATTAAGTGCTCTTTAAATTAGGTCAATATTATCCCCGTAGGGGCGAACGGCCGTTCGCCCCTACCACACGATCTCGTCCGGTGTTTTGTCCTGTACTATCCTGGACAAATCTAGGGTTTGATTATTAGGAAATTCCCTGCCCTCTGCCATCTGCCTTCTGCCTTCAAAAAACCCTCTGCCTTCAAAAAAAAATAGACAACGGACAATCAACTCATCCATCACCTATTAATCTTAGTGCTGTAATCGGCCAGAAAACTAACGATATTCGTTAACTGAAAATTCCGACCTTTTACTACTTTTTTCGTACTCCTTAAATTCTCAATTCTATGCTTGTTGAGCTTCTTTCGGAGGTAACTTAATGTTTTTTGCTAAACCAAAAGTCTCTAGAGTTTTAATAATCATCCAAGTAATATCAATCTCCCACCAGGCCAAACCATGGCGAGCAGAATATTGATAGGCATGGTGATTGTTGTGCCAACCTTCACCGAAAGTTAGAGCAGCCACCCACCAACAATTACGAGAACTATCATTAGACTCATGACTTTGATAACCAAACTTATGGGTTGCACTGTTGACCAACCAAGTACAGTGGAAAACAACTACCAAGCGAACAAAAATTCCCCAAATCACAAAAGACCAACCTCCCGAAAAGAACAGGATTAAGCCCAATACAACTTGAATCGGAACCATGAATTTTTGACAAAACTGATAAAAAGAGTCGTTCTCAATGTCTTTTATATAACGTTTAGCTTCTTCATCGGCAGGATTTTCAAATAACATCCATCCCATATGACTCCACCAAAAACCACGATTGGAATCATGAGGATCAGGTTGGGTATCAGAAAATTTATGATGAACACGGTGCAGTCCAATCCATTCGAAAGGACCACCTTGACAAGCAAGGGTACCTAAAAATATAAAAAAGTATTCTACAAATTTGGGGGCTTCAAAACTACGATGAGTAGCTAGACGATGAAATCCTACAGTAATCCCCCACTCGGTAATGCAATAAAGGGCAAAAGCAACCCCGACTGCTCCCCAACTAAAGTTGCTTGGGAAAAATGCCAGCAATGCGATCAAGTGGATCGATGCCATGTATAATACTATTCCCCAAGCTATGGGTCGTCTTTCTGATGTAGCAATTGTCATTTAATAACCTGAAATCTCAACATTGTATGAATTATTGTTTTGCCAGACTATAGTATAGGCAAAAACTGGGAGTAGCAAAAAGCAAAAAATAAGGCTATATATTGGTTGTTACCTTTTACTTGTTGCCGAATAACCGAAATTTTTGCAGTAGCAATTTATTCATAGAATCAACTACCGATAGAGATTCCAGTTTCGTTATAGAATCTGGAAACAGTTTTCGATGTTAATTTAACCTAAAAATAAATATTTTCTCTGCATGAAAAATAGTCACATTCTGCTGGAAAAAGCAGAAAAAGCACTGTTACCGATTTTTTCTGGTATTGACACTCAGGTCAAGAGCAATTTGAAAAAAGTGTTAACGGCTTATCGCGATCGCAAGGTAGGAGTTCAACATTTTGCCAGTGTTAGTGGCTACGGACACGACGATCTGGGTCGAGAAACCTTAGACCATGTATTCGCTGATGTCATGGGAGCAGAAGCTGCAATTGTCAGAGTGCAATTTGTCTCTGGAACTCACGCGATCGCTTGTGCTCTATTTGGAATACTTCGTCCTGGGGATGAGATGCTAGCAGTTGCTGGGGCACCTTACGACACCCTAGAGGAAGTTATCGGTATTCGCGGGAACTCTCAAGGCTCCCTTGCTGAGTTTAACATCCAATACCGTCAATTAGACTTAACGATCGCAGGAAAAATAGATTGGAATGCACTGAAAACGTCGATTTCTCCACAAACTCGTCTAGTACTTATTCAACGTTCCTGTGGTTATTCTTGGCGTCAAAGTCTCTCTGTAGAAGAGATTCAAAAAATAGTCACTATTGTCAAGGAGCAAAATCCGCACACAGTTTGCTTTGTAGACAATTGCTATGGGGAATTCACAGATGCTCTAGAGCCCACAGCCATCGGTGCCGATTTGATGGCAGGTTCTCTGATTAAAAATCCTGGAGGAACCATTGTCACGGCAGGAGGATATATTGCCGGCAAAGCTGATTTGGTAGAAGCCGCAGCTTGCAGATTGACAGCACCAGGCATTGGTAGCAGTGGGGGAGCAACTTTAGAGCAAAATCGTTTAATGTTCCAGGGTTTATTTCTAGCTCCGCAAATGGTCGGTGAAGCCATCAAAGGAACGCATCTAATTTCCCATGTCTTTGATCAGTTGGGCTATCAGGTCAATCCGCTGCCCTTAGAGAAACGTCAAGATATTATCCAGGGCATCAAACTCGGTAGCCCCGAAAAACTGATTGCCTTCTGTAAAGCGATCCAACAACATTCACCCGTAGATTCCTACGTTGAACCCGTTCCTGGAGAAATGCCAGGTTACCAGAGCAAACTAGTAATGGCTGGGGGAACATTTGTTGATGGCAGCACCTCCGAATTTTCCGCCGATGGCCCGTTGCGAGAACCCTATATAGTATTTTGCCAGGGGGGAACTCATTGGACTCATGTCGCGATCGCACTTGAGGCAGCGATTGAAGCTATTAATTAATATTATGTTAATATCGCGCAAAGACGCTAAGGCGCCAAGGAGAGATTTGTGAGAGAAAATGAAATTGCGCCTCTTGCCAAAAACCTTTAACTTAAAAACACTTGGCGTTTTTTTCTTTGCGTCTCTGCGCCTTTGCGCGAGTCATATCAACTATTGCTTGAGGAACTCAGCTACATCATAAGCAGCGATTGAGGCTATTAATTTATAATATTATGTTAATATCGCGCAAAGACGCTAAGGCGCCAAGGAGAGATTTGTGAGAGAGAATGAAATTGCTAGGGAGATTGTTGATGCTGCCTATAAGATTCATACTAAATTGGGTGCTGGTTTGTTAGAGTCTGTTTATGAGGCTGCTATGGCTTATGAGTTGAAAAAGCGAGGGTTCAACTTTGACAGACAAAAGACCATTCCTGTAGTTTATGAAGGGATACATCTAGGAGAGGGTTTTCGAGCAGATTTTATTGTAGAAAATTTGGTTATTATCGAGTTAAAATCCGTGGAAACTGTTGCTCCTGTTCATAAAAAACAACTGCTTACCTATCTTCGTCTTACGAACAAACATCTAGGACTACTGATTAACTTCAATACAGACCTGATTAGAAATGGGATAACTCGTCTAGTAAACAAACTGTAACCCAAAATACTTAGCGTTTTTTCTTTGCGCCTTTGCGCCTTTGCGCGAGATTTACACAATACAGACCTGATTAGAAATGGAATAACTCGTCTAGTAGACAAACTGTAACCCAAAATACTTAGCGTTTTTTCTTTGCGCCTTTGCGCCTTTGCGCGAGTTATAACAAATACAGACCTGATTAGAAATGAGAGAACTCGTCTAGTAAACAAACTGTAACCCAAAATACTTAGCGTTTTTTTTCTTTGCGCCTTTGCGCCTTTGCGCGAGATTTACACAATCCTAAATGTTAATTGTTCTTTATTAATTACGCGCTGAAAGTTACTTTGCTTGTACCCTATAATCTGTATAACCTGTAACCATTATTAAGCTATGCCTCTCACTCTTTCTAACTCACAACAAGAACTGTTTGACCGTAGCTTACAGAATATTGAGAAGGTTGAAAGTTTGTTTGTGGAGGCCCAGAGCTTATTTCCTGATTTTGAACCTGATATCGTAGGAATCAAGCAACAACTCAAGAGTCCTTTCTCAATTTTTATCTGCGGCGAATTCAATGCCGGAAAATCTAGTTTACTCAATCATTTAGGCGAAAGCGCGATCGCCCCTGTCGGAATTTTGCCCACCACCAAGGCGATCGAATCCTATAATCCAGAAGGGCTAGGTGGCTTAGTCTTCATCGATAGTCCTGGCACCAACTCCATTATCGATCAACATCAGGAATTGACCGAAAACTATCTTAAACAAGCAGATATTATCTTATTTCTGACTTCTATCGAACGACCCTTAAGTAAATCAGAACAAGATTTTTTGACGATCGTGGATAATACCTGGGCGCGCAAGGTTATTGTGGCTGTTAATAAAATTGATTTAGCCACGCCCGAAGAAATCGACCAAGTAACAAACTATATTGCCGAAGGATTGAGCAATATTTTTACCGAAGCTCCGCCCATATTTCCCATTTCCTCCCATTCTGGGGCTGGGATGGAAGAGTTCAAAGGTTTTTTGGTTTCGTTCCTGGCAGAAAAAGAAAGAATGAAATTAAAACTTCAAGGGCCGCAAAACTCTTTGTTGGTTTATCTAGAGCAATTAGTTAGTAAAAATCAAGTTGTCCAGGAAAAACTACAGGCAGAAAAAGCGATTTTTGATCGTAGTGTTCGCAGAATCACCGAAAGGTTGGAAGAATATAAGATGCTGTTTGGGATCTTTCAAGGCAATATCGAAGATCTTTTTCGGAATCTAACCTATGCAGTTTATAAAATTATCGATAATAAACTTAATTTTGTTTCTGTCGCCAGAAAAAGAATCACCAATGAGGATGACGGCTTAGAAGAAAAACTGACCACAGCGATTAAAGAAGTTCAGTTGGATAAAAATCTCCAGGATATTTTTAAAGAAGCAACTACTACTTTTGTTCAATATCGCGATCGCATTATTCGCGAAACCACAGAAGACATTGCCACTGCGATCGAAATTAATCAAGCTCAACTCACTATTCCCATACTAGAAAGCGAAGCAGTTGATGTGAAGGCCATGTCAGAGAATATTAAAACCGCAGCAGATACGGGCTTAAATAATTGTGGAAAATTGGGAATGTTCGCCGTAGTTTCAGGCTTTAGTGGTCAGATTCTTTTTACCGCAGCGTCTTTAGATGCCTCTGCTTTTGCCCTTTCCGTGGTTTTTGGGGTGCTTAGCTTTAATGCTTTACCCAGACAAAATCAAAAAGTGAAAGAGCAATTATCAGCAACTTTTCTCGAATTAAAACAAAATTATACTGACACTCTGTGGCAAGCTTTAGCTAATGAACTAAATGAATCTCTGGCCAAAGTGATGGCAGTCATTCAACCCCAACAAGAAGAGTTGGAAACTAAAATTCAACTGGCTGCTTCCATCGAAGAAAATATTGAGAGTAACAAATTAGAAATCAATAAAATTCTCAATGAACTAGAACAATTATCTGAAAAATAAACGGTAATTAGCAACCAAGAATAAAGTTAAACCAATATTTATTTCTTCATTCCTCATCCCTCATCCCTCATGCCTCATCCTTCATCCCTCATCCTTTATTCTTCATTGTGCCTGACAAACTTAAAAAATATACGACAACAGGAATTATATTAAAAGGTTCGACTTTAAAGGAAAGCGATCGCCTTGTAAAAATTTTGACCCCGGAATATGGCTTAATCTCTGCCACTGCGCCAGGAGCCAAAAAATATAAATCTCGCCTGCGGGGCAGAACAGAACTATTTGTCGTGAACAAGTTGTTAATGATTAAAGGGCGCTCTCTCGACAAAATCATTCAGGCTGAGACTATTTATACTTACCCTGGACTAAGCAAAGATTTGGGAAAATTAGCAGCAGCTCAATACTTAGCCGAATTAGCTCTCTATTTAGCGGTAGATGAGCAGCCTCAACAGGCATTGTACGAATTGCTCAACGAACATCTTCGTCGGATAGAACAGTTAAAATTACAGGAAAATGTTTATCCCTATTTAGCTCAAGCCGTATTTCATATTTTGGCGATCGCGGGAATTGCCCCACAAGTTCACGCCTGTTGTATAACGCAGCAATCATTGGAAATAGAGCATCTTAATGCTAATTGGCGCGGAGGACTAAGTTTTGAACGAGGCGGCGTTGTTGATTTGTCACAGAAGACTAATCAAGCCCCAGAAACTAATCCTCAAGAGGAGAATAACAACTATGAATCCTCATTTATGGTCAACTACAAGATTAATGCTGTGGAATTAGGTATCATGCAGTCTCTTAGCGCAGAATCTCTGCCGCTAATTTCTGAGCTTATTCCGCCTCAATTAGTGAAGCTTTCTGTCGATTCTGCTTGGGTCAAAATTGAGCAAATTTTACGGCAATATATCCAACATCACCTAGGAAAATCCATTCGTTCTGCCGATTTAGTGGACAATTTATACTTAGTGGAATTTTAATAGAACTTCGTTCTTGAGAACAAGCCGTAACCCATCATGGAAAAAGGCAATCTCAACCCATCTTCATGGGATAATACCCAAGGGGCATAATGAAGGCAGAAAGTTTTTCTTTGTTTCTTCGATCTGGCTTCTTCATTACTTTAAAGAAAATTGATATATAAAAGTTTTAAAACGTAATCTCTTTAAATTACGCAAATTATAGAAACATGTCTTTGTCTGAAACTAGATTAGAGCGAGAAGAAAACAATCCTACTACTAAGTCCGAAACCACTGAGAATTCTGACCTTGACACTACTACTTCTCTAAAGGATTCGGAACAACCTCCCGATGAAGAGCCGATTAGTCAAGGATTCTTACCTGTATTACAAAATACTCAGTTCCTGATTTTATGGGGAGGTCAAATATTTTCTCAGTTGGCAGATAAAATCTATCTGGTGTTAACTATTGCCATTGTGGCTAGTAGTTTTCAAATTGCTGGTCAGCCGATTAGTCTTTGGGTATCACCTATCACCATTGCTTTCACGATTCCCGCGATATTATTCGGTTCTTTAGCAGGAGTTTATGTTGATCGCTGGTCAAAAAAATCTATTTTAGTTTTTTCCAATTTATTTCGCGGCGCCTTTGTTCTGATATTGCCTGTTTTATTATGGTTTGCTCAAGGAAAAGTTCTCACCCATAATATCTCACTCGGATTCTTACTTTTACTGACTGTAACTCTGTTTGTTTCTACCTTGACGCAATTTTTTGCTCCCGCAGAACAAGCGGCAATTCCGTTGCTCGTTCCGAAACAAGATTTACTCGCAGCCAATTCTATCTATACAACCACCATCATGGCATTACTCATTGTGGGCTTTGCTGTCGGTGAACCATTATTAGAGTTAGCAGATCATCTTGTGGGAAGCTGGGGATTTGCCGATGATATTGGCAAAGAAATCCTTGTGGGTGGGGCTTATGCGATCGCAGGAATAATTTTAATTGGACTAAAAATAGAGCAAGATCAAGGAGATCCCAATTCCGAAAATGCCCATCCTCTACAAGACATTGGCGAAGGGATTCAATATTTAAAGACGAATCTTAAGGTTCGCAATGCTCTAATTCAGTTAATTATTCTTTTTTCTATCTTTGCAGCTTTGGTGGTTTTAGCTGTGAGCTTAGCCGATAAAATCCCCGAAATCGAAGCCGATGAATTTGGCATTCTCTTAGCTGCTACAGGATTGGGCATGGCTGTTAGTGCTGCTATTATTGGCAATTTGGGACAACGATTTTCCAATGCCCAGCTCAGCTTTTGGGGCTCTCTTGGCATAGCTGCTTCTCTGGCAGGTTTATCCTATGCAACAGGCAGTTTTTGGCTAGCCTTCATTATGAGTTCTTTCATGGGGGCTTTTGCTTCTTTGATTGGAGTACCCATGCAAACTACTATCCAGTCGGAAACTCCCCCTGATATGCGAGGCAAAGTCTTTGGTTTACAAAATAATGCGGTGAATATTGCCCTATCTTTACCGTTGGTCTTAGCAGCTGAGGCCGAAGCTTATTTTGGCTTGGAATCAGTAATTCTGGGATTGGCCGCGATCGCGCTATTAGGCGGTGTCATAACTCGATATCTTGCTCGCTAAAAGAATTTTAAACTAGTCCTCATCCTTCATCCCTTATTCCTCATCCTTAAAAAATATGTTACTTTTTATAAAGTATTGTAACTAAAATTAGGAAATTGTTTTGTTATGGCTTTTGAAATACCCGAGGTCGTGAAAGTTTGGTCACAATTTGCCCATCCTCTATTCATGTGGGTATTATTTGGCTTATTTATTTATGCTTTGTATCTAGGAATTCAGAGTCGTCGTACTCGCACCACCACCGATAAAGAAGTCCGGAAAACCTTAGTGAAGAAGAAATTTGGCTTTAAACATCACGAAATAGGCTCAGTTATCTTAGCCTTGATGATCATTGGTACTGTTGCGGGGATGGCAGTGACTTACATTAATAATGGCAAGTTATTTGTGACAGCACATTTGGTGGTTGGCTTAGCCATGATGAGCGCGATCGCGATCGCTACAGCACTAGTACCCTATATGCAAAAAGGCAATAATTTAGCTCGCGTGACGCATATTAGCATTAATGTTGTTTTATTAGGACTTTTCGGCTGGGAAGCAGTAACGGGAATGGACATTCTATTTTCAATTATCGACAAAATGTAAGAAAAACGGAGTATTAGCTCATAAACTGATGGATAGTAAAGCATTAGCCAAATATATTGAAGCTACCAATGGCATATCCAAACCTTGGCTGTTACTACAGCTAAGACTAAAAAAATTAGAGGAAGAAAAAAATTGTCTTCCTAGCCATGAATATCTGGCCAAAGTACAAGAAATTCATGAAGATTTAATGAAGTTAGGGGAATGGTGGAAAGGGATAGAAGAAGAATCATTTGGGAAATAAACTTTGCTTTCAAGGTTATGCACTCTGCTGAAAACTGGCAATAAATTAGGTATTACGCATTAGATATTGGGTGTTAAGTATCTAAGCAAAATTGATTATATATTAAAGATTCTGAAGTATTTATCGGGCTCGCTTCTGTATATTCCCTGAGGTTATTAGATTATTTTGCAGTTTTTCAATGTCAAGAACTATAAGTTATAACTGTGTCGTTGAATGGTCTTTAATTTTCATTAAAACTATCTGCATTTAATCTCTTTAACATAACTTGAATTTTAACAATGGAACCCAACGATACTATTCTGCTAGCAGAATTACTTGAGCTTAATGCCTTATCGCCCGTAACAATTTCTGGTGAGATTGGTGATAATCCAAATGTTGAACCCAACGACGAAGTAGATTTATACGAGATTAACCTAATTGCTGGAGACATTCTATCCGCTGATATTGATGCCCGCACAATTGGTTCTACCCTTAATTCTGTCTTAAGGATATTTGACTCTGATGGCAATCCACGGGGTGTGAACAACAATACCGTTGTGGATGGTGTTTCTAGTCTCGACTCATTGCTAACCTTTACTCCTGTACAAGATGGGACTTTTTATATTGGAGTTAGTAGTGCTCGTAACTTTAACTACGATCCGACAGTCGCAGGCAGCGGAAACGGAAACAGTGCGGGGATATATGATCTAACGCTGACTCTAGAGCGTCAAGAGCCTGGCGACACTATCGTCTCGGCAGAGGTGGTCGACCTTAATAGTGCAACTCCTGTTGCGATTGCTGGCGAAATCGGGGATAACCCAGCGGTAGATGCCAACAATGATGTCGATCTATTTGCGGTTACACTGAATGCTGGAGATACCATATTCGCTGATATTAATGCCGCGATAGCTGGTTCTGCTCTCGACTCGGTTGTGACTATATTTAATGGGAATGGCGATGTCCTGGTGCAAAACGATAATAATTCTGGCCCAGACTTCACGGAACCTGACTCGTTTCAGCAATTTACGGCACTGATAAACGGCACCTATTATGTTGGAGTAAGTAGTTCGGCAAATTTAAACTATGACCCCAATGTTGCTGATAGTGGCGTTGGCGATAGTTCTGGCGATTATGAGCTGATACTAACTTATGAGGAAGGAACGAATGCCAACAATTTTTATAGCGAACCCAACGATAATATCTTTTTAGCCGACTCGGTTGAACTTAATCCGACAGCACCTGTCTTTATTTCTGGCGAAATTGGCGACAACGCAGCTTTGCCATTGCCAAACAATGATGTCGATTTGTTCGAAGTTACATTGGCTCACGGAGACACTTTAACGATCAACCTTGATGCCCAATCGATTGGCTCTCCTCTCAACTCAGTTTTGACTATATTTGATGCTAATGGTGCTTTGTTGCTCCAGAATGATGATAACTCCTTTGGAGATTTTTCTGAGCTTGACTCATTTTTAGAATTCACAGCACCGACTGATGGTGATTATTATATTGGAGTCAGCGGCTCGGCGAATTTGGATTATGACCCCAGTTTGACAAATAGTGGTGTGGGAGAGAGTTCTGGCTCCTATCTTTTAGAGCTGACTCTAGAAGAAAATCTTTTTACTACTCCGATTACACGTTTTCAAAATAGCGATCGCCCTGGAACCTATTTATTTGTAGGGCCAGAAGAAAGCAATGGAGTGCGCGCCAACTTCCCTAATTTTGACGAAGAAGGCGTGGCATTTACTGTCTCAACTCAATCTAGGGATGATCTAGTTCGCTTTAATCGGTTCCAAAATAGTAATGTCCCTGGGACTTATCTGTACGCAGGAGAAGAAGAAAGCATCGGGATTCGTGCCAACTTCCCCAACTTTGTTGAAGAAGGAATTGCTTTCTATACCTATAGTGGAGCCTCAGATGTCGGAGAGGATTTTTACCGTTTTCAAAATCTAGCTGTTCCCGGTACTTATATCTTTGCCGCTGGTCAAGAAAGACTGAATATTCTGGCTAATTTCCCCGATTTTGCCGAAGAAGGCATTGCTTTTAAAGTTGAAGTTTAAAGTAATTTACCAAATGAAGAAAGCAAACTTTTACCTGCTTTCTTCAATTAGGAGTGAAAAGGAATCGCCAACCAAGGAATAAACACTGGAAAAAGCCAGCTCCAGCAATAAAGATTATTGTGATTAGGCAATTGAGCAGCGCCAATCAAGGCATCAATTCTTTGGGATAGACGATCGCCGTTCAGGGAAGAATATAAGGTTGCACCAAAGTTAAACGAGGATTTTCCAGGAGCTTGCGCAACCAAGAGCAAAGATTCGGCTAAAACTAAAGCATCTACTGTTTGAGCAGCTTTGAGATCGGCTCTGATTTCCCTGAGCAATAACAATTCTTGCCAAAGCTCTTCTGTATTAGGGAGCCAGGAGGCTACAGCACGTAACCAACCGAGAAAAAAGAACCAAAAGGTGTCCCGATATTGAAGATGAGCCTGTTCATGGGCTAAGACAGCGGTCAATTGTTCTGGGTCTAAAATATCTAATAATCCCTGAGAGATCACCAGTTGTGGCTCCCAAAAACCGATTTGAGCAACATAGGGCAAATCGATCGCCAAAAACTTCACCGAATTCCCAGCAATGATTTGATTGGGATATTTACCAATTTTCCGACAGGTTTTTAAAGCGCGATCGCGTAATCGGTTGCCATAAATTAGGGTAATCAGCAAAAAAGTAATAGCCAATCCATAGCTCAAACCACTGGCAGCAGGGAACCCCAGCATACTACCTTCTGTGCCCATAAAGACAATTGCTAAAGCCGTAGTCACGAGAATTAGAGGTGGAACTAAAAAGCCAAATAGCGATCGTTGCCAGCGTTGTCCCCAAGTCCCCTGAAAGTTGAGAGGAATTAAGCGGATTGACCAGGCTAGGACTAAGGCGATCGCAATCATCATCAAATGCATGATTCCGATGCCCCCTATTGTCTTTCTTGACGCAATTTTTTAAGTTTGTCCGCGATCGCTTCTAGTTTTTCTATGCTAGTCGTATCTAAACTATCGGCAAAAGAAGCAACTACATCGGCATTGCCAATTTCGAGAAAATTATTCAATCTTTCGTAGGCTTGAATTGCTTGAGCTTGCTGACGAGAAACCAACGCTTCCCAATAGAAGGCTCGTCCTTTTTTCTGTTGTTTTTCACATCTGAGCCAGCCTTTTTCTGTGAGGCGACGTAATACAGTAGTGACCGAAGTATAGGCTAGTTCGCGATTCGGGTCGGCAAGAATGCGATCGTGTACATCTTTGACAGTGACTTGTTTTAATTCCCAAACGATCTCTAGGATCTCTTTTTCCAAGAAGCCTAGGGAAAGTTTTTTGGGACGATAATTAGGTAAAAAGGACATTGTTTAGTTAATAGGTAATAGTTGAGGAAACTAGTCCAGGAACATCAGGAGCTAAACTAATTGAGTAATTATTCTTGTTTATTTCAGAGGATAAGAGGATTCTACCCTAAGTAATAAGTCTATAGCAATTTTATGGATAACGATGGGGCAAACTCTCATTTTCTCGGTTAAGTAAAGATCCTAAATATCGAGAAAGATTGACTGCTCAATCGTTTATGCTTGAGTTACCCTGGTGCAATTCCTGATGCGAAGCTTTAATTCTATATGTTATACGTGTGGGAGAAACTCAGCTAAGGCTTAAAATCAAAAATACCTCTAACAAACATCCAAATTCCCAATGAGGAAAAAAAGTTCTTATAAAGTCAATCGTTTGTTTAAATGGCTATCTCCAGGATTATCCGTCAAAAGATGGTTATTTATCAGTACTAGTGGTCTACTGCTGACTATTTTGGGTGGAGCAATTTGGGTTAAACTAACACCGATTTATCGTATTTTATCGGCCATTTCCCAATTTTTTGATTTTATTACCGATGTCATTCCCAACTATATATCTGGCCCTTTAGTCATTATCTTTGGTCTAGTTTTGGTCTTGTGGGGTCAATCTCGAACTTTGGGTTCGATTACCGATGTCCTATTGCCAGATCGAGATGAAGAATTGGTGGATATGTTATTGGCTCACCGTCGTTTAAATAAAGGCCCGAAAATTGTTGTTTTGGGTGGAGGGACAGGTCTTTCGACGCTTCTAAGAGGATTAAAGCAATATAGCCACAATATTACAGCGATCGTTACCGTGGCAGATGATGGGGGGTCTTCAGGCAGATTAAGAAGAGAAATTGGCGTCTTGCCTCCTGGTGATATTCGCAACTGTATTGCGGCCTTAGCAGATGAAGAAAAATTATTAACCGAATTATTTCAATATCGCTTTGAAGCTGGGGACGGCTTGAGTGGACACAGTTTTGGCAATTTATTCCTCACGGCCATGAGTGAAATTACAGGAGATTTGGAGCAAGCTGTGGCCGCTAGTTCCCAAGTATTAGCCGTTCGAGGAACTGTGTTGCCCGCCACTTTAAGCGATGTTAGTTTGTGGGCGCAAATGGATGATGGTCGCATAATTAAAGGGGAATCGAATATTCCTAAAGCTCAGGGCAAAATTCGCTATGTAGGTTGTAATCCCCCAGATCCTCCAGCTTTACCAACCGCGATCGCAGCAATCAAAGAGGCCGACTATATTATCATTGGGCCAGGAAGTCTCTACACCAGCATTATTCCCAATTTTTTGGTTCCAGAAATTTGTGAGGCAGTCGAAAAAGCCAAAGTGCCCCGAATTTATATTTGTAATATCATGACCCAACCTGGGGAAACCGAAGGCTATACCGTCGCCGAACATATTCGCGCGATCGATCATATTTCTCAAAATAAGCTATTTGATGCGGTTATGGTACATCGAAAGGCTCCGTCTCCCAAAACCTTGAGACGTTATGCAGATGATAAATCCCATCCTGTCTATGTTGATCGCGAAGAGATTTCTGCCTTGGGAAGAAGAGTTGTGATTGCTAACATCATGGAAGAAGATCCTGAAACTGGCTATGTTCGCCATGACCCAGCTCGATTAGCTAGAGTCTTATTAAGATGGTACAGCGCTCATTCTAATTGATGACGCGTCCTGATATCGCTGTGTGAAAGTCATGAAATAAGTAATGAGTAATAAGTAATAAGTAATGAGTAAGGATCTTCTGGACTAGCTATGACAATAGAAGAAAAATCAGTAGGTCAAGATAAATTGCCAACTAATAAATTAAAGTCTGATCAAAAAACAGCCGTTGAGGAAAAGCTATCTCAAGACAGAATTTCTGAGTCTCCAGAATCGATGAGAAACAATGGAGCGACAGCTATTGTGATCATTCTGATTAGTATCTATGGCGCAACCATTCTATTTTGCTTTGGGGTTATTAGTTTTGGTCTGGTCACAGCAGAAAGCAAAGATATTCTCACTCTCCTTATCACATCGCAAGTTGTGTTGATTGGCAGCGCGATCGGTTTTTATTTTGGAAGAAATCAATAGTTTGAGAAAAATAATTACAATTAATATGCCATGTCTAATTTCAAGCTCACTTTATATGCTTTTGCAATTTTTTTAATCTTTATACCATCTGAATTGACTCAGGCAAAAAATCAAGTTGCAGAATTATCCTTATCTTCAGTAAACAGGATTAAATCCCCCGCAGAAAAATCACCAGAAGAAAACATAGACCATAACCTATTGCAGAAAGTAACCTTTGATATTTTCTCCATTTCTCCAGAAGGTTTGATTGGGAATGGTAATAGTCTGCGCTCTCTAAGTTATGAATTTTGTATTCCTCAAAATCAACAGTACTTAGCTCAAATAAAAGCAATAGATCCGACAATTAGCTTTTCCAATAGTAAAGGTAGAATTGGCTGTAGCGAGACGCAATATCTCTGTCTTGGTGACACCCATAAACCTAACTGGCGAGACATCCTAACTGCGATCGCGAATTTAGCTTATGTAAAACAAATTGATCAATTCTTTGGTGAGTAATCAATTCTCACCAGAAAATTTTTACAGCAATTACTAACTTAGTAACTTATAGTTGAGCCACAAAAGCTAATTTTTCTTCTAGAGTTTCTAGATTAGGCAATGCCAGATCAATTTGATGGAAACGGGCGGCAAAACCCATCCGATTGGCAATTTGAATTGCTAGACCAGGTCGAGCATTCAACTCCAAAATCAAAGGGCCCAGATTTTCATCAAGAACAATATCAACACCCAAATATCCCAGATGACTCAATTCAGCACTAAGAGCAGAGATATAAAGGATCTTCTCCCAATTAGGAATTTGTAAATTGGCAACAGGCAAATTAGTATCTGGATGCAACTCCACGACCTTATCATGCTGAACTGCCGTAGTTGTGATGCCTGTTTTAATATCAACCCCCGCGCCAATTCCTCCTTTATGCAAATTAGCTTTGCCATCAGATTCTTTGGTCGGCAAACGTAACATTGCCATTGCGGGAACTCCTCGATAAACAACCACACGAATATCAGGAACTCCTTTATAGGTAATCTTGGAAAACACAGGATCGAAATTGACTCGATACTCAACCAAGGCCACATCAGGCTGATTGGCCAAACTATACATGCCACTCAAAATATTCGACAAGTAGTAGGAAACATCATTGTCACTGATAATAGATCCTCCAACTTTGCGCCAACCATTTTTGGTCCGTTGATCAATGACCGTGATTCCATCACCTTGAGAACCTCGTGCCGGCTTGATGACGAAGGTTTCATGGCCTGCAACCAATTTCTGAAAGTTTTTAATTTGCCATTGGTACTCAATCACCGCATAAAGTTCGGGAATTTCTAGACCAGCTTTGATTGCCAGTTCTTTAGTTTGTCGCTTATCATCCACCAAAGGATAAAATTTGCGCTGATTGAGGGGCATGATATAGCCAGCATTCCGAGCATTAATTCCCACAACCCCAGCCTTTTTCAATTCTTTCGCAATTTTCCACATTTGGCGCTACTCCTGCTCAACTAAACTGCGAAAACGATACAATTCCAATAGTCGATAGCCAGTATATCTGCCCATTAAAATAGTTATAGCTAGGATAATTAACAGCAGCTCAGGGTAAGCGAAAATAAGAAACTGTAGATAGTTAATACTCATTACAAAATAAGCAATAATCGCAGCAAGCAAACTAGCAAAACCCCGATTAATACTATCTTTTGCGCCATATTCTTCCCAAACAACAGACATTCTTTCAATGACCATTGCCAAAATAACCATTGGTAATAGTGCAACCCGAACCCCCGAACCAACATTAATCATTTCTAAAAGCACACTAGAAAAGACCATCAAAATAATGACGACTAGCAAAACTGCTGAAAGCCTGGGCACTGACAATAGTTTGAGTTTCTCAAAATAAGAGCGAAACATCAGACCAGCGGCCACGATGACACTAAATAAAATGATGCCACCCAAAAGATTAGTTTCCCTAAAAGATAAGGCGACCAATACAGGGGTAAATGTCCCAAAAGTTCGCAGGCCAACAAATTGGCGGAGGATGATTAGTACCAATGCGCCAATGGGAACCATCAGTAAAACTTGGTAAACTTGCTGAATATCAACAGGAAGTTCAAACAAAGTTAAATTGTAAATGGGATCTTGCTTAATCTCTGAAAGCGCTTTCGAGGTTATGTATTGAGGATTAGTAATTGGCCGAACGGAAAAAATGACATTTCTCAGTTTGCCTCCATCAACAGTAGCAACTTTGCGAGCAGGAAAGCCTCGCCACCAAGCAAAATAATAATCGGGGATACCCAATGTTCCCGTATCGATTTCATAGGGTTGCCAATTCCCATCCTGCCAAATTTCTACCCAATGAACAGGATCTATTCTGCGTCCGGATTTTCTTAAATCAAGTCCTCTTACAGAACGAGCAGGAATTCCTTTCATTCTTAACAGCAACACAATCCCATCAGCTCTTTTCGCCCCAGGAAGTCGACGAGTCGGATCGTCTAGTAATAATTGTTCTTCTGGAGATATCTCCTCATCAGTGAGCTCGGAAACCGCTTGTTTAATATAAATATCAGTTGTACCGGAGCGCCGTTCTATTCTTTTTTGAAGACTATTAAGTGCTGCCCTGCGAGCATCAGAAACAGAATCAACTAAAAATTCCCATTCGAGAAACTGGGAAGGATCACGGGCTGTGCCAATGGGAGATTCAGCTCGTTTAAAACGAAAGATATCCGCCTGGTAGTATAAATTAAAGCGATTTTCACCTATATTACTGGCTGACCAAGTGACCAACCTACTTCCTCTTTTATCGGTTGCCAGAGTCAAACCAAAATCTTCAGAGTGGAATTTTTCTTCAACGACCCCAAAATTACCTTCTGACTGGGGTAAAAATAATTGGGCAATCGTATTGTTTTCAGTGCTTTCTAGAGACAGTTTTGCTTCAACGCGCCAACTCTCAGAATTGGCATCAGGCACAAGAGGAAAGTCCAATACACTAGATTTATAAAGGAACAGAGAAACTCCAACAACAATCAGAGATGTTACTAAAATAATTAGTTGGCGATTTTTCATAAAGATTGGTCTCCTGTTTGGCAATTGAGAGGAGTCGTAAATTTAGCAGCCGAGTTGACTAAAAAACCCTGTTCTAGAAACGAACGACCCAACAGAAGAGGATAACTAAGCTCACTACGGTCAGCAAGATTAGCTTCGACGGTCTCTGAATGAGAACCGACACAAATGCGCAGAAGCACCACAGGCCGTCTGGCATTGGCTCCCGTGCGGTTTTTAATCACAACCGTTCTGACAACTTCTCTTTCAAAGATGGCATCTCTGCCATCATCTCCTTCGACCTGGAATCGAACCCAGGACTTTCCTTCCCTTTCAAAAAATTCTAGCTCTGTCGCATTAAGAGAAGAATTATCTGCCCCAGTATCAAGCTTAGCTGCCATTTCTAAGGTTGCTTCTACTAACATTGCTCGTTCCAAATAACCATAAATACCAAATTTATTTGTGGACTGAGAACGAACCATGCTGGGAAATCCTAATATAATTAGGAATAGAGTTGATAACCCAATAATATATTTCATAACAAACCTAAGAGAAAGTTCTAAGTTTTGTCTTTTATCTTTTGAAAAACAAAATCATTTTTTAACTAATAATTGCTTTAGAATTTGCTAGCACTTACAGAAACGCTTTATAGCTAATAAAGTACTTTTCAAGTCAATTTAAACAATGTAGTGTAATTTTATACAAAAAAGATTATTAACAGATCTTTCCCGTTACATTTATTAACTGTCTGATTAATCAGCTAATGTTTGATAGCATTAAAACAATCGACCAAAGAAATAATTATCAAAAAAAACTCGGAGTAATCGCTCGGAGTAATCAAAAATTTATTCACTCTTAAAACTATCAAATATTTGACCAAAAGATAATAAATTAAAATAGAAAAAATTCCTGTGGCGTAGTCGGTAAATTATGACAACAAAGCTATTATCGCGATCGCTTCTAATTGCGATCGCACAGTACCAGCCTTCGGCTGATCGCAACAAACTCAAAAATATATTCAATCAGTAAACTCGACGGAATCAGAGTTGATATTTAAAGCTGCATAACTCTTGATTATGCCAATATTTTCATAGTACAAGAATCGACCATCATCATTACGATCATAGTAAACAAGATTATTTATTTGTCCATTTGAATTAGTTGAACCACGTACTATAGAATATCTATCTTGTCTTCCAGAAAATTGCATCGTATCTTGATTGAGATTAAAGTCTTGAATCACGAATAAATGATTAGTACTGGCTAGACCTCTAAAACGACTGCCTGGAGTAATCGCAAATGAGTCAAAACCACTACCTCCATCGTGTCCATACTACCCATTCAGAGATATTATCGAGTATGTCACCTCGTAATTGGTCGTTGAGATTCGTGCCAAAAATTGTTTCGTTCATGATTTTTTCGTTAGTATTTTGTTAGTTTTTTGATGTGAAATAAGGCATGTTTGCAGTTATCAAATATAGTTTGCTTGATTTATTAACTGCGGAAAGTGAAAATAAAAGTATTAGCCAAACAATTATGCGATTAACTCACTCAAAGCTCTATAAGCACGCCATACACTTAAATTTGCGCCTGTAATTAAAACAGCTCCCCTTTCTTGATAGTCACGATAACGAACTTCTACTAGTTCTTTTTCTGCTATTTGAGCAAATTTTGCTTTAATTTTAGAAGCTGGTAGTTTTGAAAGTTTTTGTACTTTTTCTTTGTTCAATCCTTCGAGAAAATTCATGATATCTGTTTCTTTTTGTTTGGGTAAAAATTCTTGTGGTTTGGAAAAAGACTTATAGCCTGCTGGATACTTTCTTCCTGAACGCCTAGCAAATCCTTTATACTCATTTAATTCGGCAATTTCTTGGAGAGATAGTTGCCAAATATTCATTTCTGGAGGTAGAAGTAGCGGGATTGGGATTCCACAGTGATAGTCAGCATAAATACGTTCAAAATCTCTGGCAAATTCTTGAGGGTTTTTATGGTAGACCATTTGAGACATTAATGGACAAGGCCAACCAGCTTCGTAATACATTGCCCCGTGATCTATATAATTTTCCTGATCTTCTTCCCACAATCCACAAACTTTGAGGAAGAGAATTTCCGAATCTCTATTAACTTGCTCTGCTAATCCTGTTCGGATATATTTGGGGACAGCTAAACCTCTAATTTGAAGACCTCGAATATATTCGGGAATATCTAAATCACTAACTTGAATATCTCGAATAATTTTTTTTCATGATCGCCATAAACTGCTATCTTGAGCGGTTACTCGTAAACTGCTGTCATTTCTTGCTTTATGCCCATCCCCATAACCTTTACCATTGAACTCAATAGTTAAAGGAACTCCTTCTCCTGAGGCGAGAGTATAACTAATGCTCAAACGAAAGGCATCTTCAGAATAAATTAAAGATTCACTATTAGGTGATTCTAAAATTGATATCAAAGTTTCTAAGTCTAGTTCTTCTCCCTCAGTGATTTGATATTTTTGAAGACGTTTTATCTTTATATAATCAGATTTAGCGGTTAGGCGCCGAATTAAAGAGGCAAAAGCTTTAACAAAATTATTGTCTTGGGTGAGTAAAGATATCGATATTGACATGCTCATAATCTTTTCTTACCTCCTAATTCTTACAACTGACCTAGTAAGTAATTATTGAGATTAATACAAATAATTTTTTGATTCATAATTTCTAGTTGTTATTTTGCTCATTTGTGAATTACTTGTTTTTTGCATTGCCTTCTTTCAAATTTTTCACTTACTCTGAGAACATCCGAATATACTGCATCATCCGCATATTCAATGCATACTTGCTTATTGTTCTCGAATTCAATTTCAATGCCAAACTCACCAGGATAATCAACAGAAGTACCTAGATCATTAAGAATTATCACTTGCACAATTTTTTGTTCAATTCTTTGTTGCCAGAAGGAATTATTAGTCAGTTCCATTAGCAAATATTCTCCACCATATATAGTCATTTCTCTATCAGCAACACCAACACTAGACGGGTCAGCCCAATCAATAAAGCTAATTACTTTATGATCATCAAAAGTTAACTCAACTGGCCCATCAGCTTCCTGTTCAAAATTATCTAAGTTCATTTCATTTTTGATAATTTGCCGTCTTACTTTCACAATTTTCTTGCCAATAAGAGATTTTAGTAAATCAATATTAGTCGATGGCAGTGTGTATTTACCTTTATTCATTATTCTTTCTATTGTTATTACATTAGTTAAGTATTTGTTTATTGCATGGTAGTTCGTCATACTTTTCAAGTACTTTAATTATATCTGGACATTCTGAATCATCTATATATTCAATACTTACTTTCTTATTATTCTCAAATTCAATTTCAATGCCAAATTCACCAGGAAAATTAGGAGAAGGAGTTAAAATTTTAAGGATTGTAACTTGTACAATTTTCTGACCAATTCTTTGTTGCCAGAAGGAATTATTGGTCAGTTCCATTAGAAAATATCCACCACCATATATAGTCATTTCTCCATCGGCAACCCCAACACTAATAGGCTCAGTCCAATCAATAAAACTAATTACTTTATCGTCATCAAAAGTCAACTCAACTGGCCCATCAGCTTCCTGTTCAAAATTTTCTAGGCGCATTTCATTTTTGATGATTTGTCGTCTTACTTTCACAATTTTCTTGCCAATAAGAGATTTTAGTAAATCAATATTAGTCGATGGCAGTGTGTATTTACCTTTATTCATTATTATTGCTATTGTTAATTATTTGTTTATTGCATGGTAGCTCTTCATACTTTTCAAGTACTTTTATGTAATATATTAATCTTCTTTTAATTCTATTGTTGGAGTATCGCAATCCAATATCTCTACTACATTATTAGTTGCTTTAATTATATAGTGCTTAATTTTGTTGTTTTTACATGTATCAAAACTTACATAATGGAACCATTTCAAATAAGGTGAATTTTCTAGAATAAACAAACCACATTGTCTTGGCAAATTAAGGTTATTTTCTAAAAGACTATTATATTTTGTGTTTCGATAAGTAAAATAACCATTAAAAACAATTTTAAAGTTAAAAGATTTTTCCTTGCTCTTAAAGATTAATGTCAAAATATCACTTTTTTCGGTAAATTCATAAATATAAAAATTATCTGGGAGGTCTTCTATAGGTTCCCATTTGATTAATTTATGATCAGGCATTATACTCTATTTCTCCAATGAATTTGTGGTAGTATATAGCAATCAATTTCTTTTTACTTGAGGTATTTCCGAACTTAAAATATCTACAACCTCATTTTGCGTCCCAATAATGTAGTTCATAAGTTTTTTTTGTTGAGGCTATTCAACACTTTGACGATGAAGCCACTGCAAATACATTGAATTCTCTACAGTATATAAACTCCACTTACCAGTTCCTTTTTCTATTTGATGATTTGCCATTAGCAAATATCCTTCATCAGTATTTTTATAAGAATAGTAGTTACTGAAATGAATTGTAAGAGTGGGATAGTTTTGTTCTTCTATTAAATTTATCGTTAAACCATTGGCATTATCCTTTAATTCATAAAGATAAAGTTCCTTTGGTAAATTTTCTATAGGTTCCCATTTAATCCATGTTGGTGTTAGCATTTTTTTCTCCTTTAAATTATTCTGGAAATCGATAATTTGATAAGGTTGATTGCCTGACTACTGTTAACTGAAAATTGCCAATCTTGTAAAACTGCTTGTTCTCGAAAAAACTCTTGTGGCGTAGTCGGCAAGTTATGACGACAAAGCTATTATCGCGATCGCAATTAGAGGCGATCGCAAATTAACTAACACCCAAAACCCAAAACCTCTCCCCCAGCTCATGCGTTTCAAAACCCCGACAATCTTGCAAATGGAAGCAGTTGAATGTGGCGCTGCATCCTTAGCGATTATTATGGCCTACTACGATCGCATTGTCCCCTTGGCTGAACTGCGTATTGAATGCGGGGTATCCCGTGATGGAAGTAAAGCATCTAATATAATTTTGGCGGCCAGGCGCTATGGAATGATAGCAGAGGGCTTTAAGGCCGAACGTCTAGAACAGCTCCAAGCAATAATTGGCCCCTTCATCGTTTTTTGGAACTTCAATCACTTCCTCGTAGTGGAAGGATTTAGCAAACATTGGGTGTTTCTCAATGATCCGGCTACTGGCCCTCGGAAAGTTAGCTGGGATGAATTTGATGCGAGCTTTACTGGAGTAGTGCTGCTCATCAAACCAGGAGATGATTTCAAACGAGGAGGACGCAAACCGAATGTCATCTTAGCTTTGATTGAACGCTTGCGAGGTTCGACTGGGGCCATTTTATACTGTATTGTGGCAGGATTTCTCCTTGTGTTGCCAGGTTTAGCAATCCCAGTTTTCAGCCAGATATTTGTGGACGAGATTCTGGTAGAAAATCGCACCGCATGGCTACGTCCTTTGATCTTAGGCATGATCATCACTACAATCTTCCAAAGCATTTTGACATTATTGCGACTGCGCTATTTAAGAAAGCTGAGAATTAAGCTAGCAGTGGGCATGTCTACTCGCTTCCTCTGGCATATTCTGCGATTGCCTGTCAGTTTTTATGCTCAAAGATATGCTGGGGAAATCAGCAATCGTGCCAGTCTAAATAATAAAGTTGCCCAGATACTGTCAGGGCAATTAGCCACAACGGTCATTGATGCTGTGATGATCTTATTTTATGCCTTAGTTATGTTTGCCTATGATGGGGTGTTGACCTTAATTGGCATCTGTTTTTCCGCAATCAATGGGCTGGCATTGCGGTGGGTAGCTCGCAAGCGAGTAGATGCGAATATGCGCTTAGTGCAAGATTGGGGAAAGACTTACGGGGTTGGAATTGCCGCACTTCAAAGTATAGAAACGCTAAAAGCATCGGCATTAGAATCAGATTTTTTCGCTCGTTGGTCTGGTTATTATGCCAAGGCCGTAACTGCTCAACAAGAGTTAGAAGTTACAAACCAGATCTTGGGAATTTCACCTATATTGCTAACTTCTTTGACGTCAATGTTCATCCTAGTAGTTGGCGGTTGGCGAGTTATGGATGGCAACCTCAGTATAGGCATGTTAGTAGCCTTTCAAAGTTTAATGTTAAGTTTTCAGCAACCTGTCAATACCTTGCTAGATTTTGGGACGACTCTTCAGGAATTAGAAGGGGATTTAAATCGTTTAGATGATGTTTTGGGTAATTCTCTTGATTCTGAAGTCGAGAAACGGAGACCAGAAGATGGGGGAAAAAAGGCACAGTTGCAAGGTTATGTCGAGTTACACAATATCACTTTTGGTTATTCTCATGTCGAGCCACCTTTAATTGAAAACTTTAGTCTTTCGTTACAACCGGGACAAAGAGTAGCCTTAGTCGGTGCTAGTGGGTCGGGGAAATCGACCTTGGCTAAACTGATTTCTGGACTTTATCAACCTTGGGCTGGAGAGATTTTGTTTGATGGCATTGCCCGAAGAGAGATTCCTCAAGAGATTCTGGCTAATTCTTTATCTCTCGTTGAACAGGATATTTTTCTATTTGGGGGAACTGTACGAGACAATCTCACCCTATGGGATGCTTCTGTAACCGATGAGCAGCTTGTAACAGCCTGTCGAGATGCGGTGATTAATCAAACTGTGATTAAAATCCCAGGAGGATATGAAGCAGAATTGCTGGAAGGAGGAGTTAATCTGAGTGGAGGACAAAGGCAAAGATTAGAAATTGCTCGTGCCTTGGTAAAAAATCCCACAATTTTAGTTATGGACGAGGCAACTTCTGCTTTAGATGCTCAAACAGAAAAAGTGATTGGGGCCAATTTGCGATCGCGAAAATGTAGTTGTATTGTGGTAGCGCATCGCTTGAGTACAATTCGCGATTGTGATGAGATTATTGTTTTGGAACAAGGCAAAATTGCCCAGCGCGGCACTCATGATCAGTTGTGGCGGGAAGGAGGAGTTTATCGGCGATTGATTCGCTCAGCAGAAGAAGAAGACTAGACAAAATCAAAGCTTGATTCATTCATGAGAATTTCTGCCTTCTGCCTTCTGCCTTCTGCCTTCTGCCTTTTACTTATTTATCAAGTTCGATTCCTGATGCTCCTTCACTACCTGCATCAGCTTTCACTGATTCTTCTGATTCTTTGGCTACAACAGATTGCTCTGCGGCTGCTTTTGCAGCTTCTTCTTTGTCCTTCTTTTCTTGAGCGCGTTTTTCCCTCTGTTTGCGGCTAGCTTGCAGAGCGTCCTCAATTGCCTTGAGAACCTGCTCCATTTTTTCAAGGTTACTACGATATAGCTCAAGATCTTTTTTCATCTTGTCGCCTGGCAAAGATAAAGTTTTGGCAATGTTCTCAAAGATCTCGTTGCGCTTATCACTATCTTCAAGCAATTTCGCATCAGCTTCTTCTAAGAGAGTATATAACCCAATACCAAAAGGACGGCTGTATTTAAAATTAGCATTAGCTGCAATTGATTTTATAGTCTCAGCAATATTTTCTGCCCCGGCGATCGCGGTGGGCTCACCCAACCAAGCAATTAATTCCTCGCCCGATTTTTCTTTTGCGATCGCGAGGAGATTGCCTGCTTGAGCACGATAGGACTCGGGATCTCCATCCACAGCTCGACAAAGGGCATTAAAGATTGCACCTTTATCCTGATCTGGTTGATATCCTTGCATCAAACGCTCAAAACAACTGACTACTCCCAAGTAGAAAATTGGATCACTTTTGAAATCGGCATTAACTGACAATAGATGCATTTCTACCAACAATTCTTCGACTATGCGACGATAAACTGAGTTAATAGGCTTATTGTAGTTATTATAAAAAGATCTTTTAGTGTCGGAAACAGTTTTAAGATTAGTCACAGTTGCAATTTGATTCATTCTATAAATTTTTTTTAGCGGCAGTTACGTTTTGTAACGTTACTCCATACAAGAAGTGTTAATTATGTTAACTTTCTTATCTTAAGCATTTTTGGTCTTTAAAGGAATCATTTATCCCAAAGATCAGCTTATGCAAATCCTGTTGAGCCAAAACCACCTGTTCCCCTCGAAGTTGTGGTTAAGTTCGCAACTGTTTCTATTTCTGCTTGGAGCACTGGGGCAATTACCATTTGGGCGATTTTCATTCCAGACAGGACATGAAACGGATTTTTGCCGTGATTAATTAAAATAATGCCGATTTCGCCCCGGTAACCAGCATCAATTGTGCCTGGACTATTCAAAACAGTAATCGAATGTTTTAGTGCCAGGCCACTCCTGGGGCGTATCTGAGCTTCGGTCCCTGGAGGTAATGCGATCGCGATGCCAGTGGGAATGAGTTTAGCTTCACCAGGGTCAAGGGTTTGTTCTGCGATCGCAAACAAATCAAGTCCGGCATCCCCTGGATGACTATAGTGGGGAATAGTTGCAGACTCATCTAGTTTTAAGATTTTAATTTTCATGTAGAAATATATTCTTCTGCCCTCAGGAGCGAAGCCTGAGCAAAGTTAGTTATTAAGCGCACCTTTAGGGTAAGCTATTCGCTTGTGATTAAATTGTTGCCAAACTTGGACAAAAACATCAGCAATGATACGCAATTCATCGTAGCTCAAGCCACTATCTACTAGTTGGTCATCTTTCCAGCGAGCCTTAAAAATTTTCTTGATTGTCGATAAAGCTTGTTCAGGAGTTGCATCCTTAAGCGATCGCAATGCAGCTTCACAACCATCGGCTAACATCATAATCCCTGCTTCACGAGACTGAGGAATTGGGCCATCATAGCGAAAATCAGCTTCTAAAATTGGCTCGTCTCCTATTTGATTATTTTGTTTGGCATGATGATAAAAATAGGCAATCAACAAAGTACCTTGATGTTCAGGAATAAAATCCCGAATTGCTTGAGGCAAACCATATTTTTTTGCCATAACTAATCCTTCACTGACATGTTTTTTGATAATTTCTGCGCTCACCCAAGGATTATTGATTTCATCATGTTTATTGGGGCCTCCCATCTGATTTTCGATAAAACCTAAAGGATCATGCATCTTGCCAATATCATGGTACAAAGTTCCGGCCCTGACGAGCTCCACATTACAGTTGAGCTTTCTTGCTGCGGATTCTGCTAGGCAGCAAACAAACATCGTATGTTGAAAAGTCCCTGGAGCTTCTGTTGCCAATCGCTTGAGTAAAGGTAAATTAGGATTGGACAATTCTGCCAAACGAATCGGGGTAATGAGATCAAAAAATCTTTCTAGATAGGGTGAGATGCCGATCGCAACAATGCACCAAGCAACGCCCCATAAACCATGAATAATTGCTCCAGGTAAGACTGCTAACCAAATAGTTGCCGCACTAGCACTGAGAATCAGAGTTGTTAGTAAATAAACAACTCCTTGGGTCAAACCGACAACCACGCCCAAACGAGCCATCGCCTCTCGCGATCGCACAGTCCCTGCGATCGCCGCTGCCAACAAACCCCCCGCACTACCGGCAATCAAATATTCCCAACCCCAACCGGATTGGCTCCAGGTAACCAAAATCGTCAACAATGAAACATGACAAATTGCCAACAAAGGATTATAAAAGCTACTAACGAAAAGACCTATTGCCGCCAAATTAGTATGAGCAACATTAAAAATACTGAGCAGGGGAGCGCTCACGCTCAGCAAACAGACTAACAAATAATCACGACGACGAATCGCCGGATAAATTTGCCTTTGAACTAGCACAAAAACCCCAATCACCGAGAGCACCAAGATTGCAGATAACCTTAATCCCAACCAATTAATCCCGCGACGGCTTAAGCCAAAACCATCAAGGAGTACAAAATCAGCTTGAGAAATCTTGTCTCCAGCATCAACAATTATTTGACCTTTTTTAATAGCCACCATAACAGGAGCAATCTCCTGGGCTGCTTTTTCTGCCAACTCCCGGGTTGCTTCGCGATTTTCCTGTAAATTTGGTTGTAAAACATTCAATAATAAACTGTTAACCAACGGAGATACCGACTTAGGAATTTGGGTTCCCAACTGTAGTGCCACTGCCGAGGAGAGCAAATATCGAGGAGTACCAGGAGCAATGCCTTGGGCAATAATTCTTTCTGTCGCCCCCTCAATAGAAGTTTTAGTCACCACCCATTCTTGGTTACTGAGAGTTAAAAAAGCCGCTAAGTCGCGATCATCAAAGCTGGGGATTGGTTTCGCTCGAAACTTTTTAAGCCCTTGAACATAACGCGAACGAACCTCATCAACTTGAGCAATTAACTTCTTGAATTGCGGTCTAGAAACGGCTTTTTGATATCTTCTTAGTTGTTCTAGAGCCTGCTGCTGCTGAACATTAAGCGTTAAAAAGTTGGGAAACTGGGAAAAAGCAATATTTTGACGAGGCTCAAGAGACTTTAAAATAGCTTGGAATTCTGCCGAGGAACAAGAGCGAAGATATTGTTGACTAGGCAAAGAAATAATCTTGCTATTAAAAAAAGGAAATGGTTGGTTCTGAACTCTTAACTGTTCAATGCGCTCTAAATACTTAGCAAGTTGAAGTCTAATCTGTTCTGTAATTTCTTTGTCTTGTCTAAGTATTGGCACAATCCCCCGTTGCACCTCTTTGCGTCTTGCCAAAGTCGTTTTGGTATCTTCAAATTCGTCATCCCAAGGCGCTTCAATCTTGATGGGAGAGATTTTGCCGACGGTAAGTTGTGGTTGATTGTAGAAGCGATAACCCACCACACTAGTCAAAGCCACCAAGGCAAAGATTAGCATTGCCAGAGAATAATGCAACTTAATACTTTGCCGTTTAGAAGATTGAAGATTGGAGCCACTAAAATCCTTGACAATTGCTGAGATTTTCCTAATTTGCCGATTATTTTTAGTGAACCAAAGAAAATTCAATCGCTGTCTGCATTTGCGTTGCCATAAGTCGATTTTTTTAGTTAATAAATGCCAGCTTTTAATCATTTGCGAATACTCTTTAAAGCTGAAATAGACTGTAACTATTGTAATTCATACTCTTTTTGGGAAATAATTTTCAAATTGGAACGAGTTTGGAAAGTCTGGGGAGTTGACACTACAGCCGAGATCGTAACATTATTTCCTGGCAAATATACTCCCGACCAGGTCGCAAAAACCCGGCTAGCTAGTTGCCAAATTTTTTGGTAGTCGTTTTCCCGTTGACACAATTTTTCCCAATTCACAGGCAAGCCGATTCTGCTGTTATGCGCTCCCGACAGACAACCTGTTAAAGCCATTAGACCAGATACCGTATTATCAACTCTGAATGCTTGTTTGATTGCTAAAAGAAAATTTTCTGGAGTCTGATAAAAGCAGTATAAAGACAATAGAAAAGGTAACATATCTTGAGAAACAACCAAAGACAGTTCTTCTGTCACTTCTGTAATGCTTAACCCCCTATCAAATAATGTTTGTAAGTTTTCTAACTTATAAGGAGCAGAACTGGCAAAAAATTTGCTATTAACACTTAGCTGTTTCCATAAATATTCTGGAGCTATCTTTTCCCTCAAGGCCAAAGAAATACCCGTACTCCACAATAAAAGGCCATGAATATTTGATAGGGGAATTTTCCAATCCTGAATGACCTGCTGTAGCAAAAACTCTAATTGGGTCAGATTGTCATGATAGTAGAGAATAATTGGTAAAAGAGCTATAGCTATTTCTGAGCTTGTGAGTTTTTTTGCCCTATTAAGTTCCCAATTTTCCCAAGATAACGAGAGATCCCAAGATAAAGGTATTTGAGCCACAAGTTTTTGATGAACTGCGAGCCAAGGAGTCTGCTCAGGCTTAAGTTTCTCCGTCGATATTTTTTCTTGAATATCTTGATGCTGCCATTGTTCTCCAATAACACTGCCAAAAAAAGCTCCTAAGAATCTTTCTTGAAGGGAATAACGCATAATTTTTACATTTAGTTGGCTATGATAATATTCATCAAAGGATAAGTTATCAGGTAACATCTTACTTTAAATGCTAACTACCACTACCGACACAGCTCAAGGTTATGAGATCAAAGAATATTTAGGTATTGTGACAGCTGAAGTTGTTTATGGCACAAATGCTATTAGGGATTTATTTGCTGGAATTAGAGATGTAATTGGTGGGCGAACAGGCAGTTATGAAAAGGTTTTTGAAAAAGGACAATTAGAGGCTATCAAAAAGCTGGAGAAACAGGCTCAAAAATTAGCAGCTAATGGTGTAATTGGCATCAAAGTTGATACTGGCACTATTAACCCGGACGAAAAGGGAGTTCTCTTTTTGATTACAGCGACAGGAACAGCTGTACAATTAGAACCGAGAAACTAAAATAATTGTTATTGTCTTGTCAAACAAGAGTTCTGCCAGCCGTTAATCTTTATATCTGGATAATATATTAATTTTTGTTACAATGCTCCAACTAAACAATAAACTCCCCGAACCACAAGTATTTTCCCTTTTCAATTTGCCCGTACATTTGCTTGATGACTATATAGACTGGCTAGAAGAGAGATTAAAACAGCAAATAGGCACTCATGTCGTTACGATTAATGCAGAAATGACAATGCTGGCAGAAGCTGATTCTAATCTGGCCTCAATTATTCGCCAAGCTAATTTGGTGGTTCCCGACGGTGCAGGAGTGGTTTTGTATCTGCGTTTACATGGGATTAAACAAAATCGCTGTCCAGGAATTGAACTAGCAGAATCGCTTCTAAATCGATTGGAAAAGAATTCAAACCCTGAGTTGATTTGTTTTTACGGTGGAAAACCAGGAGTAGCAGAGCTTGCTGCTGAAACATGGCAACAAAAAATCCCCAGACTTTCAATCATGCAACAACATGGTTATCTATCTGGAGAACAAGAACAACAATGGCTCAAAAGTCTACAAGCAGCCCAACCTCCATTGATATTTGTTGGGTTAGGCGTTCCCCGTCAAGAACTTTGGATTCAGAAGTATCGCCATTTATGTCCCAATTCGATCTGGATTGGTGTTGGTGGTAGCTTTGATATTTGGGCGGGAAATAAGACTCGCGCCCCTTTATGGTTGAGAAATAACAATTTGGAATGGTCTTATCGTCTTTATCAAGAACCTTGGCGCTGGAAAAGAATGTTGGTGTTACCCAAGTTTTTGTTCCTTTCCCTATTAGGTAAATAAGTTGAACCAACTTCAGACCAGTTACTTAGTTACTGCTTGATAATTTCGCCGTCAATAAAAGGTTGTGCAGACAATTTCTCCAAGCCAATAGATTCGAGCATTTGTGACCATTTTTCTGTTGCAGCAGGATTCGCGAATTGAGTTGTATCCTCTGCGACTGCTGACAAGGCATCATACCAAATCCCCTCTTTTTGATAAAAGTCAGCTTGTTCTGCTGAGGTAGAGGCTTCTAGTTTTTGTTTAACAGAATTATCTAGTTCTACATAGCTAATCCATCCTTCCAGGACTAAATCGCGAGCACGTTTTTGATTGTCGCAAATCAGAGATAAATACCAGCGATAGTTGGAATCAGATTGCCCCAAACCCTCACTGACATCCTGAGGAATCTCCACATTCATAATTCCTCCTTGACTAGTTTTTTGGAGGAATACCTCATGTACTAGTTGGTCGTTTTGATCTCGAAGCACAAATTCTATAGTCTTTTGTTCTTTGGTTTGTGGGACATAGAAAAATAGCTTGGGAGAAATGGATGCTGTGATGTTTACCGAACTGTCTGGAATTAGAGCTATGGGGTCATCAAGATTATTTTGGGCTGTAATATCGCAATTACCTCGACTGCCTCCAGCTTCACGATTACTAGGTAAGCCATGGACTTCAGCAGTTTTTGATTCATTAGATTTAGTAACCTCTGGGGTTTGAGCGATCGCAGTAAAACTCACCAAACTCCAGATAGCTATAAAACTAGATATCCCAATAACTTTGCTAGTTTTATTTTTTGTGTTTAACATTGTTTACAAGTTCAAATTACTAATAATGTTTCATGTTCATGAAGTCAAAAAAATCCTTATTTTTTTCAAGATATGGTCTCTGATGACTAGTTGTTTAATTTATATGTCTTCATGTTATGTTTTTTGCTTAAAAATGTCTACTAATAAGCCAATAATTAGCGATGAAGATATAATAAATATTTTGCAGTTATAAAATGCATTACCCCAAAAAATACTGAATAGCTTGACTATTTTTAAATCAATTAATCCGTAATTTTACAGCCACTAAATCTATACAGCATACCTTACTATCATTATTGAGTATATTATGGCGTTATTTGACATAATCAATAAAGCTAAATCTTTTTACCATAAAAGCTATAACGATTTAGCGAAAAACAATGGTCTTTCCCGAAAATATACTCTACCAATATTCTTAACTAGTTTCTTGGTAACAACAATGATAATTGGAGTTAAGCAATGGGGAGGGCTACAGAGTTTAGAATTATTTGCTTATGATGCAATGGTTCGGATAAAGAGCAATGATCAACTTGATAAGAGATTACTTTTAGTAGAAATTACTGATCTCGATATTAAGAATCAAAGGCGTTGGCCCATTGACGATCAAACGATTGCCAAATTATTGGCAGAAATTCAAAAATACCAACCTAAAGTAATAGGATTTGATTTATATCGGGATATTACCTATCCTCCAGGGACAGCCAGCTTACATCAGCAATTACAAGCCGACAATTTAATTGCAATTGAATATTTGGGAAATGAAGAAAATCAAGTACCTCCTCCGACAGTTGTTCCTCCATCAAAAGTGGGATTTAACGATGTAGTTTTAGATCAAGATTCCATTTTACGCAGAAATTTAATGTATGCTCGTTTGGGAGAAAAACAACTATATTCTTTTGCTTTCCGTTTGAGTTTAGAGTACCTTCAAGATTTACCTGAGTTGGCAGGGAATTTAGAAATTACAGAATCTATTGATTCTTTATCTATTGGCAATACTATTTTGCCTCGCTTGCACTCTAATTCTGGTGGCTACCGAATGCATTCAACGGAAGCTTTGGGATGGCAAATTCTCATTGATTATCAATCACCAATAATTGCGCCAAGGGTAACCTTAACAGAAGCACTCGAAGGAAAACTCAGTTCTGATTTAGTTAAAGACAAGATCGTAATTATTGGAACTACTGCTCCGAGTATCAAAGATTTCTTTTATACTCCTTATGAGGGTGAGCAAGCTACGATGCCTGGAGTGTTGGCCCATGCCCAGATGGTCAGTCAATTAATCAGTTTAGTCCTGGGGGAATCAACCCCCATTTGGTTTTGGTCTGAAGGAGTAGAAATTTTATGGATTTGGGTTTGGTCTTTGGTGGGATTAGCAATCTCTATAAAGTTGCGGCATCCATTATCTGTTGGTTTAACAACTATTGTGACCAGTAGCTTACTATATGTCTCCTGTATGTCTATTTTTCTGGTTGGGGGATGGATTCCCTTAGTCCCTTCTCTGTTGAGCTTGGTTCTCACAGTGGGTCTTATCTGGACTTATAAGGTGCTTTACAACACATTGTATGATTCCTTAACTTCTTTACCGAATTCAACATTATTTACTCAACAATTAAAAAGACTTAATCACAAATATCTCCAACCAAATTCTTCTCTGTCGATTGTGGTTTTTTGTTTAGATTTAGATCGTTTTAAACTAATCAATGATGGTTTGGGATATCAAGCAGGAGATCAATTATTACGAGCTACGACACAACATCTTCAGGAGTATCTTAGTTCAGAAGAGTTATTAGCCAGAGTGGGAGGCGATGAATTTGCGATCGCGACGATAATTGATGAAGATCCGGCAATAGCGGTTAAATTTGCCAGCAAATTGCAGGAAATCCTGACTGTTCCTTTTAGTTTTCAGAAGCGAGAAATTCTTAATTCGGTGACAATTGGAATTGCCATTAATGATATTAGCCAAGAGTTTGTTGCTGAAAATATTCTCCGTTCCGCTCGAACAGCAATGTATAAAGCGAAGGCTTCGGGAAAAATTCGCTATGAAATATTTGCGAAAAAAATGCATCAACAAGCATTAATCCGCTTGGAATTGGAAACCGATTTATATCGTGCGATCGCCAAGAAGGAATTCCAATTGTACTATCAACCAATTATCTCGCTAAAAACCCATAAAGTCGCTGGGTTTGAAGCATTGGTTCGTTGGATTTCGCCCTCAAAAGGCTTTATTTCCCCTGGGGAATTTATTCCTATTGCCGAAGAGACAGGAGCCATTATCCCTTTGGGAGAGTGGATTTTCCAGGAGGCTTGCACTCAAATGCATTCTTGGCAGCAAAAGTTTCCTGAATATTCCAATCTCTTTATCAGTGTGAATCTTTCGGGACGACAGTTCAATCAACCTAATCTAGTAGAAAAAATTGAGGAAATTCTGGAGATTACCCATATAAATTATCAAAATCTTAAATTAGAAATCACAGAAAGCATGGTGATGGATAATGTTCAAGATGCGATCGTGATGTTAAATCGTCTCAAAGCTCTTGGTCTGCGTCTCAGTATGGATGATTTTGGCACAGGATTTTCTTCTTTTAGTTATCTTCATCAATTTCCCATGGACACCTTAAAAGTAGACCGCTCTTTTGTCAGCAATATGAGCAAAGGTGCCAAAAATTTAGAAATTGTCAGCACGATTGTTTTGTTGGCTCATAAGCTGGGAATGGATGTGATTGCCGAAGGCATTGAAACAGAAGAAGAACAATATCTTCTGGAAAATTTGGATTGTGAATATGGGCAAGGATATTTATTTGCTAAGCCTTTACCAGCAGACAAAATTCCTGAATGGCTCTTCTCTCAATCTTAATGACTCTTCAATCATTTTTAAAGAAGAGGAATTTTGAGAACATTTGGATATTTAGCTACTTTATTGATCTAACTGACCATAATATAATATAAACATATTCATATTATATTGGGAGGGTAGTCAACTTGAATGCATCAGAAAGAGCTAGAGGATTGGATGTCACAACTAAAATTGCCTCGGTGGTCAATCTTTTTAAAACCCAATTTCCTGATGTCAAAGTTGACCTCAAGCCTTGGAAGAATGACCCTGACACCCAAGAATTGGTAGATCCTGATTCGATAGATATTGGCTTTCATTTTCCCGGTTGGAGTCCTCGTATTCAATGCAATAGCATTTTGGTACAGATTCGTTTCTATACAGATCCGCTAGACAAGACAGAAAAATTAATTGGGTTAGAAACTGGGGGGTTTAGTCATGTGGGCCAAGCCTGGCGGTTCTCGACCGTAGACAATTGGCAATTGTTAGGGGAATATAAACCCAAAGACGAGATAGAAAACAAATTAAAGTTATTTTCCCGTCAGGTCTTTGAATTATTTCAGGAGCAATCGAGTTAAAAAACCTTATTCTTGAACTGAGATGCTGATTCTATCTTTAGAATCTCGTTCTATTTTCCCTTCTAGATTTCCCACTTTAAAAAAACTTGATTGCCATGTGCGATTATAAACTGCTCTGAGTTTATCTTTGATAGATGCAGAATTATTGTTTCCTAGTAGTTGGTCTAAAGCTGTCTGCATTTGACCAAGACTATTAGAGGAATCTAAAATGACCTCTGTGTAATAAATCTTCCCTGATGTATTAGCCTTATAGCGCGAATTAAGTTTATCTGTTTCAGAATCACGATATTCCAGGACTTTACTGTTTTCTCGAAAATCTGTTCTTTGAGATGTCGGTTTTCCTAGAGTGCTAACTAATTGAGCTTCAGAGACTCCTGTGGTTAAAATAGGCTTATCTGTTGCAGAGGGCGATTCTGGGTTGGGTTGGGTTTGCACAAAAACGTCAGGAGTTTTTGGTTGCTCGATAGATTCTTCTTTTCTTGCTTTAGCAATTTTTTCTATTTCTATTTTCCTTTCTTTTATTTCCGATTCTGTTTTAGCGTTATCCTCTAGAACTTCTGGTTCCTCTTCACTGATTTCTATTTTCTCCTCATTTCTCGAAGGAAATAGAATCGGTCTACGGCTAGAATCATCAGGTTCTACTTGAGCTTGAGGTGAAGATTTTTGAAATGAGGGCAACAGATTGGCAATGAGAGTAAAGCCAACGGCGAAAGTTCCAATTCCTAATCCGGCTAATGTTAGTAAAAAGAGAAATATTTTGACTAATCGATTACTTCCTGTTCTTGATTGCTCAGTATGATTTTCATAGTGAACTGTTCCAGCATAACTATGCTGCTCACGATGGGATACTGCGGGGGCAACCTGCACTGTGGGATGGGATTTCTGCCTGTTGTCGAGGGCAGATAACATGGCGGCGGCGGAGTTAAAGCGATCGCGAGGATGAAACTGGATTGCTTTGTCTAATACTAAAACCAATTTAGGATCAAGATTTTTTGCATATTCTTGCCAAATTATCTCTCCTGTCTCTGGATCAGTTTCTAAGTCTTGAGGTGATTTTCCTGTGAGCAGAAAAATAGCGGTCAATCCCAAACTATAGAGATCACTAGAATAGGCTGGACGACCTGCTGCCTGCTCTGAAGCCATATAACCAGGGGTGCCAATGGAAATCGATAGACTGCTATTATTGCTGTGATTAGCTTGGGTTGACATTGCCTCTTTGACCGCACCAAAATCAATCAAAACAGGCAAGCGATCGCTCTGCCGTAAGATGATGTTTTCTGGTTTAAGATCTCGATGGATAATCTGACGCTGATGGAGAAAATCGAGAACTGGCAAGAGTTGAGCTAAAATTGCTTGTACTTGCTGAGAGTTGAGATTGCCTTGTCTTTGATGTTTTTGGGCTAGGGTTTCCCCTTCAATCCATTCTTGCACTAAATAAAACTTTCCTTCTTCGGCAAAGTAGGCATAAAGACGGGGAATTTGCTTACTTTCGTCACCTAGCTCTTCGAGAATCGCTGCTTCCCTTTGAAATCTCTCTTTCATCCAAGAGGGAGTTTCTGATTGTTCGACAATGGGATTAAGTTGTTTGAGAACGCATTTTCTCTTCGAAGGCAAATGTCTATCTTCTACAAGATAAGTCTCCCCAAAGCCTCCTCTCCCTAAGGTGTCTAGAATGCGATAGCGATCATTTAGCAGCATTTTTTCAGTGAACAGTTATTCAGTGAACAGTTATCAGTTATCCTCATTCGTCCTGTTCCATCTTCGTGGGATAATTCCAAGCGAGATAATCAGGACTTAGTCAGTTGGCTTATATCTTTAAGATGCTAACTTATGGATGTTTGTTTCCGGATTAGACTAATCACAATAGAAAATAACATACAAATTATTTAATACCCCAGGCTGCGATCGCGATGGAGAGCCAGCCCACAATAAAGGCTAAGCCACCTAAGGGAGTGATCGCACCCAGCCATTTAATATTACTGAGACTAAGAGCATAGAGACTGCCGGAAAATATCACTATTCCGATAATAAAAGCCCAACCCGCAATCACTAAAGATGAAACGGGAATTTCAGTGCGGGTTAATAATAAAGCGACCAACATCAGGGCTAGGACATGATACATCTGGTATTTGGTTGCTGTTTCCCAAATTGCTAAAGCTTTGACGGTTAAACTATCCTTGAGAGCATGGGTGGCAAAAGCTCCTGATGCGACTGATAAGGCTCCCAAGAATCCGGCGATCGCCAAAAAGATTTTAGTCATAATTGTTAGTCAGATAAAGAATGAACAACCCAGATTGTATTATATTAGCCCAACATGGTTGGTCAGATGACGGTCATGATATTGGGAACTTAGCCCGCGCAATGGTAACTACAGAGGCATTGGTAATTGCACCGAGTTTAGGGATCTTGAAAACCTATTGGCGTATCGAACCCTTAATTAAGCAATTAGAACAAATTACCCTAGAAACTATCAAGAACTACCCTAAGATTTCTCTGCGAATGATTGGTCATTCTATGGGCGGACTAATCTGCATTGAATTGCTCCATCGTCATCCCGAACTATGGCATCGCGTCCATTCTTTAGTTGTCATCGGCTCGCCGATCGGTGGTTCTCATCTTGCCAGAATGATTGATCCTCTCGGAATTGGAATTGGTATGGCTCGGGATTTGGGGAGAAACCGCCGAGAAACTGCGACTAGGATTGCTCAACAGATTCCCACTTTAGCGATCGCAGGAGATCTGGGCTTCGGAACTGATGGCATGGTAACAGTTGAGAACACCAAATTTGCTCATTCCCAGTTTATCTGTCTTCGGGGTGCTGCTCATGTAGGACTGAAAAGTAATCAGAAATTAATCCCCATTATCCAAGAATTTTGGCGCAATCCCCAAATAGCTAAAGCTCCAGCCAATAATTTGGCAACGAGAATTATTCAATATTTACAACAAGTACCGGGAATGACTGACGCTCATTATCGAAATTTTTCGCGATCGCAAATTCAGTTAGTCTTATCTGAAGGAATTCAGATTCGTACGTGGACAAGCCCTGCTAGAGTCGATCATGTTTTTGTCTGCGATCGCGAAGAGAAAATTCTTTATGGTGGTTATGTCGGTTGGTTACATGCGGCTCAATTACACAAGGCCTTGAGAGAATTAAATAATTTTTGAACAACATCGCGCAATCTACAGATCCTGGACGATTATAATATCACTGAACAAGTTGGGACTTGGGGTTTTAGAGAACGCGCACCGTTGGGTAATAATAATAGCTAATTTCCCTAATTCCCTACCTCCCTATTGCCCTAAACGAGAATTATTGACACATTACCCTTTCCTTATTAATGTATGCCTCTTCCAACAGAAGTTTATCAAGTCCCAGTCCAAAAAGCGATCGCTCTTAGTCAAGAATATCTACTCTCAATTCAATATCCCGATGGTTATTGGTGGGCAGAACTAGAATCGAATGCCAGTATCACCTCAGAAATGGTTCTTTTGCATAAGATCTGGGGAACCGATGCCACCCGTCCTTTAGAGAAGTCTGCCAGCTATTTGCGATCGCAGCAACGAGATCATGGTGGTTGGGAGCTATTTTACGGTGATGGTGGTGAGCTAAGTGTTTCAGTGGAAGCCTACATGGCATTGCGACTATTAGGAGTGCCCAAGGAAGATCCAGCCTTAGTCAAAGCAAAAAAATTTATTTTACAACGCGGAGGCATTAGCAAATCTCGGATTTTTACTAAACTCCATTTAGCCTTAATTGGTTGTTATGGTTGGGAAGGAATACCTTCGCTGCCTGCTTGGGTGATGTTGCTGCCCAAAGAATCGCCCTTTACTATTTATGAAATGTCGAGTTGGGCGCGAGGTAGCACTGTTCCGTTATTAATCGTCTTTGATAAAAAACCCGTTTTCGATATCAATCCCAAGATTAGCTTAGACGAACTATATACCGAGAGCATAGACAATGTTCGCTACGAGTTGCCGCAAAATAATGACTGGACAGATATTTTTATTGGTCTCGATCATCTTTTCAAGTTGGGAGAAACTCTCAATTTAGTACCCTTCCGCAAAGAAGGATTAAAAGCTGCGGAAAAATGGATTCTCGAAAGACAAGAAGCTACAGGAGATTGGGGTGGCATTATCCCCGCAATGTTGAATTCCTTGCTAGGTTTACGATGCTTAGAATATGATGTCGATGATCCTATTATTCAAAGAGGTTTAGTCGCGGTTGATAATTTCGCGATCGAAACGGAAGATAGTTATCGAATTCAACCCTGTATTTCTCCCGTTTGGGATACCGCCTGGTGTTTACGAGCTTTTGCCGAATCAGGTTTTCCCTCTGACCATCCTGCATTGGTCAAGGCTGGAGAATGGTTACTCGATAAACAAATCCTCGATTATGGGGATTGGATCGTAAAAAATAGCCAAGCAACCCCTGGAGGTTGGGCTTTTGAATTTGACAATCGTTTCTATCCTGACCTAGACGATTCTGCGGTGGTGGTCATGGGATTAGATCTAGTTAAACTTCCTGATGAGATGCTCAAGCAAAAAGCGATCGCTCGTTGTTTAGACTGGATGTTATCGATGCAATGTCAAGCAGGAGGCTGGGCTGCTTTTGATATCAATAATGATCAAGACTGGTTGAACTTGCTGCCCTATAGTGATTTAAAAGCAACTATCGACCCCAATACAGCTGATGTAACAGCTAGAGTATTAGAAATGATTGGTCTTTGCCAACTGCCAATACCTGAAGAGCAAGCCGAAAAAGCGATCGCGTTTTTACTAAATGAACAAGAAGCTGATGGTAGCTGGTTTGGTCGTTGGGGAGTCAACTATATCTATGGGACAAGTATTGCATTATGCGCCCTAGAAGCTCTTGATCCTCAAAAATATCAAGAAAATATTAATCGCGGTGCGGCCTGGTTAACAACTTGTCAAAATCCTGATGGCGGTTGGGGAGAAACCTGTCGTAGTTATAATGATTCCAGTTTGAAAGGTCAGGGGGTCAGTACAGCTTCGCAAACTGCTTGGGCCTTAATTGGCTTATTAGCTGCTCCTGATTTTAATGGAGAAAATGCGATCGCAAAGGGGATAGATTATTTAATTAAAACCCAGCGTGATGATGGAACATGGAATGAAGATGAATTTACAGGTACGGGTTTCCCTTGTCATTTTTATTTGAAATATCATCTTTACCAGCAATATTTTCCCTTAATGGCATTGGGAAGATATGCTCAAAGTCACTAGAAAGATAGGATAGCACGCGCTAATCAAGCAAAAAAAACTCCCAGGAGAATGTGCAGAATTAATCTACTTGATTCCCAGAAGCTTTTATGTTTCTATGGGACTTTAAAACTTAGCTTAGAAGCGGTTTTTTCTGCGCCCACCACCAAATGAGCTTCTGTCCTCACGAGGCTTAGCTTTATTAACTTTTAGCTCACGGTCCATCCATTCCGCTCCGTCTAGAGCGGCAATTGCTTTGTCTTCGTCGGCTTCCGACTCCATTTCGACAAAAGCAAAACCACGAACGCGACCTGTCTCACGATCAGTTGGAACATGAACTCGTTTAACAGTTCCATACTCGGTAAAGACTTCATTTAAGTCTTCTTGGTTAACTTCGTAGGATAAATTACCTATGTAAATTGACATATTTTAATTGTCTTCTCACTAGAATGTTGTGTTTAGAGAGACAAGATTATGGGAAAAGAAATAGCTCAATACTTTACGGAAAAACCTCGGATACTGAAAAAACCTAATCTTTAATCTATTGATTCTCAGCCCCGAGCATAGCATTTTTATCCTAATAACGTAAGAGCAAATTTTTATTGATCTCCTCGCTTAATCGAAAAAGAAAGCTATTTACCCTCTATGGTAGACGACTTTACAATACTCTTCCAGCTCTCCTCTTCTTTCATGGTATTGCTTGTCAATATTTACTTTACAAAAATAAATATATTTGTTACATTTGTTTAAGAAATAAATCACGAACGTGAAACAAACGCATTAGTAATGGCTGTACGGTCAAATGCATGTGTTAATGGCGCAGTATAGCTACAGAAAAGCGCATCTTCTGCATTAACGGTTACAACTTTACTTTTTACTTCTGTTATTGTTAGCTAGTTGATTTTAGTTTCTAAGTTTTCCATTTAAATCGATTTCTCCTGAATTAACCTCGGTATAAGCGTCCCGAGGTTATTTTTTTGTCTGAATTTTATGCTACCCCCAACTTTATTTTTTAATTCTTGAAAAGAGATCCAAAATCTAAGATACTGCTTGCAGTAGCTATAAAAGAATCTATATCAATAACTAACGTGAAATTATCTATTAAACAAAAAGCAATTACCATTTTGGGATCAACTGGTTCCATTGGCACACAGACCTTAGATATAGTTACCCATAACCCGGATAAATTTCGAGTAGTTGGATTAGCCGCAGGGCGAAACATTACATTATTAGTTAAACAAATTCGAAAATTTCAACCCGAAATTGTCGCTATTTCCGATGAGGAAAAATTGTCAGAATTACGGGACGCGATCGCAGATCTGATTAATCCCCCTAAAATATTAGTCGGTGCCACAGGGATTGCCGAAGTTGCTCGCTATGGAGATGCGGAAACAGTCGTGACAGGGATTGTTGGTTGTGCAGGTTTATTACCAACTATTGCTGCGATCGAAGCAGGCAAAGATATCGCCCTAGCAAATAAAGAAACTTTGATTGCAGGCGGGCCGGTCATCTTACCTTTAGTTGCTAAACATGGGGTTAAGTTATTACCAGCTGACTCAGAACATTCTGCAATTTTCCAATGTTTACAAGGTGTCCCAGAAGGCGGTTTAAGGAGAATCGTTTTGACGGCCTCTGGTGGTTCTTTCCGTGATTTACCTGCTGAGAAGTTAGCTACAGTTACGGTGCAAGATGCGTTGAAGCATCCAAATTGGTCGATGGGACAAAAGATTACGATCGATTCTGCAACTTTAATGAATAAAGGTTTAGAAGTAATCGAAGCGCATTATCTTTTTGGCATGGATTACGACAATATAGATATTGTGATTCATCCTCAGAGTATTATTCATTCTCTGATTGAAGTGCAAGACACCTCAATGCTAGCTCAATTAGGATGGCCAGACATGCGTTTGCCTTTACTTTATGCCCTATCCTGGCCAGAAAGAATTTATACAGATTGGGAACCTTTGGATTTGGTTAAGGCGGGCAATCTCACTTTTCGGGAGCCAGATCGGGAAAAATATCCCTGCATGGAGCTAGCTTATACTGCAGGAAAAGCAGGAGGATTAATGCCGGCAATTTTGAATGCGGCGAATGAACAGGCTGTAGCTTTATTTCTGGCCGAAAAGATTGATTTTCTGGGTATTCCCCAAGTGATCGAGAAAGTCTGCGATCGCGCGTCCAGTCAAAACAATCTCAATCCTAGCTTAGAAGACATTATCGAATGCGATCTCTGGGCAAGAAAAGCTGTCCTCGAAGCAGAAAAAGATTTAAAGAATTAATTGCCGCAGTTAACAGACAGGTTACAAGATAGAATACTTGCGGGCAATTTAACAAAAGAAAACATATTATGACCACTGCAAACGATAAAGCGATTGTTAAAAACTATTTTAATGCTGTTGGGTTCGATCGCTGGCGGAGAATCTATGGCGATACCGAAGAAGTAAATAAAGTTCAAAAAGATATTCGCTTTGGTCATCAACAAACTATCGATACAGTTACGCAATGGTTAAAAGCCGACGGTAATTTACCTCAGATATCTGTCTGTGATGCAGGTTGTGGCGTTGGTAGTCTCAGTATTCCTCTGGCAAAAGCTGGGGCAACAGTTTCTGCTAGTGATATTTCAGAAAAAATGGTCACAGAAGCGGAGCAGAAAGCTAAATTGGCATTAGGAAACACTGATAATATATCCTTTGCCGTTCAAGATCTCGAATCTTTAAGCGGAAAGTATCATACTGTCATTTGCCTAGACGTGCTGATTCACTATCCCACAGAAGATGCCGCCAAAATGATTTCTCACTTAGCATCATTGGCCGATTCTCGATTGATTTTAAGTTTCGCACCCAAAACTCTTTTTCTCGTAGTTCTCAAAAAAATTGGTGAATTCTTTCCTGGACCATCCAAAACTACTCGTGCCTATCAACATAAAGAATCAGAGATTATTCGAATTCTGCTCGATAATGGATTTCATATTGAAAGAAAAGGAGCAACTAGTACTAGCTTCTATTATTCAGACATTTTAGAAGCCGTGCGTGATTAACTGCCCCAATATCTAAATAGTTAAAAAACTATCAAGACGTTCTTTCTTAGATTTGTTAGTTTGGTTGTGCAATTCATAATTAAGGAAAATCAATGGAAACTTTCGATTTACATCTAATCGATGGGACAATAAACCTGACTTTTGATAATTCCAGCTCCAACACAACCATATTGGCTCAAACTTTTGAAGATGCCGATATCATAGGACAGATGACAGATGCTTGGTACAATTTTATTGATTCTGGTCAAGTTTGGGCTTTGTTAATCGGACTTTTTATTGGTTATTCTTTTAAAGGGTTGACTAGCTACTAATATCACAACCTACTAATATCACAACTTGGGTAGCAAAACCCAAAAATGGTAAGCCTTAGATCTATTGCTTGCCAGTCTAGGCTATGAACACAAACGATCTACGTCAAGAATAAAGATAGTTTTTGATCTTTCCTCTCCTTGAGGAATAACCGCAACATGACTAGCTATTTCTAAAGTGTCAGCATGGCGATAGGAGATAGGTAAAATGCGGATTCTAGAAAATGAAACATCCAGCAAAGTAGGAGTTTGCAAAACCCTAATGCCTAAAGAATCACCAGTAGTATTACTAGTAATAATAAAATAGCCCTTGTCGGAAGAAAGTTCGTTTTGGCTGACTTTAAACAGCTTTTGGTGCAAGTCAATAACAGTAACTTCTTGTTCTTCCAAATGAGTCAAATTAACGTAGCTCAATCCACTCCCATGAGTTTGAGTATATTTAGTGACTTTGGTTACTTGTTCAACTGGGAATGACAAGGTTAGTATGCCAACATCAAAAACTACGAGTTTTAATGAAGAATTAATTACCTGGGGGAGAATTGTGGCAGATTTAGAAACATTAAAGAGTTTATTTCCCATTGTATTTAAATAATTTGAATGTTTATTGTTTTGTTTTAATTAAATTTTTAATCCTCGATAAAAATTCTTTTTCCACATAGGGTTTACTAAAGTAGGCATTTGCCCCCAATTGATTTGCCAAATTGCGATTTTTTTCCCCACTACGAGAAGAAAGTATCGCCACCGGAATTTCCCTTAAGTTCGACTCTCGAAGACGGGCTGTTAACAACTCAAACCCATTAATATTTGGCATTTCAATATCACAAATTGCCAAGGCAACGTCAGGGTTGTTTCGCATTTGAGCTAATCCTTCTTGACCATCTCTTGCTTGCAATACTCGATAACCTTGATTTTCTAAACTCAAAGTCATAGTGCGACGTAAAGAAGAAGAATCATCTATGATTAGAATAGTTACTTTGTTTAAAATTTTTGAAGTAGTCGAAGTTAGCTTGCTGGACTTATTTTTTTGAGTACTCAAAATATTCTTCAGCTCTTTCAGAAATTCTTGCTCTACATAGGGCTTTGTAAAATAGCCATCTGCGCCTAGTTGGGTTGCTAAGTTTCGATGTTTATTGCCACTGCGAGAGGTCAACATGATCACTGGAACCTCTTTCATCGAGGAATCACGACGTCGAACCCCTAAAAACTCAAATCCATTCATATTAGGCATTTCTATATCACAAACAATTAGATCGAGTTCGACAATCTTGCGAAATTGTTCTACAGCATCTCGTCCATCTTTAGCCTGAAATACTTTATATCCCTGTTTTTCCAAACTCAAAGCCATAGTTCTTCGCAATGCCGTAGAATCATCCACAACCATAATTGTTTTGAGTTTTACCATAGAGGATTGAGTAGTCGCCTCATTAGAGTCCCAGTCTTGTTGCTCCAAATCCAGATTTGGAGCTTGCTCTTTCCTAATTACGCCTACATTATCAGCAACTCCTAAAAATTCGTCAATTAATATCATTCCATTGAGAACAGGAATTAAGGTTCCATCTCCGAGAATAGTACAACCATAGGTATAGGGCGGAGCCTTCATCACCTGACTAAATGGCTTGATTACCAGTTCTTGTTCACTTATTAATCGTTTGATTTCTAAGGCAAAAGATTTCTGTCCTCGTCGTAATACTAATAATGGCAAAGCCCAATCTTCTGGGGCAGCAACAGATTCAAAAGCTTTACTACTAGTCTGATTGGTAGCGATTGAACAATTATATTGCAGTATTTCGTCTAGAGAATAGATCGGCACCAAATTTTCTTCCCAAAAGAGAAATCTTTGATTTCCTGATAATTTAAGTTGTTCGGGTAGAGGAATAATAATTTCTGAGATGCTGTCAGAAGGAATGGCAAAGGCAGTTTCTGATAACGAAAATACTAATAGTTTGGCAATGGTTAAAGTTAGAGGAAGACGCAGAGTAAAAGCAGTCCCTTGACCTGAAATGGAATGAACAGTAATGTTTCCTTTCAGAGATTCTATTTGAGATCGCACAACGTTCATCCCGACACCACGCCCAGACACTTCACTAACCTTCTCGGCAGTGGAAAATCCTGGCTCGAATATTAAATTAAAGAGACTTTCATTATTGATTGAGCCAACTTCAGCAGGAGAAATCATGCCGTTCTGGATCGCCTTTTTGGCAATTTTTTGGACGTTTAACCCCTCACCATCATCTCTAATCTCAATAACTGTTTGATTACCTTGATAATAGGCATGAATCTCAATTTGTCCTGTTTCTGGTTTCCGCCGTTGTTGGCGCAGATCTGCACGTTCAATTCCATGATCAAAAGCATTTCTTAGTAAATGGAGCAACGGATCATAGAGTTTTTCGAGCACCGCCTTGTCTACTAAAACTCCAGTGCCTATCATTTTGAGATCCACTGGCTTTCTATATTTATTAGACAAATCTCGTAAAGTACGAGGAAAGCGTTTGAGAATTTGTTCTAAAGGTAACATTCTCGCCCACATCATTTCATCTCTCATCTGCCCCAACATTTGGCGTTGTGAATTAATGGTGCGATCAGATTGTTGAGCAAATAGAGCAATATCATCTACCCCTTCTTCAAGCTGTAAAATCTCTTCGAGAATCTCTTGAAGTAAAAGATGTAATTTACTATAACTATCCATCTCCAGAGAATCAAATTCTGCCAAGCCATTTTGGCTAAGGTGAAAGGAATTTTGTGGAGATTTTTCCGTTTCTACTAGCAATTGATCGGAAAATTCCCGTAAATTACTAGTCAGAGCACGAAAAGAGGTGAATTTGGCCATTAAGTCTTGAACATTACTTTGTAATTGTTCATTTTGTAGTGAGAGACTATTACGATTGATTACCAGCTCTCCAATCAGATTATTCATTCTCTCTAGACGATCTAGATCAACTCTGACAGTCAGATTACTACCTAAGGATGCTTGTTTGTGCGGAGTTGATTTAGCTGGGGATAGGCTGCTGGGAGGATATAATTCGGGAGTATTAATGGGGACTGCTTCTATTTCCGGTAAACGGTCAAAAATTTCTCCAACTGATTGGACTGCTGCTTCGAGGTTTTCTGGGGGAGCAAATTCTGCTATTTCTGAGGGAATATCAGGCAAAGAAGTCTCTTTCTGGGAATTTATCGAACCAAAAACATTGTCCAAATCGGAAGTTGCAGCTAGAGAGGCTTCTGTAAGTTTCCCTAGCAAAGGCTTATGTTGAAATATCATGCTGTCCCAAGCTTCAGGATCAGCATCGTCAAATGATCCAGAAATTTCTGATTCTGTGGAGGCCAAAATACCTTCGGGATCTCCAAAGACATCGTCTAGAGATGGCGCTGGCAATGGTTCAGCGCCCTCAGAGGTTAAATCTTGAGGGGCAGATTCGGTAAAATTTTTGGAGACCCCAAATATGTCACTAAGAGTTGCCTCTTCTTCAGATGTCGCGATCGCATCAAAAGAATAACTATCGTCACCAAAAACATCATCAAGGGGCAATACCCCTGCTTCAATTATTCCTTGATCATTAACTGGCAAAGAGTCATTGGAGGCCAGAGTCAACAGTTCAGGAGAAGGTTCACCTCCGCGATCGCGATCGCCCTCTAAAATGGCAGTCCTCGCAGATTGGCAATCCCTAACTAAGATTTGTGTGATCTCAAGAGCCTGTTCTGAATTTTGAGCTAACGCCTGATTTACCAGCTCAATAATTTCATTAAAACCAGAGAGATTAAAAAGCTCAGCAAAACCTGCTAAAACATCGATCTGAGTCTGCAATTCCTGAGCAATATTAAAATCTTGGGGGTTAGCCAACACCTGCTCAAGATGATCTAAAGATTGAGCCACATCAATTTCAAAAATTGAGGCTACAATGTCAACCCCAAGATCTGTGGCACTGGGAATATAGCTTTCCCCTTCTTGTAGCGCTTCTGCCAAAATTTCTGCTAATTGCTCAAATATGGGTTCAGCAGCAGCCAGGGCTGCTTCCTCATCAAAAGCTCCCGTGTCAATTTGTTCATTTAGCGGATTGCGTAAACAGTCATATCCCTGGAGGAATAGACTTTCTAGATGTTCATCAAATTCAACTTTGTCACTATAAAGAGCCTTAAAAAAATCTTCTAAACGATGAGCTAACTTTTTAATGCCATCCAATTCCACACTAGCAGCACCTCCTTTGATCGAATGAGCTGCCCGCATCAATTCGTGAACTTTTGGCGTACTATGATCTTCTTGGAGATGAAGTAGACCATCTTCTAGTACTTGTAAAAGTTCTTGTGCTTCTTCAATAAAAAATTGATAGGCTTGATCGCGAATTTCGGGATTGAGAGACATGGTAGAGTTGGGAGCGTTAAGTTTTAAATTTGGCGATTCCTACTTGCAATTTCGTCGCTACGGCAAGTAGCTTAGCAATTTCTTGGGAAACTTCAGTTGCAGATTGGGAGTTTTCTTGGGCAGTAATAGCAACATGGGTAATATTTTCATTCACTAAATTTGAGGTTGTTGATTGTTGACTAGCAGCTTGGGCAATCTCCTTGACTAATTGACTAATTTCCTGGCTGGCATGGGTAATGCTGCCCAGGTTCTGACGGGTATTTTGAACCAGTTCCGTTCCCGTAACCACCTGTTCCGTGCCATAAGCCATAGCGCGGATCACTTCATTGGTTTCCAGTTGAATCCTAGCTACCAAATTATCAATATTTGCTGTGGCTGTCGCCGATTGAGCGGCCAAAGAACGAACTTCCTCCGCAATCACCGCAAAGCCTTTACCCTGCTCTCCTGCCCGAGCGGCTTCAATGGAAGCTTTTAAGGCCAAAAGATGGGTTTGAGCAGCGAAGCGACCAATGGAATTAACTACTTGAGAAATCTCTTGAGAAGATTCTCCTAGACGCTTAACTTTCTTCTCGGTCTCGATGACCGTCGCTTGCAGACTATTAATTTTCACAACAGCTTGGTTCATTGCCTGATCACCATCATTAATAGTACTGCTGGCCTGTTGGACAATTTTTTCCGCTCGTGCTGCATTGACCGATACATTGTGAATCGATTCTGTCATAGTTTGAATTTGCTCTACTGTCTCAGCGATCGCAGTTGCCTGGGTTACTGCTTTGACTGCTAGTTTCTGAACCAAATTCTCGTTAGTTTCAGCGGTATTTTCCACTTCTGCCGCCACATTTTTCACCTGAGTAACAAGTTCATGTAAACTTTCAATAGTGGCATTATAAGAATCGGCAATCGTACCAATTTCATCTGCGGTGATTTTTGCGCGAATAGTTAAATCACCACTGGTCAAGCCATCGACTTCTTGGAGTAATTGCCAGGCTCTTTTTTCCAGTTGTCCCCTGGCCTGTTGAGCTTTTATTTCAGAATCTTTTTGTTGTTTCAGAAAGTCTAAACGATCTAAGGCCAAAACCATTTGATTGCTTACCTGCTCGACAAGGTCAATTTCTCGTTCTTGCCAAGTACGAGCCTCACGACATTGATAAACTACCAAAAAACCCAAAACTTGCCCTTGACATCTAATCGCAGAAGTTAAGCTTGCCTTAACTTCAAGAGCTTCTAGAAGTTGTAAATAGGATGGGGAAAACTCCGTTTCTTGAATATTTGAGAATTCTTGTACCTGATTTTCCTGAGCTTGGGTGAGCAATTCTTGCATAACCTCGGAAGCATAAATTACTTCTCCAAGAGTTGATGAATATCCCGAACTGAGACTCTCAGCCATGACAATTCCAGTCTCAGACTCTGCCAAGTTATAAAATAAAACCCGATCGGCATGCAAGGCTGAATGTAGTTTCTCAACGATAGTTTCGCTAATCAGTTGGACATCTTGTAAGTTATTAATCTCGAGAATAATATCCCTAAGAGTTTTAGCCTGTAAAGTCTCTTCTTTTTGTTGTTCTAGAAGCTTTTTAACTTGAAAAATTAAATTATTGAAACTACTTGCTAAAGTTTGAGTCTCTAATGTTCCTTTTGGTTGAGCTACGATGTCCAGGTCTCCAGCCGCAGCTCTTTCGGCAGTGGTCGCTAAATCCACCAAAGGTTGAGAAAGTTTATTCGCCAACAAAATAATGATGATCGTCACTGTGATACCCATAAAAAGAGCGCTCGGCAATAGGAGGGGAATCAACTCGCTACCCGCAGCTTGTCGTTGTCGTTGATCAACAAAAGCAATGGCAACCTGATTTTGCTCTTTAATGGGCAGTAAACGGTAGTATTTGTTCTTAGCGGAAAAGCTCACTATCAATGATTCATTGTCAGACCCATAAGGTTCGACTGTTAGATCTTGCAGCCCATAGCTTGTTTGTAGTTGCTCAGTTAAACTTTCTAGGTTATTCTCCGATTTTAAGAGCAAGTTCGCGATTGTTGCCCAATCACCTTCACCGCTCAGATCCAAATCATTATTTATTCCCTGAGAACTATTAGATCGAAGCGCTCGATTATCCTTTGGGGTGATAATTTGCAGAGTCACCTGACTCGCCAGTTTCTGTTTGATTTCCTGCTGAGCTTTTTCTCTGACGAGAAACCGATATCCCAGTAAACTTGACAGGGTTAGTGTACCTAAGACTGTAGGTAAGATTACAGACAAGAGCCGATTTCTTAAGTTTACTCGGCCGAAGCCGAAGGAAGTAGATTGGGGCATATCTTGACGAGGATAAATAACAAGTTCTGACTAAAACAGAGGATTGACGACGGTAGGGGCTAATTAACTTTAAATTTACTAACACTTTCTTGCAGATCTTGGGCTACAGTCAGTAGCTCCTTAAAAGAATCAGACACCTGTAAAGCCTCGGTGGCAGTTTTTTCTGAAACAGCAGCTACTTGCTCCATAGTCTGACTCACTATCTCCGAATCTTGGGATTGTTCCACAGTTGCCTGAGCGATCGCAACAACTAATTCATCAAGTTGACTACTTACTTGGGATATTTGATTAAGAGAAGAACGCGTCTCGTCGACTAATCTCGTTCCTGCCACTACCTGTTCCGTACCTGACTCCATAGCAGCAACTACTTCATTGGTTTCAGCCTGAATTTCTGCAACGAGGGATTCAATTTCTGCTGTGGCTTCTGCTGATTGGCGAGCCAAAGACCTCACCTCATCGGCTACCACGGCAAAACCTCGACCTTCTTCCCCTGCATGGGCAGCTTCAATAGAAGCATTCAAAGCTAAAAGGTTTGTTTGATCAGCAAAGCTACTAATTAGATTAACAACCTTGGAAATTTTTTGAGATGATTCTCCTAGGCGCTTAACTTTTTTGGCTGTCTCGGCCACCGTTTCTCGAATAGAGCTAAAGCCGTCGACTGTTCTATTCATGACTTCATCTCCAGCTTGCACTGTATCTGAGGCTAAACGCACGGCTTTTTCGGCGGCTTCTGCATTGCTGGCCACAATTTGAATTGAATTAGTCATGGCTTGAATTCGTCCCAGTGCCTTAGTGATTTCCTGGGTTTGCTCCGATGCGCCTTGGGATAGTTCTTGAATCGAAGTTTCCTTGGCACTAGTAGTTGTTGATACCAAGGCAGCTGCGGATTGGACTTGAGTGACTAATTTACGCAAGCTCTCAATAGTCGCATTGTAGGAATCGGCAATCGTGCCAATTTCATCTTCTTTAATTTGAGCTCGAATAGTTAAATCTCCTTGACTAACAGGATCTACTTCCATTAATAATTCCAAAGCTCGTCTTTGCAGGTTTTCTTTAGCTTGGCGTTCTTTTTCTTGAGATTGCTTTTGTCTTTGTAACAGTTCTGCTTTCTCTAAAGCATTCCCAGTTTGAATCGCTATTTGAGCTAACAACTCGATTTCTCCAGATTGCCATGCTCTGGGTTGATTACATTGATGAACAACCAGTAACCCTGTCAGGGTTTCTCCCTTTAAGACTGGTGCTATCAGGCTAGCTTTTATATTAAGATCTTCTAATTGTTGTAGATGGGATTCTGACAAACCTGTTTGAGATATATCAGCAATAGCGATAACTTCTCCTGCGCGGTATTTTTCTAGATATTCTTCGGAAAAATAAGGATCGTCAAAGCTAGTGCCCAAAACTGTAGGATATCCATCCTGAACAGACTCGGCCATAATAGATCCCTGCCATTGTTGAGCAAAAGCATAATAAATTGAGCGATCGCCATGCAATACTTGACGACTATCCGCCACCACAATTTTAAAAATAGCCTCTGTTTCTAAAGCCTCTCCAAGACTCAAAGCAATTTCTCGGAGTGCTTGCGATTTCTTGGCATCTTCACGCAATTTATTTTCACTAGTTTCAATCGAGTCTGCTAGCTGATTGAAACTACTGGCGAGGAGGGCAATTTCATCATTAGTTCGCATGGGCGCTCTAGCACTGAGATCCCCTTCAGAGAAATCTTGGGTTATTTGTTGCAATTCTTGAATCGGTTCGGTGATTGCTCTTCCCAAGAAATCTGTCAACCAAAGAGTAGCCGCAGTGACTAACCCAGCCAACGTCATTTGTAGCCCGATACTATTCCAAAATATAGCCGAATTTATTCTACTGCCATAAACAATAACCGCGATAGGCTCTTGTGCATCATCAGTTATAGCTTGAGCTGCTAGACTGTAGGTCTCATTATTAATCTTGGCTTGCTCCGTAACAACTCGACCTGAATTGTTATTCGCTAAAAGTAAAATATTTTTTAAAGTTAGTAAGGAGACTTTACTATTTTCTGTATCTTCTGATGAAGAAGTTGCTAACTTAAAATCCCCAGTATTTTTAGGCAAATAAACCGCACCATAATCCTGCTGATTGTTATCAGTAAAAGCCCCTAATAATCGCTGAGCATTGGGTAATTTATCATCGGTAGGAGACTCAGAAACTAATGTGCTAATAATAGCCATTTGAGATTCAACTTCTTTAAATCTTTGTTCTTCTAAACTCTGTCTGAGAATGATTCCTCCTGAACCAACCACGACGACTAAAGCTCCCAAACCAAACCAAGAGATTAATCTTGTTTTACTCGTAATCGGGAGGTAATAAAGTTTACCTAATAAAGAAAGAGCTTGTTGAGTACCCATATTGCTTTGGATTATACTGGTTACTGAAATTAATGAACTAAATTGAATTATTAATTACTAGAAATTTTAACTTTTTACGCCTTAATACTTACTTTTAAATATCTGTTAAAAATATTTTGTGGTTTAGTTTAATTTTGTGGTATCGCTGCGACGATGGCATCACCATCCAAAACTAAAATAATTTGACCATCGGGCTTCGCCCAATAACCCCGGAGAAAAGGAGCTAAATCTGAAGTAATTGCCGAAGCAGGAGGAGACTGAATTAAATTAGAATTACATAATTCAATATCTTCTACTCTTGTCATAATTAATCCCAGACTGGTTTGAGATTTTTTACCCTTATCAGATTGACCACTATAGGATAAGACAACGGCAGTGTGCGCAGTTGTTTTCATTTCCTGCTGATCCCAAGGACTAAGACCAATTAAATGCCCTAAATCTACTATCCAAAGAATTTCACCTCGCCAATTGTAAACTCCCATTACCCAAGTAGGCATTTGAGGAATGGGAACGATTTTGCCAACACCAATTTTTAGAACTTCTGTTACTTGTTCAATAGGTAACATGATTTTAGTTTCAGGTTCGAGGTGAAACCGCAAAAACTGTTCTTCTTGGCGCTCTTGTAATAACTCTGTGGGCGAATGAACTAATTTTTTGTAGGCAGTAGAGTCAGACACAGTTTGGTTCTTCCTTAATAAACTGAATTATTAAATCAAGCTTTGAACAGCCTGTAGCAATTCTTCCTGATTGATAGGTTTAGGGATATAGGCGTCTGCGCCTTGTTTTTTTCCCCAAAATTTATCCATATCAGTTCCTTTATTGGAGCAAAGAATAATTGGAATTTTATTGGTGATCTGTGATCCTTTAAGTTCACGACAAATTTCGAAGCCGCTACGCCCAGGTAACACTACATCTAGCAAAATTAGATCGGGATGAGTATTCGCAATTTTTTCTAGAGCTTCTTCTCCACTAGTCGCAATTAAGATGTCAATACCAATCTCTTGTAAATAATTAACCAGTATTGCTCTTTCGGTTGCTGAATCATCGACAATTAGGGCTTGTCCCATTACGATTACCTTAATAAAAAAATTAGACTATTTCAAATAAGCTACTGGCATTAAGTTGCCAGCTAATCATGGTCTATCGATCATTTTTATAGTTCCCTTTAATTACAGTGAAGTTAACAGTTTTGGGAAAGAAAACATTTTATTTTTATTAATTAATAATTACTCTAATTTTCATAGCTACCAATTAAACTTTCTTGCTTAGATATTTTTCAATAGTACCTAAAACTAGCTTTTCGTCAACGGGTTTACTAATGAAATCCGTTGATCCTACCATTTTGGCTCGTACCCGATCTATCAGGCCATCATTCCCTGTGACAATCACAATAGGAGTCTGCTTGAAATATGACAGCTTCCGTAGTTGAGTACAGATTTCATACCCGTTGGTATTGGGCATAATGAGATCGAGAAAGATTAGGTCTGGCTTGCGGTTAAGCAACACCGCGATCGCCCTTAACCCGTCCATCTCACTGACAAATTGATATCCAGCACTCCTCATAATATGCTCCATGGATTGACAGATCTGAGGACTGTCGTCAATGCAGGCAATAAGAATTCGATGGGGAGAAATTCCTTTCGACAGCTTGTGAGCAATCGGCGGAGATACTGGCGGCGGGATATCGTCGATCGTGATTAATTGCACTAAGCCCAATTGGATATAGGGAATCAAGGAACGTGTTACGGTGACAACATCTCGCCTCATCCGAATACTAAGATCCCTCAGGGTTTGCTGCCCATCTAGTAATTGACTGAGATTTTGATAAACTTGGGAAGATGTTCTCTTTTTGAGAGCTTCTGGCTGGCGAATAACTGGAGCCATATCTGGGGAACGATCAGCAATTTTGGCTTCTTGCCAAGCCTGCCAAAGCTTATTGGCCTCAGCAATTACTTGTTCTGCTTCAATTAAGACTAATCGAGTAGAAATTAAATTATCTTTAATTGTTTGGCAAAACACTTCTATGGGATGAGCAAGATCAAATAGCACCTCAATAATAGTAGCTTTGATCATACGAGTCGCCTGTTCTCTCGTAATTTTTTTCTGATCGATCCAGAGGGATAATAGCTTATACTCCCAGGAAATGCGGCACTCCTCTTCGGGAATAGTGGCTAATTCTAATTGGATTTCGTTAAAGTGAGCTAATCTTTGGGGACAATAAGCTACTAAATTTCTGCGCCAACGTCTTACAGGATGAATTCCGCCAGTAGCATAGACAATTCTGCCCAAATATAAATAAAGAGTCCAAGAAGTATCTTGCACATCATGAATCGCTAATTGACCACTAAATTTAGCTAATTTAAGAGACTCAAAAAACTCCAACTGTTTGGTGGCATTAAATTGTTGAATTCGGGTACGAGTATGACTAATTCCATCTTTGGTAGTCGTCATCACCAAGTTCCTAATATATTACAGTGATTATTTTATTTATGGGTAAAAAATACCCCACCCAATTAGGATTCCCAAAAAGTCTTGTTAATTAACAAGCTCTTTCCTTTAGCGTATCAAAGGTAACAAAAGAGTCACAAAATAATAAACCAAGGGAGCAGTAAAAACATAACTATCAGTACGGTCTAAGATACCCCCATGACCCGGAATTAATTGCCCCGAATCTTTCACCCCCGCATCTCTTTTCATCATTGATTCGGTTAAATCGCCAAGTAAGCTGGTAACTCCGATCAGACTCCCTAATATAATTCCGCTAAATCTCCAACCAGGAAAATCAAAATACCAAGCTCCCAACTCAGCGACAATTAAGCTACCTAAGATCCCAAAGGCTGCTCCTTCAACGGTCTTTTTTGGGCTAATGGCGGATAATTTAGTGCGCCCAAAGATTTTTCCCATAAAATAAGCTCCAATATCGGCAGCCCAAATACAAGCCATGACCAGAAAAGTAAGAATCAAAGCGTTGGGCCACTGCTGAAAATCGGACCAAGAAGTTGGCCAATAACCATCTAAAGGTAAATTAGTCATCGAATTGTTATGGGGCAGACTAACTCGTAAGCGCACCCAATAGGTCGGAAGATAGCCGCAATAGAATAATCCTAGAATAGAACTAGAAATATCGGCGATCGTGGCCATTTTGGGTTGAAATAATAAATAAAAGCAAATAATCGTGCCCCCCAGACAAAACATAGCATCGGTGATGTTGGGAGTAATAGTCGAACTAATCAAGAGAAGTTGAGAGACGACAAAAGTAGTTTTTGCCGCAGGTTCAATTCCTGTTGCGCGAACTAAACGAAAATACTCAATCTGTGCGAGAAAAATTAGAATCCCAATGGCGACGGAAAAATACCATCCCCCTAAAACAATCATCCCCAAGGCAAGGAAGATCGCTATAATAGCACTTAGAATACGATTCCAGGACATAACTAATTATTTTGCCGCAGGTCTAAAGAAATTAAATCTTGGTTAAGGTAACCATTCCAAAGATTAACAAATTACGCCTGAAACTCATAATTATACGAACTAACAAAAATATATTAGATGCATGCCAATTAATCATATGATCAGGCGTATGATGAATAATTGTTCTTGATGACAATTTCGATGAATGACCTCTTAGTCAATTTAGCAGGATGGGTTCCTGCTATTATTTTGCCCATTGCTACTATTACTCAACTGGTAAAAATAGTTCAGGAAAGAAATGCCGCTGGAGTTAGTCTAATCACCTGGTTTCTTTTTGGAGTCGCTAATATCGGCTTGTATTTGTTCACTGAAAAATATTTAGCTCTTCAATCGCTGGTTGGTCTTCTAGGGACTGCTGTTTTAGATTTCGCGATCTTTTTTCTGGCTTTAAGCTATAGACGCCAAGTGCCCGCACAAATCAGCTCCCCAAATACAATCAATGTGGAGGTTGATCAAGAGATTGTATGAAACTCAAAAAAACGACCTGGATCTTGGTGACAACAGCTTTTTTGATGGTGGGGTGGGTTGGGATCTCTGAACTCACCAGACCAAGACAGGAAGAGAATAAGATTGCGGAACAAAAGATTTTTAATGTCGAACAGAGTCAAATCCAAAAAATTATTATTGACCAAAAAGATTTAACTTTGGAGTTTATTCAGAACGCAGATCAAGAAGATTCTTGGTCAATGGTGCAGCCGGAACAAGCCTTAGCTGATGATGCAGCGATTGCTTTTCTGGCAGATTTGTTGGTTGGAGGGACAAGCGATCGCATTATTGCTCCTGAGGGAACTACCTTAGCTGAATATGGTCTAGATAAGCCGATCGCCACAATCTCTTTTGTGACAACGGAGGGCCAAACTTCCAAAATAGCTCTGGGGCAACCGACAATTGATGACTCTTTGATCTATGCTCAAGTTTTTTCCGATACTCCAATCAATAATAAGATTGTTCTCGTTGCCAAAACTTGGCAATATGCAGTAGAGAGAGACTTTCAAGAGTGGAAAAGAAAATCTTGAAGGTCTTAATTACTAATTGCTTGTCTTAAAGTAGCCACAAAATTGGGGTAGGAAATCGAAGCAGCTTCGGCGCGATGAATAGTCGTTGTTTCCTTGGCGTTTAAAGATGCGATCGCAAGACTCATGGCAATCCGATGATCTGTAAAACTATCGACATCAGCCCCAGTTAAACTAGCCCCGCCAGTGATTTCTAAGCCGTCACCTAGTTCTTTAATCCGAGCGCCCATTTTCCCTAATTCAGTTGCCATCACGGCCAGGCGATCGCTTTCTTTGACCCGCAATTCTGCTGCATCCTTGATTACTGTAGTTCCCGAGGCAAAGGCCGCTGCTACAGCGAGAATGGGAATTTCATCAATGAGACGGGGAATAATCTTACCGCCAATAATACAGGCTTTTAATTGACTATATTTAACTCGTAGATCTGCTACTGGTTCCCCAGCAACCGTCCGTTCATTTTCCTTGACAATATCTGCCTCCATCATCTCCAAGGCTTCCAAAATTCCTGTCCGAGTAGGATTCACTCCCACATTCGTAATGAGTAACTCTGAACCTGGAATGATCGCCGCAGCAACTAACCAAAAAGCAGCGGAACTAATATCCCCAGGAACGATGACCTTTTGACCTGTAAGAGTTGGTTGGCCAGTAATCGTAACGCTATTGGTTTTGGGATTTACTTCTAATTCGGCACCAAAAGCTCGCAACATTCTCTCGCTATGATCACGCGACAAGGCAGGCTCGGTAACAGTTGTTTTGCCGTCCACCATTAAACCTGCTAATAAAACACAGGATTTGACTTGAGCAGAAGCTACAGGAGATAAGTAATGAATAGCCTTGAGCTGTTGTCCTCGGACGGCCAGCGGAGCCAGCGAATTGTCTTCTCTGCCCCAAATATTTGCCCCCATTTGGCTTAGGGGATTGACAACCCGCGACATAGGACGCGATCGCAAAGATTTATCTCCAGTAATCGTAAAAAACTTGCCGGGATGGGATGCTAGCAAACCCAACATTAATCTGATAGTAGTGCCAGAATTTCCCGCATTGAGAACATGAATCGGCTCTGTGAGGTTACCTAAGCCGACACCTTGAACTATGACCTTTTCCGAATTTAATTTAGAAATTTTTGCCCCCATGGCCCGAAAACATTTTGCAGTACTCATCGGGTCTTCTCCCAATAGCAAACCTTCAATCGTGGTTTCTCCTTCTGCGATCGCCCCTAACATCAAAGCACGGTGAGAGATCGATTTATCCCCAGGTATCCCAATAGTCCCAGTTAGGGCAATTCCTGAACTGGAAGGAGTAATAATTAAATCTTGAGATTGATTATCTTGATCTTGGAGTTTGACAATAGGAGATGGCATAGGAAACAGTTATCAGTGATCAGTGATCAGTTATCAGCTTTTCATGTAAATAGTAAACAGCTTTTTCTGTAAAGAGTAAATAGAATCAAGACTTTTTACTTAAAAATTAGTATTCATTCCTTGAGTTCCCACTAGCTGTCCTAGTTGGCAAACGATATCATAGAGTTAGGGCTTATATTGAAGTTGTCAAATGAAACAAAAGTATTTAAAAAATTTTTCTAACTCTTCTATCACTAAAACTAATTCTCAGGGCCAAAAAATAAGCAAACTAAATAAATCATCTAGTTATTTGCGTAAATTGGCTACTGGGTGGTTGATTTTACAAACTTGTTTCTTGACAACCCCAGCCTTGTCCCAAGAAAAACCTAAGAATACTCTAACTTACGGCGAATTCTTGGAAAAATTGGCAGATAAGCAAGTTAAAACCGTAGAACTAGACGAAACTAATAAAAGAGCCAAAGTTACGCTTAAAGGGGAAGGCACAGAGCAAACACCTAAAACAGTAAAACTATTTGATCGCAATCCCGATCTGAGTTCACGAATTATCAGCTCAGGAGCCAAATTAGAGGCCAACCCCTCGGTGGATCGCTCAGCCGTTACTAGTATTTTGGTCAATTTATTAATTATTTTTCTGCTGCTGACGGCATTGGTGATGATTATTAAACGTTCTGCCAGCGCCTCAGGGCAAGCGTTTAATTTTGCCAAATCCAGGGCAAGATTCCAAATGGAAGCCAAAACAGGGATTCAATTTGATGATGTGGCAGGAATTGAAGAAGCGAAAGAAGAACTACAGGAAGTGGTTACTTTCCTCAAAGAACCAGAGAAATTTACGGCTTTAGGGGCCAAAATTCCCCGAGGGATGCTTTTAATTGGGCCTCCTGGAACGGGGAAAACTCTTTTGGCAAGAGCGATCGCAGGTGAGGCTTCAGTACCCTTTTTCAGTATTTCCGGTTCAGAATTTGTCGAAATGTTTGTGGGGGTCGGAGCTTCTCGGGTGCGGGATTTATTTAAGAAAGCCAAGGAAAATGCTCCCTGTTTGATATTTATTGATGAAATAGATGCGGTAGGTCGTCAAAGAGGTGCGGGCATTGGTGGCGGCAATGATGAGAGAGAGCAAACTCTGAACCAGTTGCTGACAGAAATGGATGGGTTTGAAGGCAATGCGGGAATTATTGTAATTGCTGCGACCAACCGTCCTGATGTTTTGGACAAAGCATTATTGCGTCCAGGTCGTTTTGATCGCCAAGTATTTGTTGATTATCCCGATTATCAAGGAAGATTGGGCATTTTGGAGGTTCATGCCCGTGATAAGAAGGTAGCAACGGAGGTTGACCTAGAAGCGATCGCCCGCCGCACACCCGGATTTAGTGGTGCTGATTTAGCAAACTTGCTTAATGAAGCAGCTATTTTTACTGCCAGAAGGCGTAAAGAAGCGATTACGATGCAGGAAATCAACGACGCGGTGGATCGCATTGTCGCAGGGATGGAAGGAGTTCCCCTGGTGGATAGTAAAGCCAAGCGTTTAATTGCTTATCATGAAATTGGCCATGCGATCGTGGCGACTCTCACCCCTAACCACGATCCCGTAGAAAAAGTAACTCTAATTCCTCGGGGACAAGCTAAAGGCTTAACTTGGTTCACTCCTGATGAAGAGCGAGGTTTGATTACGAGAAATCAAATTTTGGGCAAAATTGCCTCTACATTGGGGGGTCGAGCTGCCGAGGAAGTAATCTTTGGGGATGCGGAAATCACGACGGGAGCAAGTAACGATATTGAACAATTAACTTCAATGGCGCGAAACATGGTTACCAAGTTTGGCATGTCTGAACTGGGGCCTTTAGCTTTAGAGAAGGCAGACCAACCAGTATTTTTGCGCAATGAGCCCATGCCGCGCTCGGAATATTCAGAAGAAATTGCGGCACGGATTGATGCTCAGGTTAAAACTATTATTCTTGAATGTTATGAAAATGCCAAAAATATTATTCGGGATAATCGTTACGCAATTGACCGCATCACTGATATTTTGGTCGACAAGGAAACCATTGAAGGGGAAGATTTTCGCAAATTAGTTCAGGAATTTTCTGAAGTTCCAGAAACCAAAACGAAAATCTCTTTTTAAATCGAAGGCAGAAGTCTGAGAGTGAAATGAGTTATTAAAACCTCTGCCTTCTGCCTTCTGCCTTCTAAGGCGAAGCCCTTATAAATTAGAAATTGCCCCTCTTGCCATATCTGCGATCGCCCTATCATTAGCTTTGGGTAAATGATAATAAGTTCCTCCCGCATTTTTCGCCAATTCTTTGCCAAAACCAGTAGAAACAAAACGGCTTTCGGTATCAATCAACAATAGCTTCATGCCCAAAGCACGGATTTTTGCCGCAATATCTAACAATTCTTCCTTGATATTTGGCTTAACTCCCTCTTCTGGTGGTTCACCAAGAGAACGGGATAGGGGAATATTTCCCCTGCCATCAGTAATCGCAACGATGACAACTTGACCAATATCTCCAGACATTTGGGCATTAACCCCAACGTTTACGGCTTGAGTTAAACCGTGGGAGAGGGGAGAACCCCCACCGCAGGGCAAAGTTTCTAATCTTCCCCGCGCCATCGTGATAGAACGAGTTGGCGGCAATAAAACATCGGCTCTTTCGCCACGAAAGGGAATCAAAGCAATTTGATCACGGTTTTCGTAAGCTTCAGTTAACAGTCGCATTACAGCACCTTTAGCCGACTGCATTCTGTTTAAGGCCATTGAACCAGAAGCATCCACAACAAAAACTATCAGGGAGCCTGCTTTTCGGGCCATCCGTTTAGAGCGCAAATCACTTTGTTCCACAATCACCTTACGATCTGGGTTAAGTTCTCTCCGGGTTTTTTGATAGGGAGCAGCACTTCGCAGGGTGGCATCTACAGCAATTCGTTTAACTTTCCCTTTAGGTATCATCGGTTTAATATAGCGCCCGCGATCCTCAGAGTAAATCAGATTCCGCGCCCCCGATTTACCTTGACGCTGCATAGTTTGGGCGAAAGTGAGCACCTCAGGATCGAGCACTACTCCTTCGATATCAAAAATAAACTCATCGGGAATTGCTGGCGGCTCCTGTTCTTGATCTTCTTCCTGTTCTTCTTCTTCTTGATCTTCGGGTTCCTCCTCAGAATCTGGTTCAGAATTATCTTGGGGCTGTGGAGGTGGTGGGGGCGGCTGCGGGGCGTCTTCTGGTGGAGTTTCAATAGTGGTTGCCCGAGGGATAATCACTAATTCCACAGCCTTGCGCAGATCGTCTGCGGTGACATTATTACGCCCTTCTAAGGCAGCGGCAGCCTTGGCAACTCTAACAGCAAATAATTCTGCACGATGGCCTTCTACTCCGCCCCTGACTGCTTCTTGTACTAGATAGAGAATTTGATCATGAGTTATTGTTACTTCCTTTAACCATTCCCTGGCCAAGATAATATCGGTTTTGACGCTCTCAATCTCATCTTGATAATTATGCAAGAAGTCTTGGGGTGCGTTGCTATAGTCGATCGCCTGCTTTACCGCTTCAATTCTTTGCTCTGAGGATAGGATGGCATCTGCTGATAGCGCGATCGCAATTCGGTCTAAAAGATGCTCTCTTAAGTTCCCTTCTTCGGGGTTATAGGTCGCAATCAAGATTGGTTGACAAGGATGCTGGAAACTTATGCCTTCTCGCTCAATCACATTGCGCCCTTCTGTAAGTACCGTCAACAATTGGTTGGCAATTTGATCATCTAAGAGATTAATTTCGTCTATATATAAAACTCCTCGATGGGCTGCCGCTAATAACCCTGGTTGAAATACTGGCTCGCCTCTTTTTACCGATTCTTCGACATCTACCGACCCCAGTAACCTATCTTCAGTGACTCCCAAGGGAATTTGGACAAAGGGAGAAGGAATAATTTGTGTGGGGATATCCTCTAACTTAGTATTACCATACTTGACCAATGTCTCATCATCCCAAAATCCTGGTTGGTCAGGGTCGCAATTGTAGAGGGAATTTTTAATTATTTCGATCGGCGGCAAGATATCGTCAATCCCCCGCGCCATAACCGATTTAGCCGTTCCTCGACGACCCGCGATCGCAACACCTCCCAATTGAGGATCTATGGCCGCCAGCAACAGAGCGAGTTTGATGGATTCCTGTCCAACGACAGCAGTTAAAGGAAAGTTAAGATTGACTGGTTTTGTAGTTACAGCAGGCATGAGGAAAATCAGTATTTGGGCAATAGACAGGAAAAATTAAGCAAAATCAATAATCGCAACCGAGGGATCTGCGAGTGTCAACCCCAGTCTGGGAATTCACTCCGGTGGCATTTTCACAAAGCTGATTGACTTGCCATTTTTCAAGGATTGCTAAGGTGAAATCTGCGCCGTCAATCATGGCATCTTCAAAAGAGGAAAAAGATAAAATAGTTTCTCTAAAAATCGCATCGCTTAAATCTGCTCCTTGAAAGTCGGTCAGATAAGCAAAACCATAGGTGAAATCTGCCCCATGTAAATTAGCATTGGATAAATCAGAAGCATTAAAGACAGCTCCTCTAAGATCGGAATTACTAAAATTTGCCTCACTGAGATCGACCTTGGCAAAATCTAGTCTTTGGAGGGTTTTCCCAGAAAAATCTTTGTTTTTTAAATCATCAGAACTAAGGTCGCTAAAGGATGAGGGAGTAACGGCAGTGGAGCTCCCTGCGATCGCGGGTAGAGGTAAAAGCAAGATAACAAATAGCAGTAAGATTGCGCCTAGTCGAAAAAGGTATTTCATTGATAATCGAAGATAAATAAATCTAATTAAAACAATACGGAAAAAAGGAACGAGAAACAAGAAAGACGGAACTATCTATAATTTAAATAGAAAAAACATGAGCAAAGAGGAAATTATATAATGGCTGGTTTTGAAGATATTGTTAAAAAGGCTTTTTATATGGGGGTAGGCTTTGCTGACTATGCTCAAGAAAAAGCAGGAACAGCGCTTACCGAAATTACGGCTCAAGCTCAGCAGTTGGCAGATGAGATGATTGCCAGAGGCGAAATGAATGTCGAGGAAGCTCGCAAATTTGTCGATGAAATGGTGCAACAAGCACAACAAGATATTTTTGAGGATTCAAGCAATGGCTCAGAATCAAAAGAACCCCGCATTATCGAGATTGTTACAGAAGAAGAGTCAGAAACTGTTGACGCATCTGCTCAAGATGGCTCTCCTAATGTTGATGAACTAAGGGATCAAGTACAGTCTTTGAAGGAAGAATTACAGCAATTGCGCAAAGATTCCCCATAATGTTACAAAATGTATAGATATTTAAAGTTATTTTTTTAGGTTTTTTTAACATTTGTCTGGGAAAATTGACAAAAAAGATTGATACAATGAATCGTTAAGAACAAAGACACTGTAAAAGAAGTTTTGTCGCTGTGTTCTTGAACTACATATCGTAGGAGAGCGATGTCAGATGTGTAGACAGTGTGTTTGATCTTTATAATATTATTCAGGCTGGAACGTAGACGGAGTTTTTATCGCGTCCTCCCCTTACTCCTGTTCTCAAGAGACTAAACTCTCTGACAGAGCGACTGTGGACAGTAGGCGTGTCTGGAATGAATATTTTTAAGTTTATAAGTAGGATTTCCTTAAGATGAACCTCAAGGCCCATCTGTAGTGTTTTTATGTCCTCTAGATTCCTGGTTAAGCTGCCTGTTATGGCTTCCAGGGATTTTTTGTTGTTTTTTCTTTCTAAAATTTGATGTTATACCAAATTAAATAATGTTCACGACAGATCATGGTGGGAGGGGCGAATGGCCATTCGCCCCTACAGAATTATGTGTTCTATTTCTATTTCTATTTTAAATTGGTATTACTTAGCGCGATCGCCAATTAAATATTGAATTTCTCCATCATGCGATCGCACTTCTTGTTGAGTATAAGGTGATCGCATAAAGCATTACAGAATTTTATCAAACTACTTATCTCAAACCTAATATAATGAAGCTAATGTAGCCTTTGCATCAATTACTTCCAGCTTATTTATTGTTATGTCAATCGATCACTTAACCCAAGAAGCTTTATCTTTACCTAAAGACCTCAGACTTCAGCTTGTAGAAAGTTTATTAAAAAGTCTTGAAGTAGATGAAGTTATTCAGTCCGAATGGCTAGTAGAGGCTAAGAAACGACGCAATGAGATTCGTAATAGATTAGTTCAACCTATTCCTGGAGAAGAAGCTTTAGCTCAAATTAGACAAATTTTAGGCTAATGAAGTATGTTTTTCATCCAGAAGCACTAACTGAGTATTCAGAAGCAGTCCAATATTATGCACAACAGAATATTAATTTAGGACAAAAATTTATTGATGAAGTTGAGAGTGCGGTTTATCGTTTAAGAGATTCACCTAAGCTTTATCCAACTATTGATGGGGATATTAGACGTTGCTTAACCCACAAATTTCCTTACGCAATCCTATACACGATCGAATCCGATTTCATACTTATTCTGGCAGTGATGCATTGTAAGCAAAAACCAAATTACTGGAAATCAAGACGACAGTAGTATTTGACAGAAGTTGAAAGAGAGAGCGCTTTTTTAATGTTTTTCCATCTTGCGATCGCCGATTAAATATTGAATTTCTCCATCATGCGATCGCACGTCTTCATTTAGAGAAAGGCGGTCGCTTTTTTGATTTTGCTACATATGAGATCGCATTTATTAATCAAGAGCTAAAAATAGCTATAAACAGAAATGATCAATCACTAGGATTCCAAAATTCAAGGCTATTAAAAAAGCTAAAGTCTTGATAATCAATCGTCCAAACTGGAGCCTGATATTGTTGGGCGGTGCAAATAACAGAGGCATCCTCTAAGCTACCTTGCTAATGAGGAGTAGTGAAAACTAAATCTGAAATGGTAGTAAAATCCGAGGAAGAAAGAGTGACAATAACTGTTTCTGATTGAATAATAGTTAATAAAGTACGAGCTGCGTCTACAGATTGATAGCGAGATACGAACTTATAGACTTCAAACAAAATCGGTAAAGGAGTTAATACTTCGCCGAAAATACTAGGAATTTGACTAAAGCCGAGTTTTGCTTCTTGATGGTAATGGTCTTTTTTAGATATCAAGCCGATTAATGAACCAGAATCTAACACTAATCTTTTCATTAGCGATGTTTTTTATCGGTAGAAGCATCAACAGGTGCAGATTCCACTATCCCTGCCAATTCTAATAATCTTTCTCCGTTACGAGGACGTAATTTTTCCTTTAGAGCAACTTGGACAACACTAGAAGCATTTTCTTGGGGATGTTGTTTAGCACCACTGGATTTCAATCTTTTTTACTGGGGGGGTGTATTTGCTCCCGCGTCTACTAGTTTCCTAGTGCCTAAACTGGCAAAATCAAATAATTTCGTATCTGCTAATTGGGAAGGGGAAATATTTTGAGTGCTCCGAAAAATACTATCAATTCTTCCTGGGGATTCACTTTCCCAAGACTGCAACATTTCTTTAATCTTTGCCCGTTGTAAATTTTCTTGAGAACCGCAAAGATTGCAGGGAATAATGGGAAATTGTCGTGCATTGGCATAGCGAACAATCTCTCTCTCTGGGCAATAGGCTAAAGGACGAATAATAATATTTTTTTGATCGTCACTGAGCAATTTTGGCGGCATAGCTTTGATTCTACCGCCATGGAACATATTAAGAAATAAGGTCTCGACAATATCGTCTCGATGATGACCTAAAGCAATTTTAGTGGCATTTTCTTCCCCTGCCACTCGATAGAGAATCCCTCGACGCAATCGCGAACATAAACCGCACATGGTTTTGCCTTCGGGAATAACTCTGGTGACAGTGCTGTAGGTATCTTCTTCGACAATGCGGTAGGTTACACCCAGAGATTCGAGATATTCAGGAAGAATATGCTGCGGAAACCCTGGTTGTTTTTGATCGAGATTAACAGCTATTATTTCAAAGTTTACGGGGGCTTTGCGCTGCAAACTAAGGAGCAAATCGAGCATGGTGTAGGAGTCTTTGCCCCCCGAAAGACATACCATCACGCGATCGCCTTCTTCGATCATATTATAATCACGAATAGCCTTGCCCACTGAACCTCGCAGACGCGCTTGCAATTTCTTAAAGTTTTTGGAGGTGCGCTCTTTTATTAATTCCATATATAGTCAGTTCAGCGAAACAAATAATACTAGTTAACAATCAAAATTTCTTTAAAATTGTAGTACCAACTTCCAAAGCTTATCAAAAATCAATCAACCAATAAAAATTATGGCTATTCAATTTAAAGTCCCCGATATGGCTTGCGATGCCTGTGCCAAAAGTATTACTCAAGCTGTGCAAACTCTAGATTCTGGTGCGATCGTCAAAGCTGATACCCAAACCAAACAAGTAACGGTAGAAACTTTAGCTTCGGAATCATCTGTTAGAGATGCGATCGCAGAAGCTGGTTATAATCCTGTTTAAATGAAGGCAGAGGGCAGAGGGCAGAGGGCAGATGGCAGATGGTAGAAAACAGGAGTTCTCTTATTATGACGATATGACGAGGATTTAAACCTAAATTATGATTACAACAAGTGATCTAGAAAAAATAAATCTTAAATTAAAGGGCATGAGCTGCGCAGCCTGTGCCAGTAGCGTGGAAAAAGCAATTGTAGCTGTCCCTGGAGTCGCAGAATGTCATGTCAATTTCGGCGCTGAGCAGGCTGCCATTGCCTATGATCCTCAGCAAACCAATATCAAAGAACTTCAAGACGCGGTAGCAAATGCCGGCTACTCAGCCTATGCCCTGCAAGAACAGTCAATATTAGCAGAAGAAAACGATAGGGAGCAAGCTGAGCGCCAGGCAGAATCTCGTGATTTTCAGCGCAAGATAATTTTTGGTGGCATCATTAGCCTCATTCTGATCATTGCTTCATTCCCAATGATGACGGGATTAACAATTCCTGGGATTCCTGAATGGTTGCATAATCCCTGGACACAATTACTGCTCACGACCCCTGTTCAGTTTTGGTGCGGTTACAGATTTTATGTCGGCGCAATCAAAGCCTTGAGGCGTCGTGCCGCCACAATGGATACTCTAATCACCTTGGGAACTAGTGCTGCTTATTTTTATTCTCTATTTGCCACTGTTTTTCCCGACTTTTTTACCGAGCAGGGCCTAATGCCAGAGGTCTACTACGAGACTGCGGCGGTGGTTATTACCTTAATCCTTTTGGGACAATGGTTTGAAAATCGAGCCAAGGGACAAACTTCAGCGGCAATTCGCAAATTAATCGGTTTACAGCCTAGAGATGCCCGAGTGATTCGTAACGGCAGAGAAGTAGATATTCCCATTAGCGAAGTTCAAATCGGCGATACAATTCTAGTGCGTCCTGGGGAAAAAATTCCTGTGGATGGGGAAATAATTCGCGGCAGTTCTACTGTTGATGAGGCAATGGTGACAGGGGAAAGTCTTCCCGTTGCCAAACATCCAGGGGATGAAGTTATCGGCGCAACCATCAATAAGATGGGAAGTTTTCAATTTAAAGCTACCAGAATTGGTAAAGACACCCTGTTAGCACAGATAGTTAAACTAGTACAGGACGCCCAAGGCTCGAAAGCTCCAATTCAAAGGCTAGCGGATCAGGTTACAGGTTGGTTTGTACCTTTAGTAATCGCGATCGCGATCGCAACTTTTACGCTTTGGTTTATTTTGACAGGTAATATTTCTAGATCTCTAATCCCTACCGTTGGGGTCTTAATCATTGCTTGCCCCTGTGCATTAGGGTTAGCAACGCCCACTTCTGTGATGGTGGGGACAGGTAAAGCCGCAGAAAAGGGAATTTTAATCAAAGATGCTGCCAGTTTGGAATTAGCCCATAAAATTCAAACTATTGTTTTAGATAAAACTGGCACGATTACCCAAGGAAAACCGACTGTTACTAATTTCACCACAGTACGAGGATTGAAGCATGGGCTAGAAGTAAAATTACTGCGTTTAGTTGCCGCAGTTGAAAGAAACTCCGAACATCCTTTAGCCGATGCCGTTGTGCAATATGCTCAGTCTCAGAATCTTGATTTACCAGAAGCGATTCAGTTTAAGGCGATCGCAGGGAGTGGCGTGCAAGCTATGGTGAGCGATCTTTTGGTGCAAATTGGCACTCAACGCTGGATGAGTGAGCTGGGGATTGAATCTAGTACTTTTCAAGCCAAAAAAGATCTTTGGGAAGCTGAGGGTAAAACTGTGGTTTTAATAGCTGTCGATGGCGAACTAGAAGGAGTTATGGCGATCGCCGATGCGATTAAACTCTCTTCACCCGAAGCAGTTCGAGCCTTACGCAAGTTGGATTTGGAAGTGGTGATGCTCACAGGAGACAATCGAAAAACCGCAGAAGCGATCGCACGACAGGTAGGGATAGTCAGAGTAGAAGCGGAAGTACGACCCGAGCAAAAGGCAGCCAAAATTAAAGAATTGCAGCAAGAAGGAAAAATAGTTGCCATGGTGGGAGATGGCATTAACGACGCGCCAGCATTAGCCCAAGCCGATGTGGGAATTGCCATTGGGACAGGAACGGATATCGCGATCGCTGCTAGTGATATTACTTTAATTTCAGGAGAATTGCAGGGCATTGTCACCGCGATCGCTTTGAGTAAGGCAACGATGGCGAATATTCGGCAAAATCTCTTTTTTGCGTTTATCTACAATGTTTTAGGTATTCCTATCGCCGCAGGAATACTATTTCCTGTGTTTGGCTGGTTACTCAATCCAATGATTGCTGGAGGAGCCATGGCTTTTAGTTCGGTTTCGGTTGTCACGAATGCTCTGCGTTTGCGTAATTTTAAATATAGGTAAATTAGTTGTGCAAAATAAATTACCTAGAGTCAATTAGGGAATAGGTTATTCAGAAAAAGGAGGTAATATTACAATGGATCAGTTGACAAATTTTTATAATATTATTTATCCTATTATGAAAGGATATGCAGATATTCCCTATCGCTATCAAGATCGCAAACATAAATTAGTTGTTAGTAATGATAGAAAAGATTATTTATTAATGGCTATTGGTTGGGAAGATGACGTAAAAATTCATGGCTGTGTGGTTCATTTAGAAATTATTGACAATAAAATTTGGATTCATCGAGATGGGTTAGAGGATGGGATTGCTAGTGATTTACTGAGAGCAGGTATTCCTAAAAGTGATATTGTGCTAGCATTTCATCCCCCAGATGTTCGCAAATTTACCGAGTTTGCTGTTGGTTAAAATAATAAAAAAGTATTGTAATATTAATATTGCATATATACTATCAGATATTTATAGGTAAATTAATAGCCTCTGAGGGTTGTTTTATTTCATGGGCAATACCAAATTCGTCTAACTTCTTACTAATTTTGCTTCCTGCGATTTGCAGTATTTGACTACGGAGCTCCGTTGACAATTCATTACCAGAACTAAGAATGCAAAAACTCACCTGGGCTTGCATTTTATCAGCAGCATTTAAGTCACTAAAATTAATCGCAGTGCTGCGGGGATCGATGCCCCAAATATCTTTGCTCGCAGTGATAATAAGCTGATGTAGCAGAGCTTTCTGATCAATACTAATCCCTTGAGGAAAAGTTAAATGTACCATTGCCATAATTTTGCCAGCATTCGTAAAGTTTTCCACATTTTCTTGAGTCAAAGAATTATTGGGAACGCTGACAAGAGTTCCTTTACCTGAAGTGCGAATTTTCGTTAGGCGTAGACCGATAGATTCTACGCGGCCAAAAGTTCCATCTGGAAGTTTGATGTAGTCATCGATCGCAAAGGGACTATCAAAAAAGAGGACAATCCCACCAATAATTTGCTCTAAGATTTTTTGAGCGGCAAACGCAATCGCAACCCCGCCAATCCCAATACTCGCTAATAAACCAAAAATATCGATCTCATGAGTTACAGCAAAGATAGTAATGACGATGAAGACTAGAGCTGAGTTAATTGAGAATTTGGCAACCAGTAGAAACTCGGCATCAAGCTTGCGTCCTTTATCCAGAGAATTTCCAATATAGAGACGAAAATAATCGCCAATAATTTGATAGCCAAGATAACAGGTTGTGATTCCAATACTCAAACTAAGAATGATTTCGAGAAAAGATAGATTAACTATGGGTTTTACTAGCAACAGAATGAACTCAGCGATCGCCAATCCCCAAAATATCTGAATTAAAGAGAAATAAGGTTCAACTATTTGTTTATACGCGATAGCTATTGGAGAAGCAGCAAAACGCTCTATATAATTATGATACTTAAATGGTGATTGGGGCTTCGACATAGATATTAGGTTCTTGCGCTACAAATTTAATCCCAAAATTTCTCAATTTTTCTGATATTTCCTCATAGGTAGATTCTAAAATTTTTTTTCTAAATTCAATTGAGTTCTTCGTTGAACCTAAAATGGAGAAATTAACCATCGCCCTGGTCAAATCATGATCCAACTGCTGGGTAAAATTAACATTAGTGCTATCGGGAGCAATGCCAAATAATTTTTCGGTACTTTCGATAATCACTTGTTCGATCAATGCTTGTTCTCGTTCTTGCAGCTGTTTCATAAAATCGAGATAAATTAAAACCATGATTTTTTTGCCGCGACTGACATTTTCTACTTCATCGCGTGCCAACAAAGGATTTGACAGGATATACAGAGTGTTTTTACCAGCTACGCGAATAGTCGTTGAGCGCCAACCAATAGATTCGACCCTTCCAAATACTTCTTCGGCTCTCCCACTAGTCGATGCTGGTAAGCGAATATATTCTCCAGGTAAAAAACGACGGTCTAAAAATAATAGAATCGTACCGAAAAAATCATCAACAGTGTTAGACAATGCTAACCCAAGGGCTGCTCCCCCAAGAGAGATACCCGCCAACAAACTAACCCAAGAAAAATTACGGGTTTCAGCATAGACAACAATAGCAATAAATCCAATCATGATATTAGCTAAGGTTTCAAATGCCAACAACATTTCATTAACTACGAATCCAGACTGACGCATAAACTTGATGCCGTAAACGCGGATCAATTGCGCCAAGATCCGAGAAGTCATCCAAGCAATAGCAATCAAAGCTAAAAAAGAAACTAACGGTTCTAGAACCTTATATAGTTCTCGATATCCCTCAAGCCATAACAAGATAGACCAATAAATAAGGATTAAAGTACTACAGAGCTTAATTGAGGCTCGAACCGGCTTAAAAATGAGAACATAGAGATTTTTCTCTTTTTGAAGATCTCCTAAATACAGAATGAACTTCAGCAAAATAGGGACGACTTGTCCGATGGTAATTGCGAGAAGGACAAAGATGAGAAAAATAATAATATTAGGTAAACTTGATTGATAGATTGTTCTATAGAGAAAAGCAAATATTTCTTCTACCTTTGAGCCGAAAATTGTCATTTTGATTACCAGCACGCAATAGACAGTTTATTGAAAAAATAGAATAATGATTAACAAGTACCACTTAATAATACAAACTAATGTTGTAATAGCTCTATTAAGACCTGCTAAGGTGAATATATCCTAAGATTTAGCAGCAACAGTCAGTGGCACAAATACCTACAACTCAAATTGTAAATAATAAGTCAGAAAATCAGCCTAAAAATACTAAAATAGTTGTCCTAGCTGGTGTTATTGGCAACATTATTGAATGGTATGATTTCGCCCTTTTTGGCTATTTTGCACCGATTCTCTCAACTCTATTTTTTCCCAACGAAAATGAGGTGATTTCTCTACTAGAAACCTATGGTGTGTTTGCTGCCGGATTTATTCTGCGACCAATTGGGGCTGTTGTTTTTGGATATATAGGCGATCGCATTGATCGTCGTATAGAACTATTTCTCTCAGTGATCTTGATGGCAATTCCGACTTTTTTATTGGGAACATTGCCAACCTATGAGCAAATTGGCATTGCAGCACCGATTGCCTTGATTTTTTTAAGATTGATTCAGGGATTGTCTGTGGGAGGCGAATTTACAGGGTCAGTAACCTATGTGGCGGAGACTGCGCCCCAAGATCGTCGTGGTTTTACTGCTAGTTTTGCTAATGTGGGCTCAATGTTGGGAATGTTGTTGGGATTGGGGATAGTCACCTTGATGGCAAATTTTTTGCCAGAATCTAGCCTTCAGAATTGGGGTTGGCGCCTGCCTTTCTTGATCGGCGGGTTATTGGGATTAGTGGGCTTTTATCTGCGCAGAGATATGCCTGCTTCTGAGATTTTTCAGGAACATCATTTAGATAGCAAAACACCATTTCTGAGCGCTCTCAAGAAAGATGTCACTCCAATCATTCAAGCAACGATTTTTTCTAGTGGTTACAGTGTGATTTTCTATCTGGCACTGGTTTATTTGCCAACTTACTTAACAAATTTTACTGATATTGCTTTTGGCCAAGCTCTGTTAATTAACACTGTCGCGATCGCATTATTAATAGGAATAATTCCCCTCATGGGATGGTTGTCGGATCGGACTCTACGACGTAAATCTTGGTTGTTGATTGCCATGAGTACAATTGCCCTCTCTAGTTATCCCGCCTTTGTCTTGTTACACCAAGCAAATATTCTCTTGGTTTGGATCGCTCAGATTTGGCTGGCACTTCTGATTGGAATGTTGCTAGGTACTTCTCCTGCGATGATGGTGGAACTATTTCCCTCCCAAACCCGTCTTACGGCATATTCTCTTGCTTTGAACTTAGGGGCTGGCATTGTCGGGGGAACTTCCCCTTTGATTGCCACCTGGCTGATTGAAGTTAGCGGCAATTCTTATGCTCCAGCCCTTTATTTGTCCTTGGCGGCATTTACCTCAGCAACAGCAATTAGTTTTATGAGCGATCGAAGTCGCGAGCCTCTTCTCTAAGTATTTAGTATTTTTCAGTCAGACTCTGCTTCCTGTTGCACCTTTTGCCGATAATGACGATCTGCATATGCTCGATCAAAAATATAACCTTGCCCTTCATCAAGACCAAGGGTTTGACGAACAACATTCATGGTTCTCGCCAAAAGATAATTAGATTGCTTAGTATTGGCCACTGGTAGATAGTTAAATCCCAGCTTTAGAACATTATCAACCTTGCCAATGATTTTCCCTATCAGTTTTTTGTTTTCGGAAAAGAAGCGAACCGACCAATCAACAAATATGGGTTGCCAACTAATTTCATGGTTAGCATGAAACTCCTGATAACGATTTATCAATACTGGTAAATGCTCTCTGTGGGCTTCAATCTCAGCAATTGCCTGCTTAGAATCCTGTGGCGCAAAATATTTTTTCACTACCTGCTGGGCAAAGTTACTCATCCCATCCTGGCCAGAAAAGGTCGAATAATATAAATTAGAGTTAGATTTTTCATTGGCGTAACCAGACCCCAAATAAAGAGTTGCTTGTCCGCCAACATAGCTGTCGATCCAGCCCCCAGCAATCCCCATCTGAGCATTGAGTAACTTGCCATCTTGCAACAAACTACGAGTACTAGGAAATAGTTTAAAGCTGGGTTCACTTTGCCATTGTGCTTCCGCTAAGGGTTGATAAAACTTACTGATCTCTGCTGTAAACTCGCGATCCGTACCTTCTATGGCAGGGGAAACACGATAGAGTCCCACAGGAAGCAGATTAGGCTCTCTCACTCCATGGCGAATCATGGTGAAATAATCTGGCACAACAGAGATCACATATTGATCTACATAGGGATCTTGTCCCGTTACCTGAGCGCGATAAAAAGGCGATCGAATAATTTTCTTGGCTGTGGCTTCACTCGTAAAGACAAAGGGCACCAATACATCTACCGGAGGAGCCTGGGAGCGCATATTTTGATAATCAACTTGGGACTCAGTATAGGCCAATTCTCCATAGGTCATAGCTAAGATACCCTCAGGAGGTTGCTGGGCTAAAGCTTGGCGGACAGGATGGTCAGGATTATCACGAAAATCATCCCGATCTTCTTTTCTTGCTGTTCTAGGATAATTAGCATTTTGATAAAGCTGGTTAATAATCTCCTGAGATTGCTCCCAAATATCAAAGGTGACCTGACGATATTGATTGCGAATTTCTTTATTTTTGGCTACTGCTTCTAATTCAGCCACAGTCTGATACTGAACAAATTGCTCTAGTTGCTCAACTTGATTGATATCTGTAAGAGAAATATTCTGGGCAAGCATGACCCTAGTGCCAAAATCTAGCATCACTCTTTCGAGGGTAAATTGGGATTTCCACCAAGGGGGAACAGGCTGAGAATCACCATCTTTAGAAACGTAAAACCTAGTAACTTCGGGTCGAAAGTCAGCAGCCAGGGCCATGTAGAGTAAAGACTTAGAGAGAATCTGGGCTTCTGCTCTCGTCATATCTTGGGGACTATAATCCCCACGAGCAAATAATTTTTTATTGTTTAAAAGTGAACCATAAACAGAAACAAACGCACTTCCCGAGCTTGCCCCCGAAACACAAGCCGCATTAAACCTCGCTTCTGGAGGAGCTTGAGCGATCGCATCTCTAATCATTTCTGAGGCCCAAGTAAAAGTAGCAGCCCAATTGTAACCATTGCCCGAAGTAGCAAGACAAATAATCTGATCTAAAGAAGCAGTCTCATTATTATTTTTAACTTCAGCAGCTCTGGCCACTAACGATTGGCCAAAAACATTGACCGTGAGCAAACCAAGAACACAGAATAGTTTGACGGATGCTTGCTGTAATTTATTGATGGTTGTTCCTTTGGTCGCTGATAGTAGTGACGAGGATGTACTACTGTTCTTTGTATAAATAGAAGATGAACCAAAATCTTTAACCATAGAAAATCTCGGTGATTAAATGAACTCATTGGCGTATTATATTACGGCTTTGTCATTACTTCCTGCTGGAGCCATCTAGCTATGTAGGACTCCAAATTCTGGGTAGGTATTGATACAGTCTAGATATTCTAGAAGCTTTTAATATGACAAGTGATTAACTTTAACAAAAGAGAAATGTCGTGAGTAATTATCCAAGAACATTTTCACATATTGGAATTTCCGTTCCTGATGTGGAGAAAGCCGTCGAATTTTATAGCAAGGTTATGGGTTGGTATCTAATCATGAAACCGACCGTAATCACAGAAGAATCTGCAACACCGATAGGACAAATGTGTATTGATGTATTTGGTACTGGTTGGGGTTCTTTTAAAATCGCTCATATGTCTACAGGGGATAAAATCGGGGTGGAAATGTTTGAGTTTAAAAACAACGAAAAACCCAAGGATTTCGAATATTGGAAAACAAGCACATTCCATTTTTGCGTTCAGGACCCTGATATAGAGGGGCTCACTGAGAAAATAGTGGCTCATGGGGGCAAACAGAGAATGCCAATTCGAGAGTATTATCCTGGAGAGAAACCATACAAGATGGTTTATGTAGAAGATCCGTTTGGTCTTATATTCGAGGTCTACTCTCACAGTTATGAGCTTACTTATTCACAGGGTGCATATTAAAATTCTGAAATTCTCAATTTGCTGACAATGAATTTCAGTCTGACCATTGCTTACTTCTATCCACCAATCCCAAATTGTCGGACTAGTAGTTGTCGTTACAATAGATTTTTTACATTAGTAGTTACTAGTCAATATGTCTCCAACGAAAGCCAATCACCAGAGATTACTTAATCTAGTAACAACTGCTTGTTTATTTATGGGCATAAGTACCATAGCAGTTTTGCTCAGACCCAAACCGATTTTGTCTGCGGAGAGAATTGTGACTTTTGTCGGGCCGCTACAACTAGCTATTTCAGTTGATGATCTGGAAACTTTTGCCGAACAAGGACAAGCTAATTCTGATCTCGCTCTAATTACCAATCGTCTTGATGAGGCCACCAAAGTTCAACTACGAGAACTTCTTCAACAGCGCTTTGACATTGAGCCTGCTTTTCTTGCCCGTTACGCCCGTCTTCCCATAGCTGAAGAAATACTTAACAAGATAGGTAAAGCTGTCAAGATAAGTCCTGGGGTTAATGGCTTTTATGGCATGAGAGCCGCGGCAATTTTGTCCGCAGCAGATGAGGAAGAAGGTCTCACGGTAATTAATTTTTTACGTCATTTTCCCACCAAAGATATTTATCTCGACTCTGATTATTTAATTCAGATTGGACGAGATTTAGCCAAGTTATCTAGCTATCAAAAAGCAGTCGTCACAGAAATTATTCAGCAGTCGGAAGCGGAAGCGCAAAACTCGCGCCTCGATGTCTCGCAACTTGAAGATTTGAGCCAACCTGGTCCTTGGCAAGTAAGCAAGCAAACAATGTCTTTTGAAGTTGATAGTTTGCGCTCAATTAATATTGGACTAGCTTCTTCCTATACTTTAGATTTTGACTTATATCTTCCCCAGGACAATCCTGACCCAGCTCCTTTAATCATTATCACCCAAGGCTTTGGCGCGACCCCAGATACCTATGGCTATGTAGCTCAACAATTGGCCTCCTTTGGTTATGCGGTGGCCTCTATCGAGCATCATGGAACTAATTTAGCTCAGCGTATGGCCTCGCCCAATAGAGAACTAAGCGGTTGGATTAATCCTGCTGAATTTATTAGTCGTCCCTTGGATGTGACTTACTTGTTAGATGAATTAGAGAATTTGACAGCCCAAGACCCGCAATGGGCAGCTAAACTCAATCTGGAGCAGGTAGGCGTTTTTGGTTATTCTTTCGGGGGTTATAGTGCACTTGCGATCGCAGGAGCAGAAATTAATCAACCTAGACTAGCAGCAGAATGCAGTCAAGACGATTTGAACCCTGTTTTTAGTTTTTACTTTCAGTGCCAAGCGCAACATCTCCCACCGATTAGTTTTCAGTTAAGAGATCCTCGCATCAAGGCTGTCTTTGCCGTATATCCCCTAACTAATCCAATTTTCGGCCCTGAGGGAATGGCCACTCTTGAGATCCCCACGATGATTTGGTCTAGCAGCAAAGACACCACGGTTCCCCCTGTTCAAAATCAAATTCATCCTTTTTTCTGGTTAGAAACCCCCGAGCGGTATTTTACTTTACTAGATCCAGGAACTCATTTTTCTACTGTAGAGCAAGTGGGACTAGAGGGCATGCCTGCGCTGGATAGTTCCAACCAACTAAATGGCCAAAGCGCGATCGCCTATGATTATCTCAAGACAATGTCGGTTGCTTTCTTTAATTATCATCTACGAGAATTAGCAGAATATAAACCCTATCTCACGGCGGCTCATACTAAGAAGATGTCCCAAGAAGCGGATATTCGTCTTTATCTGACTCAATCTTTGCAACCAGAACAACTAGAAACTGCCTACGGCAAAAAGCCACCTTTTCCCTTGCTGCCCAATCCTGTGACGGTAGCTAAAGCCCCACGAGAGGAGTCAATTTTAGAGGAAATTGAGCGCACTGGAGTCCTAAAAGTGGCGGTAAGAAGCGATGCCAAACCCTTCGGGTTTCTAGAGGAAAATGCAAATTGGTCTGGTTACTGTGCTAGTTTTATCAATTCGCTAGAACAGCATCTCGAAATAGCGTTGAACCGGCCTGGCGGGATTCAAGTCGTCAAATTGCCTTCTAATGTCTCAAATCGCTATCAACTAGTACAACAGGACCAAGTCCATCTCGAATGCGGTCCCAATTCCATTAGGAATGATATTGAGGATCTCACTTTCTCTCAACCCTTCTTTGCCACGGGAACTAAGTTTCTGGTCTCTAGTGACTGGGCTGAGCAGGTCGGGAAAATTGCAGATTTGGCAGATTTCACTATTGGTGTAGTTAGAAATACCACGACAGAAAAGTTCATTGAAGCAAAATATCCCACAGCGGAAAAAATGTATTTTGAAGGGGAAAATGCGATCGCCAGAGCAGTAGGAGCTCTACAAAATAAGTCCATTGATGCCTTTGCCAGTAGCAGCATTTTGTCTAGCCAGGAAATCGAACGCCAAGGCTTAACCAGTGGTGATTATCTACTCTTCCCTCAGCAACCTCTAACTTGTGATTATTATGGGATTTTACTTCCCGATAATGATCGTCAATGGCAAGATATGATCAACGGTTTTTTAAAAAGCAAAAACCTAGAGCAATTTAGCAATCAATGGTTTTCTCAATTGCCCGCAGAAGTATTGTTAAATGTTGATTCTTGTCGAGCGACCAATGCTTTCATGACTCGGTGATCTATTTATTCTCAAAGACTGGTTTGAGGTCATTATTGAAATATCTAGTTAGATTGTAGATTTCCAATGATATAATAATTAGTTCTGAGGCTCAATATTGGGAATCTACAGTCAATCGCTTACAATCAGCAAACAAGACTTTTGAGGTAATATGGTAAAAATCCGTTTAAAGAAATTTGGAAAAAAGAGAGAGGCTAGCTATCGGATAGTCGCGATCGAAAGTAAAAGACGCCGGAATGGTCGCCCCATTGAAGAATTGGGTTTTTATAATCCTAGAACTGATGAGACTAGACTAAATGTTCCTGCGATCGTGAAACGTCTGCAACAAGGAGCACAACCTTCTGATACCGTAAAAAACATTTTAACTAGAGCTAAAGTTTTTGAGCAAGTTCATGCCTAACGACCCAGCATTATCTGCTAGTCAGAACAATGCCAGTCCTGATTACGCGGGGCTGGTGTCATTTCTTTTAGAGCCTTTTTTGGAAGATCCCCAAACCCTGTCTATTCATTGCGAACAGGTGGCCAGTACCAAGAAACTTTGGCTAAGAGTTGCTTTCGACACCAATGATAAGGGTAAGGTGTTCGGGCGTGGTGGTCGTAATATTAAAGCAATTAGAACTGTTTTGAAGACTGCTGCGGCTAATGTCAATCAGCACATACATTTAGATATCTACGGCAACGAAGATCTTTCCTCTAAAGAAAAGTCATTTAACGGTGATGCACCTCGTGGTCGGGAAGGACGCAAAGGGTCGCGAGATTCCGACCGCAGAAGAGGTTCGAGAGAACGACCTAGTAAGCCTAATCGACCAATCATTAATTCATAGTCCAATAATTCATAGTCCAATGCGATCGCTGAAACCTAGCAAGAGGTCTCGGCGATTATTTTTTTATGGGTAATCGCCTTTTAATGTAGCAGTATTATTTGTTTTACATAGAGAGCTTTGCTAATTGTTTGGTCTCACCTAAACTAATAAATTCTCCTCGAAGAAATATTTCTCGACAAATCAGACGTTGAATTTTGCCACTAGAAGTTTTAGCGATCGCACCAGGTTTGACAAAGAGAATAGTATGAATATCCAATCCATGTTGAGCTGTAACATTTTTATTGATCAGACGAGTGAGCTCCTGTTTATTGAAGGTTTTTCGGTACTGACGTTCTATTTCTTGAACGATAATTAATTTCTCTTGACCATCAATATCTACAGTAAAAGCTGCTCCGTGATTCTTTCTTAAAGCTTGATGAGTTTGTTGTACTGTAAATTCTAGATCTTGAGGATAATGATTTTGCCCTCTGATAATAATAACTTCTTTGAGACGACCCGTAATATACAGCTCACCTTGCCATACAAAACCTAAATCCCCAGTACGTAAAAATGGACCTTCCACTCTATCTTTAAGAAAAGCTTTAAATGTAGCATTGTCATTTTGTTGCCAATATCCTAGAGCAACAGTTTTTCCTGAAACCCAAATTTCCCCTACTTCCCCCTCAGGGCAAGAAGTTAAAGTTTGAGGATTAGCAATTACTACTTGATCATCCAAACAACAATGACCACAACTAACTAACCGACGAGAAGATAATTTATTTGCTGCACTTTCAAGCACCTGATTTTGCTCCAAAGCCGTAGCCTCAAAATCTTTAATAATCAGCTCCGTATTTTTTTGTCTTCCCGTAACAAATAAAGTTCCTTCTGCTAATCCATAATAAGGATAAAAAGAATTTTTACTAAAACCATAGAGAGCAAATTTGGTACTAAATTGTTCTATAGTTTTCGCTAAAACATTTTCCCCACAATTAAAAGCGATCTGCCAACTACTAAGATCGAGATCTTCTAACTGTTCTGGCTTAATTTTTTCAATGCAAGCATTGTAAGCAAAATTAGGCCCACCACTAGCATTCCCTTGATATTTCGCGATCGCTCTTAACCAACGTATCGGTTTTTGGAGAAAGGCCACCGGAGGCATCAAAATAATAGAAGATCCCAAATAAACTGAATATAAAACGTTGCCAATTAATCCTAAATCATGAAACATCGGCAACCAACTGACAATAATACTCTCCTCGTTTAGCAGACTAGCACGATGAATTACCTGTTGATTGTGAACAATATTGCCATGACTAACCATGACCCCTTTGGGCTTTCCTGTTGTCCCAGAAGTATATTGTAAAAAAGCTAAACTTTCAGGAGCAATGGATTTAACAATAAAATCTTGACTATTAGCTTCAATCGTATCTGTAGCAATCAATTTTAGATTGGCTAACTTGGTTTCTTCAGTCCATCTTTTTTGAATATCATCATAAATTGCCGTAGTTGTGAATGCTAAGTTTGCTTCAGCATCATTAACAATCATCAGTAAGCGAGATAACTTTTGATTACGCCGTGGGGGATAAACAGGAATGGCAATAACTCCTGCATATAAACAACCAAAAAATGCGGTAACAAATTCCAATCCAGGCGGATAAAGTAATAAGGCTCTTTCTCCTTGCCATGCCTGAAGATAAACAGCTATTTCTTTGGCTTTTTTCTCCAATTCTTGATAAGTTATTCTAGCCGTTTCTCTCTCCCCATTTTGCAGAAAAATATATGCTGTTGCATTGGGTTTAGTTGCCGCCTGATAACTAAGAATATCAGCCATAGAATTTAATTGATGTTGAGGCAAAAACTTAAATTTTTGATTGATCATATTGATAAATAGAGATAAAAATTTATTACTTTTTTCGAAAAAATCAAACTACCATCGCATCAAGTACTGCCTGGCTATAACGATCCAAAGATTGAACATAGGCACACATCGGATGAGGTCTAGCTCCAACTTTTTTCTTTTCTAAAACTGCGGTGTAAGCCAAGTCTAAAGTTTGACATTCTAACTCCCTAGATCTTTGTACAGTTTGATAAAGAATTTGTTTATAGATATTGTGAGTTCTTAAATATTGATAGTCCAAACCAACAATTAAAGCCGAATAAACACCGGCATTCACAAAGCTAAACATAACTGCCACTGGTTTCTCCTCAGCTCTAGATGCTGGATCATCCTTGAGATAAAGCCGCATAATATCATAGTCAGGATGATGACAAATTGCTTCAAAAAAGGCATAGGGAAGCGGATAAACATTCAACTCATAAGCTCTTTGTTGAACTTGACGATATAGTTCATAACTGTGGCGAATTTCCCTTGGTGACATCTCAGAATCAATAATTACTTCAAATTGAGATTCATAGGCCAATATTTCTTTTTTGACATTGTAACGATACTTACGTCCTAACCTAGTCATATATTCTTGGTGAGTTGACCAAGACAAATCCTGCATAATACATATATCTAGTAAAGGTAATTGCACAAAACCAAGGTCAAACATTGTATTTTTTAATTCTTCATCGTCATTCAAGGGAAAATCTCTTAATAACACCTGAGATGCTTGATATTCTTGTACCGTAAGAGAAATTTGCTCAACCAATAAACGAAGTGCCTGTTTCCATCGAGAATGCTGACGATTAAGATAAAGATGTTCTCCTTTAGACATCAGACATCCTAACATCACTGCTTTGCCAGTAAGATAATCTGGATCATCAAGACGCATCGCTTCTACTTTTTTTGATACTTCTTGAGAAGAGAACATATCTTCTTTTATTTTGGCACAGGTATAAAATGTCGCTAAAACAATTTTATCAGCTTCATCTTTGACTATAAAATAGAAAAAATCCCACTGATTTTCTGGCTCATTATCTTGTGATGTAAAAACCTTTTCCAGTAATTCAATACTAGAGTAAGTAAAGTTACCTTTGGTCGCAAATAGATTATCCCATTCTTGAGCATTAATGTCCTTTAAGCGACGAGTAAATTGAATATCAAGCTTAGAAGATGAATGATTTTTCAGCGAAACAAAGCCAAATTTTTCCTGACTTGATTGAATTTGAAACTCAGGAATCTGGAAATTCTTGGCTACATCTTGTTCCGTAAAATTATGTTCTTGTAAGACTACAGGATAGTGAAAAGCAATCCGCTCAAGAAGTTGTTCTATATCACGTTTCAATATGTGACGAGTCAGAGAAAAACGTATCCCACCTTGTTTCATTGGCGTTGCCGGAAAGGCCGCAGGGTTAACAAAAAATCCATCTTTAATTATTCGAGAGACAAAAGATTGAATAGGTTTAACTAGGCCAACAGGAATAAAAAAGATCGGATTATCATTAATTTCAACTTGAGGGATATTTAGCTCAGTAATACATTGATTTGTATATTTAATGAGCTCCTTTAATTCATTCTGATAATCTACAATTTCCTCTGATAAATGGAGTTTAGCCGAAGCCACGCCACCCCCGAGCATTGGTGGTTGAATTGGCCCAGAAAAAATCATGGTATTGCCACAATTTTTAACTTGGCTAGTGAAAGTTTCATTAGGAAAGACTAAGGCTCCCCCCGCACTAGCAAAGGATTTATTCAACGAAACTGCTAATACCATTTTAGAATGATGGTCGATTTGACTGCGAACATAGCCTCTACCATTTTTCCCCGTCCAACTCATACCATGAGCATCATCAATATAGGCATAAAGCTGTGGATAAGTATCCAATAAACGGACTAACTCTGGTAAAGGTGCTACATCTCCATACATAGAGTAAATACCATCAGCCAAGTACCAGATTTTATCGTATTTATGTTTAATTTTTTTGATGGTTTCTTCTAGTTGCGTCATGGAATTGTGACGCAGAATTTCCACATCAACTCCACGAGCTTTAGGCACTTGCGCGGCCATTTGCACACTGGAATGAACTTGATAGTCGAGAAGAATACAATCATTATCTCCTATCAAAATTGGTAAAGCTGATAAATGCCCTAAAGTTGTACTGGCTGTAACGACAACAGGTTTATCAAAAATCTCTTGTAATAAAGTTTCTAATTCTTGATACAGTCCGACGGCGACATAAGCCCTAGAAGAAGAAAATTGTGTGCCATATTTTCTTACTGCGTCTGTAACTCCATCAATTAATTTATGATGTTGTTCTAGGCCCAAATAGCTACAGGAGCCAAAGTTAACATAATTGCGATCTTGAAGAGTTATAATTCTTCCATTCAGAAATTCATTATCAGTAAAATGTTGATTTAAACCTTGCTTGATGCCATTTTCAACAAGTTTATCGATAGTTTTTACCCAATGAGCATGAAGATTTTTAGGCATGTTTTTTGTTTTTTAGGAGCTATTTTTTTTCGTAAAAAATGAAACTATAGTTTCAATAAGGCATTGTTTCTTATATTTTCAGCTGTATATCCTCCATTAATATAATTCCAGCCAGGAGGCATCACCAAATATTTAATTTTGTCAAGCCAACTAGGAGCATTTTTGATATCTTGCCATAGTTCAATAAACTCATCAGTTTGGGAAACTAATAGGTTTTCGCTGTTAATGTTTTTGCTTATGCCATAAATGGGTTTTTCTTGCTGTAATTCTACCTGAGAGGTTTGGAATAGATAGTCCCAAATCCTAAATGTTAGACCATAATTTCTATCTAGATAAATATCATTCTTGGCATGGTGAAGTCTATGTACTGATGGTGTAATCAAGAATTTTTGTATTCCGGAATATTTTGAATCTGGGAATATATGTTGGTTGAGGTGAAGCGGGACACCATAAAGTTGACCAATTCCATCAATTATTATGATCAAAAGAGGATGAAATCCTAAAATAGGAAGCCACAGAGTTAGATGAGGAGCCAGGATGAATTCGGCAAAAGAACCTCTAAAAGCAACAGATGCTTTCATTTCCTTTGGAGAATGATGCACTGTATGAATACACCAAAAAAGACGGACTTTATGAGATAAATAATGAATGGCATAGGACATAAAATCATATCCTATATAGGCTAATATCCAGACATACCAATCAAATTTTAGATCGAATAATCTATATTGATAAATCCAGAACATTAAGGAAATAGTTATCAATTTATTGGTGATAAAAATTGGGATATAAGTTAAAGCCGCACTAGAAATATTGACAATTCCTTCCTTATGGCTTTCAATTTTCTTAGTGATTGTCAGTGTAATCCATTCAATAACTACAATAGCCAAGGAAATTATTGTCATAAATAGTGGCATTATGCCTGAAACATATCTCATTTTTCTGCTTAAGGCTCTTTTTTGTTTAACAAATTTATAAATATTTTATTGCTTAATATTAATTTTTAATGATATTCTTTGTCATTTTAAAGCTGTATCTTTAACAGAAAAAATAATGTAAAGCTTAAAATCTTTTATTCAAAGTCAACTGCTAATTTGAAATAGATTGAAGGAAAATAGCGATTGATGAATACCGCCAATTTTTCATAGCAATGACCAATTATAACTTCTCGTTTTCCTGATTGGATACCAATGATAATTTTTTGGGCAACTTTTTCAGGAAGCAGCCAAGTTTCATATTCTTTAGGTTTTATTCCCATAACTTTCCCAGAACCATTAATTGCTTTCTCTTCCATATTGGTTTGAGTTGCCCCTGGACAAACAAGTAGGACTTGAATATTATCTTTTTTTAGTTCTAATCTAATGGTGTGAGCAAAGGCATTTAAAGCATGTTTAGACATACTATAAGCTGAATACTTAGGCAAAACTACATGTCCTAAAATACTGCTAACAATAGTTATTTGACCATGTCCTTGTGCTTGTAGAATAGGAGCTACAGCTTTAGTCAAAGTAATTGTACCTATTAAATTAATATCTAGAACTTTCTGATAAATATTAATTTGGGTATCGGCTACAAATCCATTTTGACCAATTCCAGCATTATTTATTAAAATATCAATTTTGCCAAATACTTCTTTTACTTTTTTAACCTTATCTTTAATTGAATTAATATCAGATAAATCAAGGGGCAAAACCATAATATTGGCGTTATTATTGCAATTAGCTTTTACTCGCTGCAATTCACTTTCTGTACGAGCTGAAATAACCAAATTAGCTTCAAGATTTGCGAGTTGATAAGTAAGATGCTCTCCAATTCCAGAAGATGCTCCTGTGATCCAAACCAACTTGTTTTTAAAAAAACTTGATTTTTTCATTATCATAATAATTTAACTATGGCGTTTCTCAGATTTATGAGGTACACGTACTTTCTATTCCCTATTCCCCGTTCCCTGTTCCCTGTTCCCGAAAGCTTAGATTTGCTGTACCTCACGAGAAAAAGAATTGCTATATAAGCGACTAAAACTGAAGAGTAATCATTACAAATCTTGCGAATCTAAATGTTCAGAAAGTTCTTTGATGTTAGTATATTCATAGAGCAAAGTAGCTTCTAATTCAAATCCCAACCATTCTTCCAATTCCCCAGTTAAGTAAATAGCATCATGGGAATTTAAAGAATATTCATCAAAAGATGCCTTAATATCAATTTCTGTTGTTTCTACTTCCAAAGATTTAGCTAAATAATTAACTAACCATGCCTGAATTTCTAACAGAGTTTTTTTGTTAATTTGTGTTTTTGTCATTTGTTTTTTGATTTTGTTGATAATTTTTGATTTACAGCTTGATTAACCTTTAGTATTACTAATTCATCTTTTGCCTCATTGGGATGACTTATCTTCTTAAGCTATTTAAAATAGCAGCAGCATAGGTAAATCCACCCCCAAATGCGGTTAAGGCCAGGGTCTTTTTGCTTTGGAGAGTGCTCCAGTTTTCCGCCAGATAAATAGGAATAGAACTTGAAGATGTATTGCCGTGATGTTTGATGTTGGAGGCAACTTTCTCTGGAAAACCAATTTTTTTGGCGATCGCGTCAATAATTCGTTGATTAGCTTGGTGGGGTATCACTAAATCAAGCTCAGTAACTTTGATATTTTCTTTCGTACAAGCTTGATTTAAAACACTTGTCATTTTCTTGACAGCTTTAGTAAAAACTTTTCTGCCTTTCATCGAAATGTTCTGACTGCTATTAACCGTAGGAACATATAAAGAATCCAACGGTTCCCCACTGCCACTCAAGATAGGTTCGTTAACCACAAAAGAACAAGAATCCAAATGAGCTTCCCCGCATAATATAGTTGCGGTTGCACCATCGGAAAAAATAATCTGGGTATCGAAATTTTGCGGATCTAAAAGAGGTGATAATATTTCTGAAGTAACTAGTAAAACCTTGGAAGAAGGATGCTTTCGTAAATATAAATAGGCATTTTGCAGAGCATATAAATAGCCACTACAAGCAGCATTGAGATCATAAGCTGGGCATTCATAATCACTTCCTGCCAACTCATACAATAATTGACAAGCTAGGGATGGCGTTATCTGAGAAGGTGTCCCAGTAGTGCAAATAATGAGGTCAATATCATGAATCTGAACTTGTTGCGCCGCTAAAACTTTTTGAGCTGCGTCTTTTGCCAGAGTTAACACCGTTTCTCCTGGCTCAATCCAATGACGGCTGGCAATTCCGGTGAGTTTTAAAACATCATTCGCTTCTTTCCCGGCAATTGATTGCACAACTTCTTCATTAGTAATATTTTTGGAGCCTAAGACACAGGCAATCCCTTGAATCCCAATCTTTAATTTAGTTGCCCGGCTCATCAATTGGGTCGCAGTAGTAACAGCTTGTCTTCTTTTGATAACTGGTTGACCAGGATCTTCTCGGGTAATGGGTTTCGGAGCAGGAATATGATCCTTGTCAATCCGAATTTTAAATAAAGGCTGACCTACAGCAACTTCTTGATCCTCTGTGACATAAATTTTCTCAACGACACCTTGAACTGGGGCTTCTAAATCAAAAGCGGCCTTGGAAGCTTCTAAAACCCCTAAACATTGACCTTCGGCAACTTCTGCTCCCTCTGAGATATCCAATTCCAGAACAATTACCGTCTCATCGGAAGGTCCAACGCCGATCGCATCCACCATAAAGATTCCTTCTTCTGTAGCTGGGGGAGTTATCCAATCTAGATCTAAATCTAATAAGTCTGCCGCTGTTTCTAAAATGCGTTTATAGGAAGGCAAGATCTCTAGTTGATTACCAAAATTACAAGGAACATAGGTATCTGCTCTGGTTACTCGTCTTGCTGTCACGGGAGTTGAGGATTTTTCGGCTACTACCGCTAATATTTCGGCACCCATGCCGCAACTTTGATTATCTTCATGAACAACAATTAATTTTCCAGTTTTATTAACAGATTTGAGAACTGTTTCTTCGTCCCAAGGAGCCAGCCAGCGCAGATCTATAACTTCTGATTTAATGCCCTCGATATCCAGAGCATCTGCTGCTTGTAAACATCTAGCGATCGCGTTGCCATAACCGACGAAGGTAATATCACTGCCAGCACGAACTATTTTGGCTTTACCCACCGGAACGCAATGGCGCTGGGGATCATCGGAAGTCGTAGCAGCTAAATCGACTAGATTTAAGCAACTTTTGGGATAGAAAAATAGGGTTGGTCTTCCCGAATCAAAGGCAGCGTTTAGCATTCCTGCTGCATCTCCAGCGGTCGAAGGCATTGCCACATCAAGACCAGGAGTATGAACTGCGATCGCTTCTAAGGATTGAGCATGAAAAGGCCCTAAACCAGGACGATAGCCACCACAAGTAATCAGAATAATGACAGGACATTGCCAACCACCATCGCTTCGCCAATACATACTGCCTAATTCGGAGACAATCTGATTAAAAGCCAAAGGTAAAAAATCAGCAAATTGGAGAAAGGCGACAGGGCGACCGCCAGCCAAGGCTCTGCCGACAGCAGTCCCTACAATAGTAGATTCACTTAAGGGAGAATTAACAACTCGACCAGGAAATTTACGGCTTAATCCTTTGGTAACGCCGAAGACATCGCCTTTGGGATCTTCAATATCCTCCCCATACAAAAAAACCCGAGAATCTTGCTCTAGGCGATCGCCTAAAACTTTATTCATGGCATTCAGCATGGTTACACGCCTAGAATCGGAGTTTCCTACATATTCTGTTGCGGTTTTCGACAAATGCTGAGGGAGAGGAGCTTTAGCCGCAAAATAAGCCTGGGGTTCATTACTGAATTGAGCATCTTTTGCTGCTTGTTTAACTATTGAGCGAATATTTCCCTCAATAGACACTAATTCTTGAGCGTCACAGCCCAATTTTTCTAGCTCAAATCTTAGAATTTTAATCGGATCATATTCTTGTCTAACTTGTTCGATCTCTTGACGATCACGATAGATCGATTGATCATCCGTATTGGTATGACTAGTTAGTCGCTCCAGCTTCATTAAGGCTAAGGCTGGTTTGCGAGTTTCCCTGATCTCAGAAACAATTTTTTGGAAAACTTGGTCACAAAGAAGGGGATTTTTACCCTCTAAATGGTGAATCGGCAAACCATAGAAATTATCTACTATGCCATCTAGCAAATTATAGAAAGTCTTTTTCTCTGTGCGAGTAGAAATCGAAAAACGATTATCCTCAATGAGAAATAAAACAGGTAATTGCCAACGTACGGCCTCTGCGATCGCCTCTAAAACTTCTCCCTGTTGACTAGTACCATCACCCAAGGAACAAAACACCAGAGGGTTTTGCGGTTGATCTTTAATTTCAGCAGCAACGCCCACAGCTTGTAAGGCATTATTGCCCACAGGCCCAACTAAACTCAAAATATTGGTCGTAGGATCGCTCATATGTGCGCTCATCTGCCGCCCCCGAGAATGAGACGCATCTTTGCAAAAAAGACTATGGAAAAACATTTCCACCGAGATCCCCCGAGCCAGCATCAAAGCCTTATCTCGATAATGACAATGCAAATAGTCTTCGGGAATTAGATAAGGATTAATAGTTGCAACAGCTTCATGTCCTGCTCCTGATACGTGAAAAAAAGCCTCTCCTCTAGTTGTATATTGCTCCTCCAGCAGGTCAATTTCTCTGGCAGTAAACATGATTTGATAAAGCTCCAGAAATTTTAAAAGCTCCAGAAATTTTAATTGCTCTTGTTCCGTTTGTCCCAGAGAAACCCCAGAATCTTTCTTTAAGTCAGGTACAGGATTCATATCTTAAAATTGCAATAAATAGCTCGCTATTATCTTGACAAAAATTCACTCAAATTTCATTAGCCTAATAAAATTTTACTAAGAGAAACAACTAGAAACTCTCGTAATATACTTAAGTGGTTGTGCTACAAAATATAATAACTTTATAAAACTACTATTGTCTTCCTTAATTCCACCTAACTTATGCGTCACAGACTAGATTTAAGCTAGTTAACTCACTTAAGGGTATCGGGATTTAAGGAAGATGAGGAAGAAATTTTAATTGTGAGTTTCTGAACTTGTTATCTCATTTCAAATACTATTGCTATAGTGGGTAAGATTCAAAGTATGAATAGGGCGAAATATGAGCCAAGGAAAGTTAAGGCAAAATAGATTATTGTGGAGTATTATCATTATTTGTTCCTTCATTTTTTGTTTTTTTCTCATTACTCCGATAAGAAGATTTTTTTTATCTGATCTAGCTGCTCAATCGCAAAATAACGAGAAATCAGCAAGAGAATCATCACCATCTATTAGTCTGATTCCTGTTGTAGCAAAAACCATTACTCCTGTAAATTATGCCAGGGTATTTCGTAATTATACAGGGACAATCGTACCTCAAAGAAATAGTGAACTTGGTTTTGAAATTCCGGGAAAATTGACAGTAATTAATGTTGATCAAGGCAATAGAGTGACCAAAGGAATGCCTCTGGCTTTATTGGATACTCGTAGTCTAAAAATTACGCAACAGGAATTATTAGCTCAACGCAAACAAATGGTTTCGCAGCTCCAGGAAATGGAAAATGGCTCCAGAGTAGAAACTATTGCCACGGCTCAAGCCCAGGTCAGACAATTAAAAACAGAATTAAAACTAGCCCAAGAGAAGAGCGATCGCCGCAAAAATTTACATGCCCAAGGAGCAATTGCTCAAGAGCAACTAGACGAGGCGAGCAATGAAGTAGCTACCATCCAAGCTCGTTTAGATCAATACCGAAGTCAATTAGATGAATTATTAGCAGGAACACGTTTTGAACAAATAGAGGGGCAAAAAGCCTTAATTGAACTGCAAGATTTAAAAATTGCTAATTTAGAACTAGAGATTCAAAAAGCAGTTTTAAAAGCTCCTTTCACTGGAATAATCTCAGCTCGTTTAGTTGACGAAGGAACTATCGTACAAACGGGTCAAACTATTTTAAAACTAGTAGAAGATAGCCAATTAGAAGCCCATATCGGGGTTCCTGCCCAAAATGCGGCTCAGATAGATCTAGGTGACATTTTTCCCTTAAAAATTGACAATCGAACCTATCAAGCTCAAGTCAGCTCAATTTTGCCAGAACTTGATCCTAGCACTCGGACCTTAACCATTATTCTAAAAATCCAACCAGGAGCAGAAATCGAGCTTTTCTCCGGACAAATTGCCACCCTCCAATTAACCGAAAAGATTCAGACGACCGGCTATTGGTTACCGATAACTGCCTTAGTAGAAGGAGAAAGAGGTTTGTGGACTTGTTACGTTTTAGGGAAGCAAGAGGATATTCGCACCGAACAACAATCTGTGTTTAAAGTTGAGCAAAAAGCAGTAGAAATTCTCCAGATCCAAAGCGATCGCATTTTAGTTCGGGGCACTCTCCAACCCCAGGATCAAGTAATCACCGATGGCATTCATCGTCTAGTCCCGGGACAATTGGTAACATTTGAAAATTAAATTATGTAGGTGAGCAAAATTATTTGTGTAAATTTGAAATTAGCTATCTTCTTTTCCCCAACGATGCGCGTTCCCTAGGTGATTAAAAATTATCCGAAGGTGTATCCTTTAGGGCACCGGGGCCGCACCGCAATTCCCAAATCCCCTAATCCCCCAAAACCCCAAAATATACAATGAATTTTGCCTAGGTACTTATGGGTCATCTTTTTTATCGTAATTTTAGACTACTAATCCTCACAATTTTTCTGATCTTAGTCTGGGGCATTTCTTCATTTCAATTGCTGCCGCGCATGGAAGACCCCGAGTTGAGTGGTCTCAGCTCCTATATTGTCATTCCTTTCCCTGGGGCTAGCGCTCAAAGAGTTGAATCTTTAGTGACAGAAAAAATAGAACAAGAATTATTAGAAATTGAAGAAATCAAAACCCTTGATTCTATCTCCAAACTTGGTAGCTCTTTTATTAGCATTGAATTAAAAGACACTGTAAGCAATTTTGACCAGGTTTGGAGTGAAGTGAGAGATCTTTTAGCAGATGTCACATCCCAATTACCCTCAGATGCTTTAGAATCAGAATATAAAGAAATAGATATCAAAGCTTATAGCTTAATTGTCGGGATAACTTGGAACTTAGATTCCCCAGCTAACTATGCCATTCTCAGACGCCTAGCCCTAAAATTTCAAGAACAAATTCGTAGCATACCTGGTACTGAGGAAGTAAATTTATTTGCCGAACCCCTAGAAGAAATTATCGTAGCAATTAATCCCGAAAATCTTGCCGCTCTCAACATCAAACCCCAAGAATTATCACAACAAATTCGTCTTAGTGATGCCAAAATTACCACTGGTCAACTTTATAACAAAAATAATGACTTACTCATTGAAGTTGAAACCGAATTAGATTCTTTAGACAGGATTAGAAATATTCCCATCAGCTTCGGTAATTCAGGGCAAATAGCTCGCTTAGGTGATATTGCCCTAGTAACCAAAGGCATTAGAGAACCACCACCAGAACTCGCGATTATCAATGGAAAAATGGGGGTTAGCCTAGCAGCTCGCATTGATACCACGCAACGCATAGATCAATGGGCAATTAGAGCTCATCAAAACTTAGAACAATTTCGACAACAGCTTCCCCAAGGAATTAGTTTAGATATTATTTCCGATCAAAATATTTATGTCACCAATCGCCTCAATACCTTATTTCAAAATCTGGCGTTAGGAGCATTACTCGTTTTTGCTAGCACTTTCTTCATGATGGGATGGCAATCGGCGCTAGTAGTAAGCTCTGCTTTACCTTTATCATTACTGATGGTTTTTGGCGCGATGAGTGCATGTTCTATTCCTCTACATCAGGTATCGGTAACAGGATTAGTAATTGCTTTAGGTTTATTAATTGATAATGCGATCGTGGTTGTTGATGAAGTAGAACATTTACTCAAACAAGGACTTAAACCCCAAAAGGCTATTTCTCAAACTGTCACTTATTTAGCAATTCCCTTACTTGCTTCTAATTTCACCACTATTTTAACCTTTCTTCCCATTGCCTTATTACCAGGAAGTACAGGCGAATTTGTCAGCACTATTGGTTTGGGGGTAATTATTTCTCTGCTGAGTTCTTTATTTCTTTCTCTAACTATTATTCCAGCTCTGGCAGGAAGAATCAATCAACTTGAGAAAACAAGCTTTTTCGCTAAGTTAAATAATAAAAAAGCTAGAAAAAATTACTCTCAATTTTGGAATCAAGGTTTTTCTAATGCCTATCTGAGCAAAATTTATCGCTTTTCCCTCAATTTTATCTTGAGGAAACCTATTTTGGGAATTGTATTAGCTCTTATTTTGCCAGTAACAGGATTTCTGAAGGCTGCGACTCTTGCCGAACAATTTTTCCCCCCCACGGAGAGAGATCAGTTTCATATTGAGTTTGAATTACCTGCTTCGGCTTCTCTAGAAAAAACTCAGTTTTTGGCAGAAAAAGCTCGTACTATTATACTTAGGCATCCAGAAATTACTGATGTACATTGGTTTTTAGGCACCGAGGCCCCATCTTTTTACTATAATTTGCCCAGAAGAACCTCAAATCGTCCTAATTTTGCTCATGGTATTGTCCAGCTTAATTCACAACAGAAAGTAGCAGCCTTAATTTCTCGTTTGCAAATAGAACTTAACCACAAATTTCCCTCTGTTCAAGTATTGGTCAGACAATTGGAACAGGGGCCTTATCTGCCAGCGCCTATTGAGCTACGGCTTTATGGTTCTGATTTAAATATTCTCAGAGAACTGGGGAAAAAAGTTCGTTTAGTTTTAGCTCAAGTTAAAGGTATTACCTCTACCCGTGCTAGCATATCTGATGCTTTACCCAAATTAGCTTTCAATTTAGATGAGGAAGAGGCTAAGCTTACTGGGCTGGATAATACGATGATTGCCCAACAACTTAATGCTCATCTTGAAGGCACCCTAGGCGGCTCTATGATCGAGGATACAGAAGAAATACCGGTTCGAGTTCGTCTTACTAATCGCGATCGCGCTGATTTAGATCAGATTACTACCTTAGAATTATTACCTAATAACTTAAATTCTACAGGTAATTTAGCGCCGATTCCTTTATCCACGGTCAGCAAAATTGAACTAGTGCCAGAACTCGCCAGCATAAGCAGACGTAATGGGAAAAGGGTGAATACTATTCATGGTTTTGTCACTGCGGGGTTATTACCTTCAACGGTTTTGGCTGAGTTTAAGGAAAAAATGGAAGCGAGTAATATCCAATTTCCTGCGGGCTATTCCCTCGAAATTGGCGGTGAAGCCCAAGAAAGAGATCAGACAGTCGGCAATCTAATGTCTCTCGTGAGTGTCTTGTTGGTTTTGATGATGGCAATTCTGGTTCTTTCTTTTAATTCTTTTCGCGCTGCCGGGATCATTATCTTAGTCGGCATTGGCTCTATTGGTTTGGGATTATTCTCTTTATGGTGGTTTAACTATCCTTTAGGATTTATGGCAATTTTAGGCATTGTAGGCTTGATTGGGGTTGCAATCAATGATTCTATTGTAGTTTTAGCCTCTTTAAGCAATCATCCTCAAGCTTCTTCGGGAAACCGCCAAGCAATAGTAGAAGTGATCTTTCGCGCTACTCGTCATGTTTTGACAACGACAATTACTACAATAGTAGGTTTTATTCCTTTATTAATCTTGGGAAGTAAATTTTGGAGTCCTTTAGCTATTTGTGTTGCCGGAGGAGTCGGTGGAGCAACACTTTTGGCACTTTATTTTGTTCCTTGTTTGTATTTGTTAATGACGCTTCGGTACTCAAAAATTCATAATTAATTTTGTATAGGTATTAGAGTCAAAAGCTCTTGACAGGGAAGTTAAAAGTCCTAATTTGCAGAGAATCCGGCAAAGTTTTGGCTCCAATTTACCTAAACTACGTTACGCTGATGATCAGGAATGAAGAATGTAGATTTAAGTTAATGATTCAGTACCAATAACTTCTATAGCTGATATTAAGAAGCTTTTCTCCACAATCCGATCTCTACATACTTTTGATTGAGGAGATAATGAGAAAGATGTCGATTTTTATAGGTAATTTATCTTATGAGGCTAGCGAACAAGACCTCATAGTAGTTTTTGCTGAATATGGTTCAGTACAAGAAGTCAAGCTGATTACTGACCGTGATACCGGACGAATGCGAGGTTTTGGTTTTGTGCGATTGGAGACACTAACTCAAGAAGAGGCAGCGATCGCTGCCCTAGATGGAGCCGAATGGATGGGTCGCACTCTCAAGGTCAATAAAGCCAACGAGCAATCCAACAGAAACTCTCATCGTAATCGTCGCAGAAATTAATATTTTATTAAATCGAAGGCAGAAGAATGAAGGCAGAAGGCAGAAGGTAACTGGCATAGTGGGAGAATTAGACTCACCACTATGCCCTGTTCCACTTAAAGAAGTGGAGGAATT